>CAVDHS010000034.1:0-779 GCA_963609155.1 Bulleidia sp. | reverse complement strand
CTTTTTAATATGATTTTTGCGGCCTTTGGTGATTTTATAAACTGCACGCACGATAAAATCCATCGAGCGCGTTGCTGAAACAACTACGACTTGTTCGACTGCAGTGTTTTTAATAATCGCCTCAACTTTTGGATAAGCAATGTCGATACAAAGCATAATCTTCGATTGTGCTTGATTCAGATAATCTTCAATTTCTTTTTCCGAAGAGAGCGGGTGGACCATATTCGCCACCGCCCCAATTTCGTTGATCGCATAGAACATATAGATCTCTTCAGGCGTGTTCGGCATACAAACCGTAATATTCTCGCCTTTCTCGGCACCAATCGCTTTCAAAGCCGCGGCAACTTTATTGATCTTTTTAATCAATTCTTTGTAAGAAATCTCCGTTTCAAAATATTCTAGCGCGGTATTTAATGGATATTTACAGCTAGCATCATAAATCGCATCATAAAGTCCGCCGTCAAAATATTCCAACTCACTCGGCATCTTTTCGATATAGCCAGTTCGTGCGCGTTCGATTTTAAGGTCGATTTTGCGTAAAGTATTCTTAATTTTATTGTAAACAAATTCTAAAGGCATATTTTAATTATATGATATAATCGAGATATGGACAAGAATTTTCGGGTACGAGTGATTGTCGGCACGATTATGTTTGTTGGTGCAGCAATAGGGCTTTGCTTTTTTAACGGATTACCATTTAGAATTTTGTATTGGATATTCACGGCGATGGCGCTGGTCGAACTTTTGAGTTTCTTCAAAAAGAAATTTTCGTACAGTAG
>CAVDHS010000033.1:1740-6880 GCA_963609155.1 Bulleidia sp. | reverse complement strand
AAACTACCTAATGCAAATTTAAAGCACCTTTCGTATTGACTGCCTCCATAAACGGAAAACCCCACGGTGGGAAAACCCGACTCAGGCTTTTTAAGTAAGAAAGAGGAATAGATGGACTATAAGAATAATGTAATAATGTTTATTAATGTTAACGTAGGTTCTTAAGGAACCTTTAATAACGTCAATGTTTAGCTAGTAACTACTGTTAGTTATACTAGTATACATACTTTCCATTACTCTAAGGAATGTTTGTTGTCAGATATAGAACCGAGATAATACCCCTTATTCGGTAGATGTCCAAACAGATGTCGTTCCAATTCGATTCGACTAGGTTCACCATAAAAACGAAGATAACCCGCAGGGTTATTTTTTATTCCCCAAAAATGATATAATAAAAATAATGCAAAAAGATTCCACACCGAAAACTCAACTCACCACCAAAAAACGCGTCAGCAAATTCGTCGTCGTTGGTATCATTCTCGCACTTTCCAATTATTTATTTTACACTTTCCTAGCCCTCATTATTATAAAAAACAGCGAATTACTTTGGCTTTCTTCCCTTATTTCAACTTCCGTCACCACCATTCTCGCCTATTTTCTCCACTCAAAAATCACTTGGAAAGAACGCCATCCAACCAAAACCGGCGTCATCAATTTCTTCATTTGGAATGCTCTTCTCGCCGTCGTTTTTTCACCATTTTTAACTTGGTTTTTCGGGCTTTTCACTCCACTTTACAAATTCGCCCTCCAAATCTCTGAAGCCCTTCACCTTCCCTTTAATTTCGATTTTGTCGAAAGCACTGGCATTTTCATTCTCGTCAATATCGTCACCATGATTTTAAATTATTTTTTCTACGATCGCCTTGTTTTCGGTCAAAAGAAGAATGAAAAGGAGAACAAAACTCATGAACTCAAAAATTAAAATTTCCGTCATTATCCCAGTTTATAACACCGAAAAATATCTCGCGAATTGTTTAGATTCCGTCATCAACCAAACCTACAAAAATCTCGAAATTATCACCATCGACGATGGTTCAACCGACAATTCTAAGATCATTCTCGAAGATTACTCCAAAAAAGAACCCCGTCTAAAAATTCTCACACAAAAAAATCAAGGTCTTTCTGGCGCTCGAAACTCCGGATTAAAAATTGCTTCCGGCGACTTTATTACTTTTATTGATAGCGATGATATGGTCGAACCGAAAATGCTTGAAAAAATGCTCGATGTACTTCAAAAAACTAACGCCGACGTCGCTGTTTGCTCTTTTAAAGAAATTTTTCCAGATAAAACAATTAAGAACTTCAATAATAACCATTATCCTCAAAAAGTTTTTTCGACCGAATCCGCTTTGAAAGCCATGTTGAAAGAAGAAGGTTTTATGATCTCGGTCACTATGAAACTTTTTCCGCGTCACTTTTTCGATCATGTTAAATTCCCCCTCGGCAAACTCCACGAAGATGTTGGTACGACTTACAAGCTTATTCAAAAAGCTCAAAAAATCGTTTTTCTCCCAGATGAATTTTATCTTTACATTCATCACGAGAATTCAATCATCAACCAAAATTTCGACGACCGAAAATTTGATTTGATCGAACTTACCGACAAAATGTGCGACGATCTTGACCAATATTTCCCAAATCTAAAAAACACTACTAACGAACGTCGCATGCGCGCGCGTTTTTCTCTTCTTCGTCAAATCCCCAAAAATCATCCACGCACTAAAGAGCTTACAAATTATCTCAAAAATCACCAAACTTTCATCACTAAAAACCCCGAAGCTACAAAAATCGACAAAATCGCTCTAAAACTTGCACTTCTTAATCCGGACCTCCTAAAGCTAGCTTACAAATTGTTCAAATAAGTCATCGTGTCTCGCATCGCATCTTCAACCGTCAATTCTGTTTTCCAACCCAATTCTTTTTCCGCCTTCGTCGGATCAGCATAAATTTCCGCCAAATCCCCCGCCCGTCGACCCACAACTTTATACGGCAACTTCTTTCCGCTCGCTTTTTCAAACGCTGTAATCATTTCAAACACTGACGTTCCTTTACCCGAACCAAGATTATAAATCAACACCCCTGGTTTCATTACATCCATCGCCGCTACATGACCTTTCGCGAGATCTACTACATGAATATAATCTCGCACTCCACTTCCATCCGGTGTCGGATAATCATCACCATAAACTGACAACTCCGCAATTTCTCCTCGCGAAACTTTCATCACAATTGGCATCAAATTATTTGGAATATCATTTGGATCTTCGCCCAAAAGTCCTGACGGATGATTACCTACCGGATTAAAGTAGCGTAAAATCACCACCTGAAATTCCGGATCCGCAATCGCAACATCCTTCAAAATCTCTTCAATCATAAACTTCGTTTCTCCATACGGATTCGTAATTCCCGCTCCCGTCGACATCGTTTCATCCAATTTTGCCACTGGCTGCTCACCATAAACCGTTGCTGAAGACGAGAAAATAATTTTCTTCGTCCCATGTTTTTTCATACATTTCAACAAATTAATTGTCCCCCCTACATTATTTTCATAGTATTTAAGCGGCTTTTCAACCGATTCTCCCACCGCCTTCAATCCCGCAAAATGGATCACTAAATCATAATCATTTTCCTCGAACAATTTATCCATTTTCTCAAAATCAAGTAAATCAATCTCGTAAAAATTCGGTTTTTTCCCCGTAATTTTCTCAATTTTATCCAATACCGTGATTTTCGAATTAAATAAATTATCTAAAACGTCAATCTCGCACCCCTTTTTATAAAGTTCAATGATTGTATGTGAACCGATGTATCCGGTCCCCCCAGTTACTAAAATCTTTCCCATATAGAATATTATACCATTTTGTGCTAAAATATACTATATGAACATTCCGCATGTTTTTAATAAAAAAAATCGTGTTTTACTCTCTGAACTAACTCGCACCGATTTTAAATTACGCTATCAAGGTTCTGTCCTTGGTTATCTTTGGGCTCTTTTGCGCCCGCTCATGATGTTCGCAATCCTTTACCTTGTCTTCGGTCAACTTTTGAAATTCGGTAGTGATATTCCTCATTACCCAGTTTATCTACTTGCCGGAACAACGCTTTGGAGCTTCTTCACTGAATGTACTTCTCAAGGTATTCAGGCCATGGTCAATCGTGGCGACCTCATCCGTAAAATATCTTTTCCGAAATATATCGTCGTCGTTTCCGCAACTTTAACCGCCGTGATTAATATGTTAATTAATCTCGTTGTTGTTGTTATCTTTGCTTTAATTAACGGTGTCGAGCCGAGTTGGAGTTGGCTTCTCGTTCCGCTTTCTCTTTTCGAAATTTACATTTTGTCTCTTGGTATTTCTTTCCTTCTTGGCGCAATTAACGTTCGTTATCGCGATATTACTTCGATTTGGGATGTTCTCACTCAAGCTCTTTTCTACGCCACTCCGATTATTTATCCAATTTCCATGATTGCCGAAACTTCTGCTATTGCCGCGAAAATTCTTCTCATTTGCCCTATTGCTCAAGCAATTCAAGACGTTCGTCACAATCTCATTACTTCCGAAACTGTCACCACTTGGAATTACATCGAAAATCCTTGGTTTCAATTTCTCCCTTTTGCTATCATCTTCGTCATCTTCATTTTCGCAATTTTCTATTTCCGTAAAAAATCTAAATTCTTCGCGGAGGACATCTAAATGAGTAAGCGTAAAACTGGCGTTCGTAAAGAAATCAATTCCGACAACGACATCGCAATCCATGTCTCAAATCTACATAAAAGTTTCCGTCTTCCGACCGAACGTTCAATGAGTCTCAAACAATCCATATTCAATCGTCTTCGCGGTATCAAAGGTTACAAAGAACAAAAAGTCTTAAATGGTTTAAACTTTGATATCAAAAAGGGCGAATTTATTGGCATTGTCGGCCGTAATGGTTCCGGAAAATCCACTCTTCTAAAAACCCTCGGCGGTATTTATTATCCTGAAAAAGGAGAGATTATTATCGACGGCAATCTCATTCCGTTCATCGAGCTCGGCGTCGGTTTTAATCCCGATCTCACCGGTCGCGAAAATGTTTATCTAAATGGCGCTCTGCTCGGTTTTTCGCACAAAGAAGTCGAAAAAATGTATCCCAAAATCTGGAAATTCGCCGAACTTGAAGAGTTCCAAGATCAAAAACTCAAAAACTATTCTTCCGGCATGCAAGTTCGCCTCGCTTTCTCGATCGCAATTCGCGCCAAAGGCGACATCCTTCTTCTTGACGAAGTTCTCGCTGTTGGCGACGCCGCTTTCCAACAAAAATGTGAAGATTATTTCAAATCTCTCCACGGCAATCAAACCGTCATTCTCGTCACTCATTCCATGGAAAACATCACTAAATTCTGTGATCGCGCTATTTTAATCGAAAACGGCAAAATCAAATTAGATAGCGATCCCAAAACCGTCGCCAAAGCCTACAAAGATCTCTGGGGCTAGAGTTCTTTAGTAAAATTACTTATTTTTATTCGACAGTTTTTTAATTTTAGCCAACGGACACGTAACAGCTTTTCCGATTTTCCAAGCTTCCGATTCTAAAACATTTGTAAGTTGCCTATCAACATTTGTAAGTTGCCTATCAACATTCGCTATTTCTTCTCTCAATACTTCGTTTTCCTCACGTAAAATTCCCACTTCTTTATTAAGTTCGTCTTTTATTGAAAGTGCTTGAAAACATCTCGCCGCAAAATTTTGACTAAGCAAAATTGATTCCAAATATTCTTCCGAAAACGGCGCGACTTTCACAGGCTTTACTGCTTCAAATATCTTCGGAAGCACATTGCTAATTAAAAAATCTTTTTTAAATAAGTCTCTTCGTTTGCCATAAAACGGGAAAGCTTTTTCGTATTTATTCATAATCTCAGCAGCTATTTTTTCACCACTTTTCCTTCGCGCTTCTCTGCCAGAAAAATTATGTATTTTTGCCACTTCGTAATTTTTGTCGTTCAAAAATCCTACACCCCCATAATGATCATAAACATAGACAGGGGTTCCCGACACTAAGCAATATTGAACTGTTTTGCCTATAGTTATTACGACATCCGCATCTTTCAATAAATCGCAATTCATCAATTTTGGATCATTTTCTGTATTTGGCTCCCCCATCATTT
>CAVDHS010000033.1:0-1730 GCA_963609155.1 Bulleidia sp. | reverse complement strand
CCATCATTTTTACCGCAATATTATTTTTTTCTAATATCTTTTTTGCTTCATCAATTTCTTTTGGCGGGTGATTCGATACTATTAAAACTCGTTCTGGCTTTTGCTTCTCTTTTCTCACCGCCAATTCACTATACAAATCCGGCGCCGGATTAGCAAAAAGCATCCATTTCGTATCTTTTTTCATAAAAACCTCATTTTTCTTTTTTGTCATTTCCGACACAAATAGTCTGAGGCTGCAAATCTTTTCCTCAAAATCAACAATCCACGGTCTCTCATCCGGAATAATATCTAATGGTGACATATGACAAAAGATCGTTCGCACATTTTGCTCATTTTTAAAGTCTTTTATCATACTTCTCGGCATTATCTGCGAATTAACCCAAACATAATCAAAATCAACAAAATGGAGATTCGGTTCGTCATCAAAACAAACTACTTCTATTTTTTTATCTTCAAAAAATTTTCTCATTGGATGACTATAATAACAAGTATATATTAAAACTTTTGCACCCTGTTCAATTAAAAAATCCGCCAACTCGAATACCACTACTGTCGAGCCGATAATGCCCGCAATCATCGGCTGACAAATTAAAATTCGTTTATCTTTAAAATTAAAATCCATCCTTCGTTATTTCCTTCGCCATTTCCAAAGCATTCAATATTGCCTTATCCATATCCCAATATTGATACGCCCCGAGTCGTCCGCCTAAAATCATTTTCGGATATCGTTCACGACAAAGTTTGACATATTTCTGGTATAATTCATGCGACTCTTCTGTATCCACTGGATAATATGCGTCCCCACCTTTCTCGAAATCTGCCGGATATTCTCGCGCTACGATCGAAAGTTTTTGTTCAACAACTTCCGGTTGATGAATTTGATAATATTTATAATCATGCGACCGTGTATATGGCACTTCCGCATCCGCTTCATTAATCACTGCTTCGCCAAGTCCATCTTCCGTCTTTTCTTCCTCAAACTTAAGCGATCGCCACGGTAAAACTCCCAATTCATAATTAAATAATTCATCGACTTGCCCACAATAAACAATTTTTGTTTCATTCGAAATTTCATCTTTCACTTCCCGAAAATCCACCCCTAATCGAACCTCGATATTTTCACTCTCAAGCATCTTTTCCACCATCTTTGTATAACCATCGCAAGGAATTCCTTGGTACTTCGCAGTCATGAAGTACCGGTTGTCATGTGAGAACCGCACCGGAATTCGCTTCAAAATTTCTGCTGACAAATTTTTTGCCGAAGTATGCCATTGTTTTTCTGTATAATTTTTCAAAAACGCCGTATATAATTTTTCACCCACCAAGCTAATCCCTTTTTCTTCAAAATTCTTTGGTTCTTTAATCCCTAATCGCTTCGTATCTCGCTCTGCTTCTTCTTTCACGAATTTTTCCGCTTCTTCCGCGGACATTTCCATTTCATACAATAAATTCACCGTATCCAGATTGATCGGCATCGGGTATAATTTACCCTCATGCCGCGTATTTACCGTATGTGTGTAATCATTAAAATCGGTAAACTTCGTTACGTAATTCCATACTTCATCCGACTCTGTATGAAAAATATGCGAGCCATATTTATGCACTTCAATCCCCGTTTCCGAATCTGTATAAGAATAAATATTTCCCGCTAAGTGTTCCCGTCGGTCAATCACTAAAACTTTTTTTCCTTTACTCGCCAACCTTTCTGCAACTGTCGCACCGAACACTCC
>CAVDHS010000032.1:0-4548 GCA_963609155.1 Bulleidia sp. | reverse complement strand
GTCTGCATTAAAGTAACGACCAAAACTCCGAAGAAACCGAACTCAGCGATGCGAAAAGTTGCGCGTGTGCGTTTGACCAATGGTCAGGAAGTTTGGGCTTATATCGGGGGCGAAGGTCATAATTTGCAGGAGCACGCAGTCGTGCTGGTGCGTGGTGGACGGGTTCCGGATTTGCCGGGTGTGCGTTATCACATTGTGCGCGGAGCTTTGGATCTGCAAGGCGTACAAGGCCGCAAACAAGGTCGTTCAAAATATGGGGCGAAGAAGGAGGATAAGTAAATGCCAAGAAAAACTACTAAATCCTTAATTCGAAAAGTCAGCCCGGATCGGAAATATCAGTCGGTTCTGGTCCAAAGATTAATTAATAAATCAATGTTAGATGGAAAGAAACAAGTTGCGGAGCGTGCGGTTTATGCTGCGATTGAGGGTGCAGCGAAAAAATTGGATTCGGAAAATCCAGTCGAAGTTCTAGAAAAAGCAATTGCGAACGTTTCGCCGGATTTTGAAGTGAAAAGTCGGCGGGTTGGTGGCGCAAACTATCAAATCCCGTTCCCAATTTCGGGGCACCGACAATTGCACTTTGCCTTTTCGTGGCTAGTTCAGTCCGCCCGAGCGCGCAGTGGGATGCCATATGCGAAACGACTCGAGCTAGAGATTGTCGACGCTTACAATGAACAAGGTGCAGCCTTCAAGAAAAAAGAAGATTGCCACCGCATGGCGGAAGCCAACCGTGCATTTGCACATTTTGCGCGATAAAAATCCGCAAATATCAAAAAAAACACCCGGACGGGTGTTTTTTTGTTGCTTGTGCTTTTAACATAAAGTGTGTTATAATGAGCTTAAGTATATTTTAGGAGGTAAAAATGGTAAAAGTAGCGATTAACGGCTTCGGGCGAATTGGGCGAAATGCGCTAAAGATTTTGCTGGAACGACACGACACGCAGGTAATGGCGATAAATGATATTACCGATGCGAAAACTTTGGCACACCTCTTGAAACACGATTCTTCGTATGGGACTTATGATAAAAAAGTCGTCGCAAAAGAGAATGCGATCATGGTTAATACGCGCGAAATTCCAGTGTTTGCAGAAAAAGATCCGGCAAAATTGCCTTGGGGCGAACTCGGCGTGGATGTAGTGATTGAATCGACTGGATTTTTCACTAATCCGAAGGACGCGCGGGCGCATATTAAAGCTGGAGCGAAAAAAGTGGTGATTTCGGCGCCGGCAAAGGGCGAAGGTGCAAAAACTGTAGTACTGGGCGTAAATGAAGATGTGGTCGAAGACGGAGATGTGATTATTTCGAATGCGTCTTGTACGACAAACTGTATTGCGCCGATAATGAAAGTTTTGGAAGACGAGATCGGGATCGAGAAAGCAATGATGACGACCGTACATTCATACACCGGCTCGCAGAGAATTCTCGATGCACCGGCAAAAGATCTGCGAGAAGCGCGTTCGGCGGCAGAGAACATCGTGCCGACTTCGACGGGCGCCTCGAAAGCGGCGGCGCTCACCATTCCGAGCCTGAAGGGCAAGTTTAATGGTTTATCCGTGCGCGTGCCGACTCCAGTAGTCTCGCTCTCGGATATCACGGCAATTGTGAAACGCGATGTTACTAAAGAAGAATTGCAAAACTTATTCAAAAAAGCTGCCAAAGAACCGTATTATCAGGGGATTATTGGCGCAACGGACGAAGAATTGGTCTCGTCAGATTTTATCGGCGACCCGCATTCTTGTATTGTCGACTTGCCGTTAATCGATGTCGTGGGTGGAAATATGATTAAAATCGTGGCGTGGTACGACAATGAATGGGGATATTCGAACCGACTGGTTGAACTGACGGTTGATTTCGGAAAGGGGAATTAATGAAATTATTTGTCGGAGCGGATTATCGCGGATTTGAAAGAAAAAAAGAATTGTTGAAGTTTTTGGCGACTAAGGATTTCGAAGTTACTGATGTCGGGGCTTATAGCTATCACGAAGGCGATGATTTTAATGACCCAGCAGTAGCAGTTGCGCGAGCCATCCGGCATGAATTAGGCGCAGCGCGTGGAATTTTGATTTGCGACTCAGCGCACGGCATGACGATGCAAGCCAATCGTTTTAAAGGCGTGCGTGCTGCGCATTGCGATTCAGCCGAATCGGCGAAATTGGCGCGCGAGCATGATGACGCGAATGTTTTATGTTTGTCGGCACATTTTCTAGATGACGCAAAAATTCAAGAAATTACGACTACGTTTCTAGAAACAACTTTTGAAGGTCTAGAGCGTCGCGTGCGACGAATTAATCGTCTAGACGAAAGGGAGGATTATGATTAGACAAGTTTCGATTGTGCCGGCAATTTTGACCGATAATAAACAAGATTTTCGGGCGCAAATTGAACGAATTAATGCTTTTACGCGTCGCGTACAGATCGATGTGACAGACGGAGTTTTTGCGCCAACACAAACTCTCGATATTACGAATATCTGGTGGCCGAAAAACTGGAATGCGGACGTACACTTAATGGCGGCGAAGCCTTCGGAACAACTTGATACGATCTTGAAGCTTGGGCCATCGCTTTGCATTTTGCATGCCGAAGCGAGTGAAGATTTAACGTCATCTTTTCAAGCGCTAAAAGCTGCGGGGATTAAGACCGGTGTAGCGCTTCTGCCTTCGACTTTTCCGGGAAATGTGAAGCCTTATATTGATTTGGCGGATCATGTTTTAATTTTTGCGGGACAACTCGGGATGCAGGGGCATCCAGCGGATTTGATGCAAATGGAGAAGATTTCACTGATACGAAATATGAAACCGGAAGTGGAAATTGGCTGGGATGGCGGCGCAAATATGACTAACGTGCGAGCTTTGGCGCATGCGGATCTCGACGTGATTAATGTCGGCGGAGCGATTTCGCAAGCTGAAAATCCGGCGGCAGCGTTCGAAGAACTAGTTGCAGAAATTGACCGAAACGGAGTAGTTTTATAATGGCACGAATTTTATCACTGGGCTCAGCGCTACAAGACATTTATTTGATTGATCACGATGATCTCGTGCCGACCGAAATTGGCGGTGAAGCGATTTTTGGTAAAGTTTTAGTCGGATCGAAAGTCGACATTGACCGGATTTCTTATGAAGTTGGCGGCGGAGGCGTGAACTCGGCGATTACTTTCGCTCGGCACGGGCACGAAACGATTTTTATGGGCAACCTTGCGCATGATTCAGCTGGGACAGCAATTATTAAAACGCTATCACGCGAAGGCATTGACGATAGTTATATAAACTTTTTAGAACGAAAAACGACCGGCACTTCGGTGGTTTTGCTAGATTCGAAATCAGGAGAGCGCACGATTTTGACTTGCCGCGGTGCAAGCGAGCAATTTGGGAATTTTTCAGAAACAGATTTAGATTTGATTTCGCCAGATTGGCTTTATGTAACGACTTTGCGCGGAGACTTGGACACTTTGGCGAGATTTTTCAAAAAAGCACATGAAATTGGTACAAAAATCATGTTCAATCCGGGTATAAAAGAACTCGAACAAACGAAAGAATTAGCGAGATTGTTGAATTATATGGATATTTTGATTGTAAATAAATCCGAAGCGACGAAAATTGTGCCCGGGACGACATTGACGGAACTTTTGTATCGTTTGAGTAGTTATGTTGAATCAGTAATTATCACAGACGGAGCGATGGGTGGGGTTGCGGGGAATGGTGCGGAGAAATATCGGTTCGGACTTTATGAAGACAAGAAAAATAAAGACGCGACCGGGGCAGGCGACGCATTCGGTTCAGGTTTTTTGGCTGCTTTTGCTGCCGGAAGATCATTCCACGACGCACTGGTTTTCGCTTCCGCAAATTCGACCGCAGTAGTTTCAAAATTAGGTGCAAACAAGGGAATTTTGACTGGACGCGAAAAATTACATCCAATGCCAATGCAAAAAATTTAAGGAGCAATATGTTACAAGATGATTTACTTAAAAAATTAACTATCGAAGACTTAGAGCGGGCTAATGCTTATGCTAAAGATTTAACGAACGGGCTACGGACTCTGCGTACTTTCCCGCAGGGGGTAACAGTGTTTGGCTCGGCGAGGCTGCCACAAGATAACAAATATTGTAAATTAGCCTATGAACTCGGCGGATTGCTCGCGGAAAATGGACACGCGGTCGTAACGGGGGGCGGGCCGGGGATTATGGAGGCGGCGAACCATGGTGCTTACGAAATTGGTGGGCGTTCAATTGGGTTAAATATCACTCTGGCGCATGAACAATTTCCTAATCCGTATCTAACAGATTGCCTGACTTTTGAATATTTCTTTGCGCGCAAGGTATCGCTAGCAATGGCGTCAAAAGTATTCGCCTTTTTCCCCGGTGGATTTGGTACGATGGATGAAATTTCGGAAATTTTATGCTTAATGCAAGAAGCTAAAATGCCTAAAATGCCCGTGTTTTTAATTGGTAAAGATTATTGGAAAAGTTTTGAAAAAGTTATTCAAAAAATGCTGAATCTAAAGTTAATTAGCAGTCGAGATACTAAAATTTTTACAATCACAAATGACGTAACT
>CAVDHS010000031.1:0-7531 GCA_963609155.1 Bulleidia sp. | reverse complement strand
GTGGAACCTGATCCGACAGCGATGGGTGCGAATACGTCAGCGAAAGCGAAAAAGAAAACGAATAAAACTACTTTGATTGCGTTGATTATCGTGGCGGCTTTGATTGTAGTGGCGCTGATTGTAGTGCTGGTCTTACAACTAACTAGCGGCAGTTCGAGCTCACAGACAAAATCGAATACGACGATTTCGGAACCAGCGGAAGAAGAAAAAACGACCAATACGACTAACACTGAATCGACGACAAATACGAATACTTCGGGCACGACGACGAACGGAACGACGAATGGCACAACAAACGGCACAACGGACGCAACGACGAACACGACGGATACAACAAATACAACGAATGGAACTACTGGGACTGATGCGACGACAAACACAACAGATACGACAAATACGACGAACGGAACTACCAACACCGACACGACGACGAATACAACTGGTACTGGGACTACGGGTCTTTAAACGTTGACCTTGATTGTGATATATTGTAAAATATATTTATGACGAAGAAATATATTACAACGGCAATTCCGTATATGAACGGAGATCCGCATATTGGGCATGCGATGGATTATTGCTTGGCGGATGTGTGTGCGCGGTATTATAAATTGCGAGGCGACGAGGTACGGTTTCAGGCAGGGACGGATGAGCATGGCAGTAAAATCGCGCAAAAAGCGGCGGAGCTAGAAATTCCGACGCAAGAATTTGTGGACCAAAAAGCTGAAACTTTTAAGAAATTTATCAGAAAGTTGGGAGTGGAGTATACAGATTTTGTGCGCACGACCGATCCTGAGCATGAGCGTCGAGTGCAAGATATTTGGATGCGACTTCGAGACCATATTTATAAGGCGGATTATGAAGGTTGGTATTGCACGGGCTGTGAACGATTTGTGACTGAAAAGGAATGCGAGGAAAATGAGGGAGTTTGCCCAGATCATCAAAAATTATACGAGAAATTGTCGGAAGAAAACTATTATTTAAGAATTGCGGATTTTAAGGAAAGTATAACTTTAGCGATTGAAAACGACGAAATGCAGATTTTGCCTCTCTTTAGAAAGAAAGAGATTTTAAGGTTACTTGAAGAAACGCCGGACGTGTCAATTTCGCGGCCGCGGACGCAACTCGAATGGGGTGTGCCGGTACCGGATGATGGTACACAAGTGATGTATGTGTGGATGGATGCGTTGGCGAATTATATTACGGTTTTAGGGTATCCGGAAATTGAAGAAAAAAAGGTTTTAGAATGGTGGCCGGCGGCGGCGGAATTTGTCGGCAAAGATATTTTGCGTTTTCATGCGATTATTTGGCCGGCGATGTTGCTTGGACTTGGATTGCCATTGCCGAAAACTTTGGTTTCGCACGGAATGGTGCTTGCGGATGGACAAAAAATGAGCAAATCGATCGGAAATGTGGTCGATCCGTCGGCGGTGATTGATGAATATGGCGTGGATGCGTTTCGGTATTATTTCTTAAGACATATTGACACGTTTAATGATTCGGATTTTACGTGGCAAAAGTTTGAGCAGGCGTATAATACGGAACTTGCGAACGACCTTGGAAATTTAGTGCAGAGGCTCGCGACGCTAGTAGCAAAAAATGAAGTGGTGGTGGAGTTTGATGGTGTTGATAATGCTAGTGAAGGCGATTTGGTGGCGGATTTTGTGGCGATGGAAAAAGCTTTACCAGATGAATATGAAAAATTGATGAATAGTTTTCAATTCGCGAAAGCGTTTGATTATGTTTGGGCAAAAGTGCAGGGGGTTAATAAGCGGATTGATGATGAAAAGCCATGGGCGTTAGCGAAAGCGGAGGAGGAAGAGAAACTGGCAAAATGCTTAGGCGATTTAGTGCGGGAGTTGTTAGAAGTTGCGATTTTGCTTTCGCCATTCATCCCGAACGCAGCGGAAAAAATCTACCGAATTTTTACGGCCGATAAAATTGTGCCGCCGAAAGAACCGTTGTTTCCTAAAAAGTGCGCTTCTTGTTGAAATGCATACCAAAAAAAATAACCTCCGGAAGGAGGTTATTTTTTAGCCGATTAGTCTTCGGCAGAAAGTTTGCCGACAAAGTCGGAAAGGTAGAATCCGACTACGCCACCAATCATTGGAATGAAAGCGTAGGCCGAGAGGGCTTGGAGAATACTGCCCATAACTTCACCAAAGCTACCAGCTTCACTCGGGAAGATGTTCATCATCATCGCCGCTGCTGGGTTCATGATGAAGTTGCTACTCAGACCGAGGAATGCAGCTGAAACGACATAGCCAACGATTACCGCGAGGATCAATCCACCAGCTGTAACTGCACCGAAGGTGAAGGCACTGCGCTTGTATTTCAATGCGCGAGCAAAGAAGAAAGCGATAATCACTGCGCCGAGTAATTCGACAAATGCCACTGGCCAGAAGCCACCGTCAGCGATAGCGGTTAAGCCTTGAATATCGTAGGCGGAATCGCCACCAGCAAGGTGGAAACCGTTAAAGATTAGCCAGCCGAGCCAAGCACCGACGATTTCAGCGACAATATACATAACTCCGCGAATAACCGAAAGACGGCGAGTTGCCATCATGCCGACGGTTACTAACGGGTTCAAACAAGCGCCAGAGAACGCATAAACCGCGATCAAGAGCGCAATCACCGCGAAAGCGTAAGTTGCGATATTCGGCAAACCCATGAGCATGAGCGAGAAGAAGAGCAACGTCAACAATAACGTGCCGATGATCTCACCGAGCAGAGCACCGTAAAATTTATGATTTTTGAAGATTGTGAGAACGCTCTCATTTTCTTCATATTTTTTCGCGAAAAATCCTGATAGGCAAGATTTTCCGGCCGCCACCGTTTGGGTTTTTGGAGCCTCGATTTCTGTCTTCTTGGCAGTCTTCTCGGCGGGTTTCTTCGTCGATTTGGACCCACTGGATTTTGTCGACGTTTTCGACTTTTTAGTCGCCATATATAACCTCCATTTAATGATATTGGTTCTATTATAGCACAAATTTTGTGATATAATAAAAAAATGGGTGTAATTGTAAATAAAGAAAATACTAAAAAAAGTGATTTGACGCGACGGATTGACGCGGATTTGAAGGCGAAGCAGGCAGCTACGACGAAAATCGATGGGGATGCGGATCCGGATTTCGCGGAAGATACGGAGTATGTAAAAAACATGAAGAAGACAAGTAAATTCGGTTGGGTCTGGATTGTTCTGATCGTTTTGGCGATTTTGTCGATCATCATAATCGCATTTCTTTAATAATAAACGATAGTTCGATTGTTGGCCGCAACTAAAACTAGAAAAAAATAGGGAGGCGGTGGTATAATATATTATATGGAAAAAATTGAGGAGTTAAAGCAGGAGCTGAAGCAAGTAAATGCAGAGGCGAGCAAAATTCGTGAGCTGGCGATTGAAAAGCGGGCAGAGTTTGGCAAGCAGATTAATGCTAGGCGAGCGGAAGTTTTGGCGAAAATCGAGGCGGCGGAAAAAGAGGCACTGAATACGGCGGTGGAGCCAATTGATACGACGGCGTGGTCTGGCGTGAACGAAAAAATGCCGGAGCTGTATCCGACTTTGATGGGTTCGAAACATCCGCTAATGATGGAACTGGATCGCGTGGTGGAGATTTATCAGTTGATGGGGTTTACGGCGGTCGAATCTCGGCAATTAGATGATGAATTTCATATGTTTGATGCGTTGAATTTCCCGAAGGAACATCCGGCGCGAGATGGCTATGATACTTTTCGAACGGAGGAAGGTCTGATTCCGCCGGCGCATACTTCGACGATGCAACATCGCGTGTTGAAAAAATATCGGGGTGAGCTGGAAAAAGGTGGCGAGATCGCAGTGGTAGTGCCGGGGCGAGTATTTAGAAATGAAGATGTAGATGCGACGCATGAGCATACTTTTTACCAGTGCGAGGGTGTATATGTGTCGCGAGATTGTACAATGGGGGATATGCTGGGGATTTTGCGCGAATTTTTTGAGAAATATTATGAACAGAAGTTGAATATTCGGACACAGCCGGGGTATTTTCCGTTTACGGAACCGTCGCTTGAGTTTATGATTGAAAAACCAAAGGCACTAGGCGGGAAAAAAGGTGACTTTTTGGAAATGCTGGGGTGTGGTATGATTCACCCGAATGTGCTAAAAATGGCGGGAATTAATCCGGAGCAGTATCATGGATTTGCTTGGGGCGGAGGGATTGATCGGCTGGCAATGCTTCGCTATGGTTTGGACGATGTGCGACATTTTGAAAGTGGTAATCTTAATTTCTTGAGGGAGTTTTAGATTATGAAAATTAGTTTGAATTGGCTAAAAAAATACGTAAATATTCCGGAGACGGTTTCGGACGCGGAATTAATTCGGTTGATTGGTGCGCGACTAGTGGAAGTGGAGGGGGTGATTGATGAAACTCATAAATACGATAATATTTTTGTGGTAAAAGTTGAAAGTTGTGAGAAAATTCCTGAGACGCATTTATCGCTATGTCAAATTAATAATGGTAAGGGTGAACTGGTGCAGGTAGTGTGTGGGGCGCCAAATGTGCGAGCAGGGATGTTGGCGGCGTGGATTGCGCCTGGGGCAGTGGTGCCGGCGAGCGTGCATGAGGATGCGCCGTTTGTGATTGGTAAGCGAAAATTGCGTGGATATGAGTCTAGTGGAATGCTGGCGGGTGCGGACGAATTAGATTTTGGTGATGATCATTCGGGAATTGTGGAGATTGACCCAAAAATAGCAAAGCCTGGGGATACGCTGGCGGAAGTGTTGGATTTGAATGATTTGATTTTGGAAATTGAGAATAAGTCTCTCACGCATCGGCCGGATACGTTTGGGATGATTGGGTTTGCGCGCGAAGTGGCTGGGATACTTGGATTGAAATTTGATTATGAGTTGTCAGAAAACGTGCAAGCTATTCTTCTTGGGGCGTGGCGCTCTTCCTCGCCTTGTCAGGCTCCGGATCTCCTCGAAGAACAACTTGCGAGTTTTTCGAATACTTTGAGCATAATCAAGGTTTCAGTTGACGAAAAAGTTTGTCCGCGATACACGGTAGTGGTGCTAGAAAAACATGGCGAAATGGATAAAAAATATTTGACATGGGTCGATACGATGCTTGCGAAAGCTGGAATGCGGCCGGTGGACCCGATTGTGGATGCGACGAATTTTGTAATGCTACTTACTGGGCAGCCACTACATGCGTTTGATTATGATAAGTTGGTGAAAGTTTGTGGTGGCGACAAGCCGAAAATAACCGTACGACAAGCAAAGGCTGGCGAAAGAATTGTACTACTGGACGATAAGGAAGTTGAGTTGAATGAAAACGATATTGTGATTTGTGCGGGCGATCAGCCGGTGGCGCTAGCTGGAGCGATGGGTGGCAAAGCGACGGCGATTGATGAAAATACGCGAAAGATTATCCTAGAATCGGCGACTTTTTCGCTGTATAATTTACGTAAAACACAGATGGCACACGGGGTTTTCTCGGAGGCGATTACGCGCTTTACTAAGGGGCAACCAGCAGCGCAAACACTGGCGGTGGCGGAAGCTTGCGTGGGGATGTTGGCAGGCGGGTTTAAAGTTGTAGGCATGACAGACACTTATCCGCAACCACAAAAACCGACTGTTGTAAAAATTACAACAGATGAAATAAATGGATTGCTAGGGACGGAGTATGCGCCGGAGTTAATTGTAAAGACTTTAGAAAACGTAGGGTTCAAGATTGAAACGAAAAATGTGATAGAAGATGAGGTAAAAACGGAGGTAAAAATGGGGGGTGCGACAAAAGGCGAAACGGAGATGAGCGAGAAAATGGCGACTAAGAATTTGATAATTACTAGCCCGAATTGGCGGACGGATATTCATATCAAAGAAGATATTATTGAAGAAGTCGGGCGACTTTTGGGTTATGATAATATTAAACCGACCTTGCCAAAGCACCAAACTGCCGGCAAAAATGATTTGTTTGCGCTAAAAAAGCAAATTCGGGAGATTTTGGCGCGATTTGGCGCGAATGAAGTCTTGACTTATAGTTTTGTGTCGGGGAAGTTGCTCGAGAAAGCTGGGCAGGACGCAAAAGAGTCGTATAAAATCGTAAATTCGATTTCGCCAGAATTGCAATATGTGCGGCAAGCGATTGTGCCGAGTTTACTGGAAAAAACGTATTTGAATGAGAAATTGCCGGTGGAGCGGTTTGCGATTTTTGAAATGAACCAGGTGTTTAATAAAAAGTGGGGATTAAACGACGAAAATGTGCCGGCGGAGAAAAATAAGTTAGGATTCGTAATTGCGGAGCGCAAAAATACGGCGACGGCATACTACGTGGCGAAGAAATATGCGGCGGAGCTGGCGCGGGAATTTAATTTAGAAATAGAGTTTGTGCCGATGGCAAAAAAGGCGACAAATGTAGAAAACGCAGGAGCTGCAGAGGATGCAGAAAATGCGCCGTTTGAGCCGAAACGGTCGGCGGAAATGCTGGTAAATGGTGAGCATTTTGGTGTGATCGGCGAGTTTAAAAATTCCGTGCGACATGATTTCAAATTGGCGCCGTATCTCGCGGGGTTTGAGATTGATTTAGATGTGTTGTTGAAACATAAAACGTGTGATAAAAAAATAGATTTTAGGACTTTGAAACATGAAGATGTGACGATTGAAACAAAAAAGACTTATGTGGAAGTTTTGCGAGATTTGCAGAAGAAATATCCGGAGGCTAAAATTACGCCGGGAACTGTTTATCAAGCGGACGGGCAAACCACAAAAAACATGACTTTTCATTTGGCATATTAAAATAGTTATGCTATAATTGAGACATGATATTGCTTGATTCGGTGACGAAGAAGTATACTACTGACACGGAACCGGCTCTTGATGATGTATCGCTGCACATCGAGCCGAATGAGTTTGTGTTTTTGGTGGGGAAATCGGGTGCTGGGAAATCGACCTTGATGAAAATGATTACGAAGGAGGAAACTCCAGATTCGGGGAAGATTATTATTGGTGGAATTGATCTTGATTATGTAAAAAAACGGCATATTCCGGGTTATCGACGACGACTCGGAGTGGTATTTCAGGATTTTAAATTATTGCCGCGACGAACAGTGTATGAAAATGTGGCATTTGCGCTCGAGATTGCGGGGATGAGCAATAAGGAAATTCGCCGGACAGTGCCGAAAGTTTTGGAGCTGGTTGATCTTGCAGATCAGGCGAAAAAGTTTCCGGATCAACTTTCTGGTGGGCAACAACAACGCGTTTCGATTGCGCGAAGCGTGGCGCGACAGCCGAAAATTTTAATTGCGGACGAGCCGACGGCAAACTTGGATAAGTTGACGACGGAGGAAATTATTCATTTGCTGAAAAAAATTAATGATTTCGGGACGACGATTTTAGTGACGACGCATAATGAAAGCGTAGTAAATACTTTGCATAAGCGCGTAGTGACTTTGAAGCACGGAAAGATTGTTGATGACCAAAAAACAGGCGGGATTTATAAACTGGACGAAACGCCAACACCGAAACGACCAGCGCGAGCGGTACAAACTCCGGGAC
>CAVDHS010000030.1:6575-22874 GCA_963609155.1 Bulleidia sp. | reverse complement strand
GTATTAAAGTTGTAGGGGTAGGCGGTGCCGGTGGTTCCGCAGTTGAACGAATGAAAGAAGTGGGTCTTTCTGGTGTTGAATTTGTAGCGATTAACACCGACGCTCAAGCGCTCCATCATTCTCCTGCCGACGCTAAAGTTCATATCGGCAAGGGACTTGGCGCTGGTGGAGATCCCGAAAAAGGTCGCGAAGCCGCCGAAGAAGGCCGAGAAGCGATCGCGAAAGCGCTCGATGGTGCTGATATGGTTTTCATTACGCTTGGTGCTGGAGGCGGCACTGGCTCTGGAGCCGGTCCGATTGTTGCCGAAGAAGCTCGCAACAAAGATATTTTAACAGTTGGCGTCGCGACTAAGCCTTTCACTTTTGAAGGTGCTCGTCGTCGCGCGAATGCTGATGTTGCGATTGACAAACTCGCGCGACAAGTTGACGCATTGATTACAATCCCGAACGATCGACTTTTACAAACTATCGATCCGCGCACTCCTCTACTCGAAACTTTTAAAATCGCTGACGATGTTTTAAGACAAGGTGTTCAGGGAATTTCCGAACTTATCACCGAACATTCTTTGATTAACCTCGATTTTGCCGATGTTAAATCGATTATGAAAAACGCTGGCTCGGCATTGATGGGTATCGGTCGCGCTTCTGGTGAAAATCGTGCTGTGATCGCTGCACAACAAGCCGTCGAATCGCCACTGATCGAAGTTAAAATCGAAGGCGCACGCGGCGTGCTATTTAGTGTCGCTGGCGGTTATGATATGTCGATGTCTGAGGTTCAAGAAGCTGCCGAAGTTATTACTGGTGCTGTTTCTCCGGATGCGAATATTATCTTTGGTGCTTCGATTCGTCCTGAACTCGAAGACGAAATCGTTGTCACAGTTGTCGCGACTGGTTTTGATTCTGATTATTATACTGCTGAAAGTTATAGCCAGCCTGAACCTGAACCGACGCCGGCGCCGACTTTTGAAAATGAAAAGCCTGCCGCTGAACCGAAAGATTTTGCTTCTGAAAATAAGTCGAACATGTGGGATTCTATCAAGGAAGAACCTGCGCCTGAACCAGTCTCGAGTGAAGATGATGATATGGACATTCCGCCTTCTCTCCGTGAGCGCTTAAAAAAGAAGAAAAAATAATAGGAATCTGAATGGAACGGTCATTTCGGATCGGAGACAGTAAAGTTTTAGAAAGCCGCGAGACTATTGATGGCCACGCAATTCGTCGTCGGCGCGAATCGAACGACGGTCGGCGGTTCACTACTTATGAACGTATCGAAATGCCTTCACTAACTGTCTTGAAGCGGAGTGGCAACAAAGAAATTTTCGATCGTGGCAAACTTTTACTCGCTGTTCGTCGCAGCGTTGGTAAATTCTTTAATTCTGAACTTGAAGTCGAAGAAGTTGTCAATAAGGTCACCGACATTCTTTACGCGCACAGTGTCGAAGAAATCACCTCGAAACAAATTGGCGAAGCTATTCTCGATGTTCTCGCCGAAGTCAATGAAGTCGCCTATGTCCGGTTCGCCTCTGTTTTTCGCGAATTTAAGACTCTCGAAGATTTCGAAAATATACTAAAAGAACAAAAGAGGAAAAAATAATGCGTGTAATTTGTATTTTTCGCGACAACCAAGATTATTCTCGCTCTGTCTCTGAATGGCTCGAAAATTTTCGTCGTCAAACTGGTCACGAAATCGAAACTATGAATCCCGACGAAAACACGAATTTTTGCGAAACTTATGATGTTGTTGAATATCCGACCATTCTCGCTTTGGGCGAGAGCGGTGACGTTCGAGCAGCGTGGCGGGGAAAAAGTCTACCCCTGATTAACGAAGTTTTATATTATATGATTTAGGAGGAAAAAATGGATTTTATACAAGACGTAGTTGAAAATATCTGGGCTCAAAGATTCTTTTGGTCATTTATCACAATTGTCGTCAGCATTATTCTTTATAAAATTGTTTCTGGCATTTTCGAACGCCGCGAAAAGCGAAAATCGGCGCTGCTTATCAATAAAAAAGGTCGCACCGTCGCCCGAATGTTCAAAAGCGTCATTCGCTATACTTTGATCATCCTCAATGTTCTGATTATTTTACAAATTTTCGGCGTCGATCTTTCTTCGATGTTGACCATCACCGCTATTGCCAGCGTCATCATTGCCTTTTCGATCCAGGACGCCCTAAAAGACATCATTCGCGGCCTTGACATCGTTTCCGATAACTATTATAACGTCGGTGACGTAGTCAAAATCGGCGAAACTGAAGGTAAAGTTCTCGCTGTAGGCTTAAAAACCACCAAAATTCACGACATCGCCACCGGCAATATGGTCTCAATCGCCAACCGCAATATCGTTGAAGCCGAAGTCGTGTCCGGCCTTATCAATATCGACGTTCCGCTGTCGCCGAAAGTTAGCATCACTCGCGCAGAAAAAGTGTTAACCGAAATTTCTGAAAAGTTGAAAAAAATTGAAGGTGTTTCCAGTGCCGAATATCGAAAAATTACCGATTTTTCTGATTCTTCGATCGATTATCGTTTACGCATTATCGGTACCCCCGCGCAACGTTTCCAAATCCGCCGCGATTGTCTCGATATCATCACTCGCACTTTGATTTCACATAAACTCTACATCTCTTCCTCTGAACTTAGTGCCGAAGCAAAATAAGATTCATCTCCGAACAATCAGTTTTTATGGTATAATATCTCTATGAAATATAGAGCGGGAGAACGACGCAGTGCCGTCGTATACGAAAAAGCCATCTCGGAGTGGTGGAAAAAACACCAAACTTTCGAACAATCGGTCAAAAACCGTCCGATTGATAAGTCTTACGTTTTTTATGACGGACCACCATTTATTACCGGTAACCCGCACCACGGCACTCTACTAAGTTCTATTGTCAAAGACGCCGTCCCCCGTTTCTGGACCATGAACGGCTACCATGTTGAACGCCGTTGGGGCTGGGACTGCCACGGCCTCCCCGCCGAAAACTTTGTCGAAAAACAACTCGGCATCACCGACCGTCGTGAAATCGGCACCAAATGGTCGCTCGAAGAATACATCAAAAAAGCCCGCGAGTCCATGGTTGCAAATTCCGAAACTTGGCGCTCGACTATTGACCGCGTTGGCCGCTGGGTTGATTTTGACAATTGCTACCGCACCATGAACAAAGATTTCATGGAATCCGTCTGGTGGGCATTCAAACAACTCTACGACGCCGGCAAAATCTACGAAGGACGCAAGGTTCTAATGTACGACACCAAGTTCGCCACCCCTGTTTCCAAAGCCGAGGTCACTATGGACAACGACGCTTACCAAACCGTCACCGACCCGAGCATCTTCGTTAAGTTTAAACTCGCCGTAGACGATAATACCAAGACCCCTACCTATTTTCTCGCTTGGACTACCACCCCCTGGACTCTGATGGCTAACCGCATGCTCGCAGTCGGTGCCGACATCGACTACGCCAAGGTCAAAGTAGGGAACGAAATTTTCATTCTCGCCGCGTCCAAGGTAGAAAAAACCTTCGCGGACGAACCACACGAAGTTATCGAACACAAAATCTCTGGCCGGAACCTTGCCAGCCAATCTTATTGTAGCATAGACGGCACGATTTGTCAAGTTTTCACCGCTGACTTTGTCGGCGAAGATGAAGGCACCGGCGTCGTCCATTGCGCTCCCGCTTATGGCGAATACGATTACGCTCTCTATCTTGAACATCAAGACGAAGTTGATTTTGTTGATACTCTGGACGAGAACGGCTATTATATCGCAGAATACGCCGACAAACTCCACGCTCTCGGCGTCCGCGACACTGACGATGACGGCATTCAGGTCTGGGCCGCCAACAAATTCATTGCCAAATGTCTCGAAGACAAGGGAATTGTTTACAAAATCGAATATATTCAGCACGAATACCCCTTCAATCCGCGCAGTCACGAACGCATCATGTATCGCGCTTTCCCGTCTTGGTTTTTCGACATTGAACATTCCAAACCACTAATGCTCGAGCAAAACGAAAACGTCAACTGGTTCCCGCCGTATCTAAAACACGGCCGGTTCGCCAAAAACATCGAACAGGCTCCCGACTGGAATCTCTCGCGCGACCGTTTTTGGGCTACCGCCATGCCAGTCTGGAAATCCGACGCAGGCACTGTCCTCGTCATCGGCTCCTACGCCGAACTCGAGAAATATTCCGGCAAAACGCTCGACGATTACCACCGCCCTTGGGTCGACGAGGTTGAATTTGATGCTTGTGTCGAGAATGGACAAGTCGTGCCAGCAAAAGAGGCGACAGACTCCACTCATACCGAGCATTTTAAGCGCATCGAAAAAGTCCTCGACTGCTGGTTCGAATCTGGCTCCATGCCTTTTGCCCAGCTTCATTATCCCTTCGAAAACCGCGAAAAATTTGAACAAAACTACCCGGCCGACTTCATTGTCGAATATGTCGGTCAGGTTCGCGCATGGTTCTACTATGTCCATGCCGTGAATACTGCCCTCGCCGACATTGGCGCTTTTGGCCAAAAGGCAAAACACGGCGCCAAAAACGCCTACAAAAACGTCATCACGACTGGTACCTTAGCGGGGAACGACGGTCGCAAAATGAGCAAATCTCTTGGCAACTACACCGACCCGAACGAACTCATGGACGTCTATTCTGCCGACGCCCTGCGCCTACTACTTCTCTCGAGTCCAGTCTGTTCTGGCGAAGATTTCGCCCTCCTCGACAAAGATGTCTCCGATATTAGTCGCAAACTCGCCATGATTTGGAATGTTTACGATTTCTTCACTACTTACGCCGAAGTCGAAAGCTGGGATAACGAGAACAGCGAGGAAACGCCCCTACAAACAAACACCTCAAACCCTCTAGATCTCTGGATCGTCTCTAGGCTCTACGAGCTCCGTAACGACATCACTGCCGGCATGGAAGAATATAATCTACCAAAGGCTCTCCAAGGCGTCGTTCCGTTTATCGAGGATCTATCGAACTGGTTTGTTCGTCGTTCTCGCCGCCGCTTCAGTAGTAAAAATCCCGACGCAAACGACAAACAATCCGCTTTCGCGACCCTTTATTATGTGCTTGTCTACCTCTCCAAAATACTTGCACCGTTCACGCCGTTCCTCGCCGAAGAACTCTATCAAAAAATCACCGGCAAAGACGAATCCGTTCATCTGTTAGATTGGCCCACGGCCGGCACTCCAGACGCCGATGTGCTCGAGAAAATGTCCCGCACTCGTGCGATTATTACCGATGCACTCGCTCTGCGCATGCAAAAGTCCGAGACCGAGGTCCAGATTAAAATCCGCCAACCGCTTCCCGAACTTACCTATGACGGCGAAAAACTCCCTGATTTCTACGAACAAATCATCGCCGAGGAAGTTAACGTGAAAAAAGTCAAAAATGCCGATAAATTCACGCTAAATAAGACCCTGACCGAAGAATTAAAAAGGGAAGGCCAAGCTCGCGAAATTATTCGTGCCGTCCAGTCCGCTCGCAAGCACGCCGGTCTTAACCCTAGCGACGAAATCAAACTTTCGCTTTCGATCATTCCGCCCGAAGGCTTCGCGGACATGATTAAAACCGAAGTCCTTGCTTCCGAAATTGTCCCAAACGGCAACTTTGCCCACGACGAAATCGCCAAAATCGGTAGTGAAAACATCACCATTTCGCTCGAGAAGATATAACGAAATCTGTCGGGTGATCTATTTCTAATCACAGGTTCGCAAAATTTTTGGTGCTTCAAAACACAATTTCGCAAAATTTACAGAGGTCGTCTTGACAAATTTCGGTTTTTAAGCATAATCGTTATTGACAAAATCGCTGATGTGTGCTACAATGGAAATAAGTTAGAAAATAAAACAAACATTCTAACAACTGGAGACGAAAAACAAATACAAAAAACTAAACAAGGAAAAACTATATGACAGAAGCCTTGAAGATTCCCAATCAGATAGTCGACGCCGACTGGCGAAACGATGTCGGAGATTACCAAACTTACGGAACCGAAACCGAAGAAATGGAATACGTCTCCCCTGACGAAGTGAACCAAAAAAGTATTGAAAAAATTAAAGCTCGAAACCTCAGTCGCGGTCAAACTATCCTCGGAATTTTCAACAAAAACCTCGCAGCTTAAGCGTTGAAACACACAAACCAGACTAAAAAGAGAAAGGAAAAACTATAAGATGAGAACCTTAACACCAACTTTAAACGAAAGGATCGCTAATGTAAAATACATCCACATCGTGAACTTCCAATTATTTTACGAACTAGCCATATTACTTTTCAACTTCGTATTATAGATAAAATTAGCGATTTGGACCGAAAAAACCGAACAAACGTTCGGTTTTTTCTAACGCCAAAATTCCCAAAAACGTTGACGATGTTTTAAGGTTATGCTAAACTAAAAACCAGAAAGGTCATACATTATTAAATAAAAAAGTTATCATGGATAATTATCTGATTGATCGAGAAACCTTGGGCCGGTTTGTCGACGAACTTATCAAAAATAAAGTTCAAGCGGGAGCTAATCTCGAAGAATTGAATACAAAACGGGAAGAAACCATTAAGGCACTCGATAAAAAAATCGGTTTAGCGATTTTTAGCCGATTCACCCCTGAACAAAACACCGAATTCAACCAACTCCTCGATAGCGAAGACACGACCGAAGTAACTTTCGAAGAGTTTTTCAAAAAAATCGGTTTCGATATCGAGAAAATCTCTACCGGCGCCATGCAACAATTTGCCCAAGAATTTTTAGGAGGTCAAAATGCCTAGTCCAGAACAACCTTCAGGTTCAAATCAATCAGACCCAAACGTCGCCGCGGGCCCGTGGGCGAGTTTATCCTCGGAAGATTTTCTTAATTCGCAATTTGATAATTTCGAAGGACAAACCGACAAAAACGATGCAACCGGCGAAAATCGCACTTACGATCAGGAAGACCTTTATCCACAACAAGAAAACGAATCGGACGAGGCTTATGCTGCGCGTTTGAAATCTATTCGAAAAAAAGAGAGAGAGTATCTTTCGGCGTTGGCGCATTTGAAGCCATCTATTCGAAAAAAAGAGGAAGCTCATCGTCAAGCCGAAGAGAAAAAGGCTTACGATGCCTCTGAATTCGACCAACGCAAGCAAGCTGTCGAAGCTGAATTTGATAAATACACGAAATACATAGAAGACCAAGTTGCAGCGGATGTCCTTACCCGTGGACTAGCCAACTGGTTTCTTGAGCGACGAATGAATGAATATATTAATGATATCGATAATATCGAGATAGAAGACAAAGTTGCAGCGGGTGTCTATACTCGTGAACAAGCCAACAGGATGATGCTTGAGAGCAGGATGATGGCTGAGCGACGAATGGGAGATATTAATGAGAGATATAGTAATGATATCGATGATGCGCGTCAGGAGCGTCTGGACCTCGCCGACAGACAAGTTACCGGCACGCCTGAAGAACAAGCGCGATATCAAGCTTGGCTTGAAAAACATGACGCTGAAAATCAAGCCAATCTCGAACGCACCAATCGCGCCACGCTCGAAGATCGCGGTGAAAAAACAATCAATGCTGCGGAAGAAACCAGCAATATCGATCCGGAAAAATTCTTTAACATGTCTGATGAGGAAATCGAGAACTTAGATCTTAGCCCCGACGAATATGCTAAAATTCTTAAAGTACTCAATGCCCAGCACCAAGCAGATCTCGCCGAGCTTAAAGCCTTGCAGGACGATGTCGAACCTGACACTTCTGGGATTGATAAAATCGTTTCTGATGGACAAGATGTTGCCGAATTAGATGTCGATGAGTCTATCAAAACTCCAGAATATATTTCTCCAGAAGAAGCTGCAAAAACTTTCGAAAAAGCCAAAGGTAATTCCAAAATTCGAAATATACTTACTCAAAAAATCATACCAATAGCTCTTTCTTCTTCGTTGCTTATTGCTGGCATTGCTGGCATTGCGAAATATAATACCGACAATATTAATAATGACGTTCAGAATCAAACTCCGATCGAGCAAGTTTATGCTGGCGAAAATCAAGAAGTTGAACAACATGGCATTAAAGACGGTTATGGCGAAAAGGGGATGTATTGTTCCCAGCAAAAAGCCGGAGCATATGATTTTGCTTGTGCAGCTGAGGTAGCCGAAGCCTGTGGCAGTAACGAAACTTCGGAAAAGTTGATTTACAGTTGTGAAAATCAAGTTGAAACGCTTGCATCTTGTTATGTCCAGGTGCCAGATGCGCTTCGTCCAGCTTCTCTCAAGGGGTCTTTAACAATTCCCCAAATGGAAAAACGTCTTGAATCTCTCACTGATTTCGAGTTTGATTTAGCACTAGATTATTTTGCTCAACTTCATCGAAGCGGCAAAGTCTCGTACGAAAAAACGACCATTACCGGTAACTGTCACAATGTCTATATGACTAAAATCGACGCCAATGGCGATTATGTTCACGACAATATGCAAGCAGTTGATTGTGAAAGTTACGAAAACGGAACCGAAGTCACTAAGGTCACATATTATGACGAAGAAGGCAACGAGATCTCTTCTTGGTATATTAAAGACAATGTCTGTATGCAACCTGTGATTTTGGCTGACGGGGCAAATGCTTATGTCATTATGGACCTGCCTACAGTTTCTGAGAATCCTCCAGTAACCGTCACTCCTCCAAACGACAACACTCCTCCAAACGACAACACTCCTCCAAACGACAACAATCCTCCAACACCTGTCACGCCTCCAGGCGACGACAATCCTCCGGATACGATCAAATCGAAAGATGCTGAAAATCTCGAGCGCATCGACGAAAATATCAATAACGATATCGCCAAAGACATCGGTACCAACGAAATAAATATCACGCCAACCGAAGAAGTTAGCGCTGAAGACATCACCGAAAAACCGTCTGCTGAAGATTATCAGGGGACTGAACCAGAAGTCGTTAAAAACGATGCTTCGCAAAACGCTGAATCTGTTCAGAATCAAGTTAGCCCAGGAAATAATTATAGCCAAAATCAGGGCGGAGCTAACGCTGGCGAATACGCTCCAGTAACGCCTAATGATCAGGCGCAAGCTAAAGCGAATGCGAATGAGATCCCGCAGAACCAAGCTCCGACTGGCGGTCAAGCGCTTGAGGACACTTTAGAAGGTTTAGGAATAAATTAAGGGTAGGCAGAAAGGAATAAAATGAAAAATTTCACTAATCATAAAAAACAATTCGGGCTACTCGGTCTCGTCGCTACTTTTGGCGTCAGCTTGCTCGGGATTTCTTCGGCCTCTGCCTGGGGTCCCGAACGCTCAACATTTACTATGCAAAATCCCGCGACTTACCCAACTTTTAACTCGATTACTGACAACCCGACTATTGGCGATGAACGCGATTTTGTTCGTATCGGTGAAGTCAACGCGGATGTCACGGATCTTAAAAACGAAGTTGAGATTGTCCCAGGTCGACAATATCTTGTCTATATTTACTTCCATAACAACGCTTCCAGTACTTTTAACGATTCTGCACATAACCATTCCGGTGTTGCTGTTAGAACTCGTATGGCCAGCTCATTCTCAACTGTTTTGACGCCGAACGATAAAGGTAAAGTTACCGCTACGATCACTGCCGATAATGCCAACCCTGAATCGGTTTGGGATGAAGCCTATTTTACCACTAAAACCGATAAAGTTTTGATGCATTATGTTTCCGGTTCATCCAGAATTTACAATGACTGGAAAGCAAATAATAGCGTCCTATCGACTAGTCTCTTTACCGAAAAGGGCACTTTGCTCGGGCTCAATGAATTAAACGGTGTAATTCCTGGTTGTGAAGAATATCATGGCGTTGTCACTTATGTTCTTCAAGCTGAAGAACTTGGCGGTTCAGTCGACAAACTCGTTTCAAAAGACGGTACGAATTTTTCCGAAAGCGTCAATGTCGTTCCTGGCGATGAAGTGACTTTCCAACTCGCCATCGTCAATACCGGTGACGTTGCGCTCACTAACGCCACAATTAAAGACACTTTGCCGGAAGGCTTGACGCTCGTTCCGGGCAGTGTTTCTCTCCGCGCGAATGATTCGACTACGTCCGACCCACTTTCCGATAATATCATCGCAGATGGCTACAATCTCGGCACCATTGGCACCGGCAATACCGTCTATATCACTTACAAAGCGACTGTGGGTGGTGAATATGATTGTAATGGTACGGAATTGGTCAATAACGCAGTTTTGACTTACGACAGCGATACTAAAACTGGCGATTCTAAGACCGATTCTGCAACGGTAATTGCGAAAGATGATGACTGTGGCGAGCCTGAGACTTGTGAAACTAACCCCAATCTTGACGGTTGCCAAGAGAAGAATTGTGCGACAAATCCTGAAATGGAAGGTTGCCAAGAGCTCCCTAATACCGGTCCGCTTCAAATCGTGATGGCGATTCTAGTAGTTGTTGGTATTGGTGGCGGCGGTTATTACCTTTATCGCACGCGCAAGACTCTAAGGACTGTCGAAAATGGTATTTCTGGAAAAAAGGATTCAAAAGTCGATAAAATTGAGAAAATCGAAAAAGTCGAGGATTCCTCTTCCCAAAAACCTGATAATATGATAAAATAGTACAAGTAACAAAGGAATCATATGAAAAAAGCAGTCATTCTCGTCGGCGGGAAGCAATATCTCGTCGCCGAAAAAGAGACCCTACGGGTGGACCTCCTCCCGGCAGGCACCAAAGAGCTCGAAACTGACGCTTTACTCGTAATCGATGGTGACAAAACCACCGTCGGTACTCCTACGGTAAAGGGCGTAAAAGTTTCAGCGAAAGTCATTACGCCTGAAGTCAAAGGCGATAAAATCCGCGTCATCCGCTACAAAGCGAAAAAACGCGTCCACAAAGAAACTGGTCATCGCCAGAAATATTCCGAGATTGAAATTACCAAAATCGGATAAAATTATAAAAAATAAGCTCGTCAAAGAGCTTATTTTTTATGGTATAATATAGTAATATGGTGAAGGTAATTTGTGTAACGAACCAAAAGGGCGGTGTTGGTAAAACCACTACGGCGGTTAATTTGAGTTATTATCTCGCGAAAGATAAGTTTCGCGTTCTATTAATTGATTTCGACCCGCAGGGAAATGCTACTTCTGGTCTCGGGATCGAAAAAACCGACACTAAATCATTAGGCGTGACTATGACCGAAGTCATTCTTGGTACTGCGAAACTCGAACAAGCCATTCGCCCGACGAAATATAAAAATTTCAGCCTCGCTCCGGCTACGCCTGAACTTGCGAACGCTGAAGTTGAAATGGCGAATATGCAGCGAAAATTCGTGCGCCTGCGCGAAGCGGTTCGCTCTGTCGCGACAAATTACGATTATGTTATTATCGATTCGCCGCCGTCACTCAGTCTACTTACCGTGAACGGTATGATTGCTTCGAATTTTCTGTTACTTCCGGTCCAAACCGAATTTTATGCCCTAGAAGGCGTTGCGCAACTTCTCGAAAGCATGAAACTAGTCATGAAACAAGCCAATCCGAACTTGCGGCTCCTCGGTGTGCTCGCGACCATGTACGATAAACGCACTAGTCTCTCCGCCCAAGTCTACGCCGAAATCGAAAAATATTTCAAAAAACTGACTTTTAGGACGACTATCCCGCGTAATGTCAGAGTTGCCGAAGCTCCTTCGCATGGCGTGCCGGTTGGCGCTTATGATAAGTTTAGTAAAGGCGCGAAAGCCTATAAAGATTTCACTAAAGAAGTAGAAGAAAGGACTAAAAATGGCTAAAGGTTTAGGGCGCGGTTTTGAAAGTTTAATTCCGACGGAATTGTTTGACGATGAATTTGATCCGACAGCGGTCGAGGACAAAAAATCTAGCGAATTAAAGCAATTAAAACTTTCCGACATTGTCCGCGATGAAGAACAGCCTCGTCGCGAATTCGATTCAGAAGCTCTCGAAGCGCTCGCAGCTTCGATCAGAGAACATGGCGTGCTTCAACCGATTGTTGTCACTAAAGAAGAAGGGAAATACAAGATCGTTGCTGGCGAACGGCGTTGGCGTGCTGCGAAAATTGCTGGACTTGAAAAAATCCCAGCGATTATTCGCACGCTCGACTCGCAAAATCGTCTCGAACTTTCCATTATCGAAAATGCTCAGCGCGAAGATCTGAACGCGATTGAGCTTGCGACTGCTTATGCGAAGCTCGCGACGCAATTCAATCTTTCCGCCGAAGATATCGCTGCTAAAGTCGGCAAATCTGAACAGACCATCCAAAACACTTTGCGCCTCTTAAACCTCCCAGACGCTGCGAAGAAGATTATGATCAAAGAAAAACTCACTGAAGGTGTGATGCGGCCGCTAGTTTCTCGCGATGAAGCAACGATTAAAAAAGTGCTTCCAAAAATCGTTGCAGAAGGTTGGACTGCGCGTAGAGTTGAACGTTATTTTGCTGAAACTAAGAAAAAGTCCAGCACCGCCGCGATTAAACGTGGACAATATCTAAAAGATGAAAACGCACTCACCGCAAAATACAACATCCCCACGAAAATCGCCGGTCGAAGTTTGACTTTCAGATGTCGTTCCGAAGCGGATCTGAGAGAACTAATTGAGAAATTAAAATAGAACCGTCTCGAGATTGCCTCGAATCTAGATTAAACTCTCACATTTTGTTTCTAATTCTAAAATGTTCGGATTTTATCGAGCGGGAATAACCGCATCACTACCGGTCCAATAATTCGGCAATACGGAATTGTCCCCAGCCCACTACGTGAATCCCAAGAGTTCGAACCCTCACGGTTATCCCCCGAAACGAATAACTCGCCTTCCGGAACGATAGTATCAACCTCGCCCGAAGTGTATTCTTTTGGCCCGTCCGTCTCCGAAACTCGCCACTCATTATCATAGACAAATCCCTCCGGATGCTCGTCATTGTAAATCGTCATTACTCCATCTTTTACCACCACACGTTCCCCCGGAAATGCAATCACGCGTTTAATAATATATTGATCATTTATATTTGACGGCACCGAACAAGTCAGCGGATTTTTCACTCCTGCCGCCCGATATTGTGTCACTTTTTCTTCGTCTTCGTTCAGAAATACGATGATTTGCCCTCGTTCTGGCACATATTCTTCACCGAGAAAATGCGCCCACGAAACCGCCGCCCGATTAACCACCACTCGATCATCTCCGTGCAAAGTATTTTCCATACTTCCTCCGACTACATTGTACGAGCGATAAATATAAGTGTTCAAAAACAGCGTCCCGAGCACAATTAACAAAATAAATAGCCCAAGGCTGAGCAGGTCTTTACACAGAGGATGTCTCTGGAAAAAAGTCGGTTCCATTCGCTCCATAACCTCCATTATAGCAGAAAAATCAAGGCTTTTTAAGCTTAATTTAATTTATCTGGTATAATATAAAGGTATGGCAGATTATATTTTAGCAAGAAAGTCGCGCAACATCTTCAGCAATATGGTGCACGTTTTCTTGAATCTACTTCTCGGTATCGGCTCAGTATTGATTACTGTGCTTTCCGGCAGTCCATTATTCGGCTTAATCCTGGTTTTGGCTTCGAAATGGCGAGTTTTTGCCGTTCGTTCGCGCTATCTTTGGTTAAACATTAAATCCAATCTCGTCGATATCATCGTCGGCGTCAGCGTAGTTCTTTTAACTTATTGCGCCGGCACCGCCTTTTTGCCAGTCGACTTCGTGTTGATGGCTTTTTATTGCGTCTGGTTATTATTCATTAAACCGCTTTCATCCGAATCCGCAACTCTAGCACAATCTCTCATCGCCGTCTTTCTCGGCATCTCCGCCGCAACGCTTATGACTGCAAATCTTGACGCCATAGCACTCATTCTAATTTCATTTTTAATCGGTTACGCTGCTTCTCGTCATATTTTGGTCCAGAGCAACGACAAAGATTTCACTTTAACCACTTTAGTTTGCGGTTTGGTTTTCGCCGAAGTCGCTTGGCTTTGTTATTCTTGGTCGATTATCTATACTTTCGGCAATTCCGGCATCCGCATTCCGCAACTCGCGATCATCCTCACGATTTTCGCCTTTGTCTATAATTACACTCGACAGGCGATGATCAAATATCAAGACGATTTTCGTTTCAAGCACATCATCGGCCCCGTCATTTTTGGTGTAGTGTTAGTCGCTATTATCACGATTTGGTTTAGTAACCCAATATTTAATATTTAAAGGAGTAATATGGAAAAAGAAAAGGGCAAAATTGTTGAAGCGGCAGAAGCTAAATCGGATGAGGTTAAGCCGGATGAGGTCAAACCGAACGAACCTAAAACGGTCGAAAAGACTGCAACCGTCGAAAAGACTGCAACCGTCGAAAAGACTGCAACAAGTCAAAAGTCGACCAATAAAAACACTATTGCCATCGTGCTTTCTGCGATCGCAATAGTTTTAGGCGGTGGCGGTTTAGCGCTCGGCTGGCTCGGCTATCAACAATCTTCGACCCCAATTACTTACCTCGGCAGTGGCACCGACGGCAATTCTTCGAATTTCGTTGAAGGCTCGATCGCCGACGTCGCTGACAAAGTTTCTAAAAGCGTGGTTTCAATCGTCACTTCGACTAAAACCACTAATTTCTTCGGTCAAAGTTCAAATACTGCTGCTGCCGGCACCGGCATCATCGTCACCGAAAACGGCTACATCTTAACCAATAAACACGTTATCAACGGCGCCTCGAAAGTCACCGTGATCGCTGACGACGGGACAACTTATGAAGATGTTGAAGTCGCTGCGACCGATCCGTTAAATGACATCGCCTTTTTGAAAATTAAAGACGTTTCGGGTCTCTCCGCCGCAACTCTCGGCAACTCAAAAACTATTTCTGTTGGCCAACAAGTCATTGCGATCGGCAATGCTCTCGGCGAATATCAAAACACCGTCACTTCGGGCATTATTTCCGGCACCAATCGTTCCGTCACTGCTGCTTCGGACGAAAGTGGCTACGATACTGAAACTCTTTCCGACATGATCCAGACCGATGCCGCGATTAACTCCGGTAATTCTGGTGGTCCATTAGTCAACGCCGCCGGGGAAGTAATCGGCATCAACACTGCCACCTCGACTTCCGCCGAAAACATGGGCTTCGCCATTCCGATTTCCAGCGTTAAAGGCATGCTCGAACAGCTGAAATCCACCGGCAAAGCTGAACGTACTTACCTTGGCGTTTACAGCGTCGAAATCACCGCTGAAGTCGCCAAAGCTTACAATTTGCCAGTTAGCGAAGGCGTTTATGTTTATAGCACGTCGAGCTATTCTGCCGTCGTCTCAGACAGCCCTGCAGCTAAAGCTGGCCTGAAAGATAAAGACATCATTACTAAAATCAACGACACTACGGTTGGCGTTTCCGGTTCACTCGCGAATTTAATCGGCGAATACAAACCGGGCGACACAGTGCAACTTACCGTCATCCGCGACGGCAAAGAAATCGCCGTCAACGTTACGCTTGAAGGCTACCCGAATTAAATTCAAAAACTAGCCCGAATCCGCGCGTTTCAAGCAACGAATAACCTCTTTCGCCAGCATAAGCAATTATTCGCTCATGCTGGCAGGGATCAGCTTCTAAAACTAAGTAAGGAATTTTTTGTGCACTAACTTGATCAATCAACTTTTTAATCAACGCCAGCCCGCCGTCTTCCGCGTATAACGCAATTTTCGGCTCCAGCGACAGCATCTTTTTATCGATCCAATTCCAATTTTCATCCACATACGGCAAATTCGCCGCTACAACTGTGAATTCATCGTGAATATTAGTCATCAAATCCGATTCTAAAAATTTCACTTTTGCCCCTAGTCGCTTGGCGTTTTCGCTAGCCACTTTGAGCGCCTTCGCCGAAATATCGCTAGCCACAATTTTCGCCTCAGGCAGTGCCAAAGCCAGGGACACCGCAATACACCCCGATCCCGTCCCAACCTCTAAAATCGCACAATTTTTCGGTATTTTTGCCGGCGCTGGCTTCACGCCCGCAAGATAAGATTTTCCCGCCAAATTCAGCATCGCGTCTACCAACATCTCTGTTTCTGGACGGGGAATTAAAACTTCTGGCGTGATTAAAAATTCGCGTCCATAAAAATCAATCATTCCAGCCGAAACATTTTTCTCGAAGGGCCTAAGACTCGGGCGAGCGCCCCGGAGCGGCCCGAGAGGAAAGTTTTTGGCTGGAATTGGATTAGTTTTCGAGTTCTCGCTCATGCTTTTTCAGTTCTAGAATGATATCTTCAATATCCCCGTCCATCACTGCTGGAATATTCGATCGCGAATAATGAATCCGATGGTCCGTCACTCGGTCTTGTGGGA
>CAVDHS010000030.1:0-6565 GCA_963609155.1 Bulleidia sp. | reverse complement strand
TTATAAGTCCGAATTTTTTCGCTTCGGTCCCCCGTTCCAATCAACGATTTTCTCGCCTCGCTGGCATTTTTAATCTCTTCTGCCTTTTTCTTTTCCAAAAGTCGCGCCCGCAAGATATTCATCGCCTTAATTCGGTTTTGCTGTTGCGAACGCTCGTCTTGCATCGCTACCACAATCCCAGTTGGCAAATGCGTAATCCGCACCGCCGAATCAGTCGTGTTCACCCCTTGCCCACCATGTCCGCCAGAGCGATAGATATCAATCCTCAGGTCTTCGGACTTAATCTCTAGATCTTCTTCTGAGGCCTCGGGCAGCACCGCCACCGTCGCAGTCGAAGTATGAATTCTCCCTTGCGACTCCGTCACCGGCACGCGTTGCACCCGATGCACCCCGCCCTCAAACTTCAACTGCCCGTAAGCGTCCTCTCCCGACACTTTGAAAATCACTTCCTTCATTCCGCCCGCCTCGTTCTCATTTTGCGACATCAACTCAACTTTTAGCCCATGCCCCTCGGCATATTTTAGGTACATTCGATACAACTCGCCCGCAAACAGGGAAGCTTCGTCGCCGCCTGCCCCTGCTCGAATTTCCACGATCGCCGGCTTGTCATCTTCTGGGTCGCGCGGGATCAATAGCTCTTCGAGTTGTGTTTTCATTTCGGCGATTTCGGACTTGAGACGCACGACATCGTCTCGTGCCAGCTCGCCTAACTCCGCGTCATTTACTAAGCTCTCCGCCTCTGTTAAATTCGCCGTAAATTGAACAATTTTTTTGTTCAACTCAATTATTGCTCTCAAAATGTTCGCCCGTTTCGACTTTGCCGCATAGTCGCTCGCCGCGTACGCATCCGGCTTTGCCAAAAACTTCTCAATCTCCCCGAGTTCCTCTTCAAATTTCTTTAAATCCATGCTATAATTATATCATACTTATGGGGATTTAGCTCAGCTGGCTAGAGCGTACGATTCACATTCGTAAGGTCACAGGTTCGAGCCCTGTAATCCCCACCAAAATCACCCCACCAAGGGGTCTTTTTTATGCCCAAAACCACCAAAACCGTACTCTCTCGCCCCATTCCAAAAATTCCCAAAATCCCACCAAAAACCACTTGCATTTCCATATCTAGTGTCGTATACTAGGTATTAGACACTAAATATAGCGTTTATGTCGCTTATAGTACCTAAATACATAAACTATTAAACATTGAAGGAGGTATCAAATGTTTAAGCGTATCGTCAAGCGCGACGGCAAAATCGTCAAATTCGACCCCGAAAAAATCACTGAAGCCATCGCCAAGGCTGGTCTCGCCACTGGCGAGTTCAAGGCTGACCGCGCCAAGGCTCTCACCGAAAAAGTCCTAAAACGGGCCGAGGAAAAAATCACCGCCCGCACCCCAAATGTTGAACAAATCCAGGACATCGTCGAGGAAGTTTTGATGGAATCGAGCTTCAAAAAAACCGCGCGCTCCTATATCCGCTATCGCCAAGAACGCTCGCGCGTGCGCGATGCTAAATCCGATCTCATGATGGTCTATCGTACCATTTCTCACGCTGACGCCTCCGAAGATTCCGACGTTAAACGCTCTAACGCCAACGTCGACGGCGACTCTGCCATGGGCAAAATGCTTCAATTCGGCGCCGAAGGCTCAAAAGTTTTTGCCAAAACTCTACTTCTGCGCCCCGATATTGCCGCCGCGCACGACAACGGCGATATTCATATTCACGACCTCGACTTTTACGCCACCGGCACCTTGACTTGTTGCCAGTCCGACCCCTTTGTCTTGTTCGAAAACGGTGGCTTTAACACCGGTCATGGACATCTACGTACCCCGAAATCTATCGGCTCCTACGCTGCTCTTGCCGCTATCCTCCTTCAAGCCAACCAAAACGAGCAACACGGCGGTCAGTCCATTCCGAATTTCGACTACGCTATGGCACCAGGCGTCAATAAATCTTTCCGCAAAGCCTTAAAACGTAATCTCGAAAAATACAACGAATTTGCCGACAAAAGCCTTAAGCTAGAGGTCAAAGACACCTACGAATTTGGCGACGACAAAAAACTCGAAAAAGACAAATGGCCGAAAAAAGTCATCGAGGTTTCGAACGCCGACGTCGAACGCGAAACTCTCCAAGCCATGGAAGGCTTCATCCACAACTTAAACACCATGCACTCCCGCGCCGGCGCCCAAGTCCCATTTACGAGCATTAACTTCGGTACCGACACCACTCCAGCCGGCCGACTAGTCTCGAAATATTTGCTCCAAGCCACCGAAAACGGTCTCGGCAAAGGCGAAACCCCAATCTTTCCAATCAGCATTTTCAAAGTCAAATCTGGCATCAACTACAACCCAGGCGACCCCAACTACGACCTCTTCCAAAAATCCATGGAAGTCTCCGCCAAGCGCCTATTCCCGAACTTCTGCTTTATCGACGCCCCCTATAACCTAAAATACTACAAACCAGGCGACTACCGCACCGAAATCGCCACCATGGGCTGTCGTACTCGCGTTTTCGCCAGCATTTTCCCCGAATCCGACGGCATCGTTACTGGTCGCGGCAACTTGTCCTTCACTACGGTCAACCTTGTTCGCATCGGCATCAACCACGGCATCTGTACTGGCGAGCGCAAAGAGGCCGACTGGGACGGTTTTTACAAAGAACTCGACGAAAAAATGGGCCTAATAAAAGACGAATTGCTCGAACGCTTTGAATTCCAAGCCAACCAGCATGTTCGCAACTTCCCATTTCTCATGGGTCAAGGCAACTGGTTTGGCTCCGAAAAGCTAAAGCCAAACGACACCTTAAGGGAAGTCATTAAACACGGCACCCTTAGCATCGGCTTCATCGGCCTTGCTGAAACTCTGGTCGCCATGACCGGCAAGCACCACGGCGAAGACGAAGACGCACGCGAACTCGGGCTCGATATTATCACTCACATGCGCGAAAAATGCGACAGTTATTCCAAAAAATACAAACTTAACTTCTCGCTCCTTGCCACCCCGGCCGAAGGCATCGCTGGTCGTTTCACCAAAATCGACCGCAAAGAATACGGCGTGATTAAAGGCGTAACCGACCGCGATTTCTACACCAACTCTTTCCATGTGCCAGTTTATTACCCGATTTCCGCTTTTGACAAAATCGACATCGAAGCCCCGTATCACAATCTCTGTAACGCTGGCCACATTACCTATATCGAACTCGACGGCGACCCGTCGCAAAATCTCGCCGCTTTCGAATCCGTCATTCGTAAAATGCATGACGCCGGCATCGGCTACGGCTCTGTCAATCACCCTGTCGATCGCGACCCAGTCTGTGGTTTCTCGGGCGTGATTACTGGCGACCGTTGCCCGCATTGTGGTCGACTCGAGGGCGATCTCCCGTTCGAAAAAGTCAAACTCTGCACGAAAGGAAAATAGATGTCTGCCCAGTTCGATTTAGACAAATACCTACTCGGCAACATTTCCAAACAACTCGAGGTGCCGGACGGCTATATCCGTCTGTCCGGCCCTCTCGAACATGACAACATCGTCAACGGGGACGGTCTCCGCGCTATTATTTGGACGCAAGGCTGCCCGAACCATTGCAAAGGTTGTCAAAATCCCGAAACTTGGGATTACCAAGCTGGTTTTTTAATCAAAATCGACGATATCAAACAGCAGCTTGCCAAGTTCAAAGGTCAAAGCGGACTTACCTTTTGTGGTGGCGAGCCTTTTGTTCAAGCCAAAGCTTGTAAAGAGCTCGCCGACTGGGTCCGTACGGAACTCGGCTGGAATGTTTGGAGTTTTACTGGTTTTAAGCACGAACTAATTAAACAACACGGCGGGGAACCTTGGGAATTTTTAAAATCCCTCGACGCCCTTATCGACGGCCCGTTTGTTCTCGAACAACGCGACTTGTCCTTGCGTTTTCGTGGCTCAAAAAACCAGCGGCTGCTCCATTTAGAACTCGGCACTGGTAAAATCCTCTCAGCTGAATAGTGTTAAAGCCAATATACGCGCCAAAACCTACCCCTGCCACCAAAATCGGTGTTATAATAAACATATGACTCCCAAAACTCAAAAACCGGCAGATTCCGAACGCGTAAAACGCGCGGTTGAAGTTGCCACAAAAGCCCACGAGGGTCAATTTCGCAAAACTGGCGAGCCATACATCATTCACCCACTGGCAGTCAAAAAAATCCTCGAAGAATGGGGTATGGATGAAGACACTATTATCGCCGGTATTCTACACGACGTGGTTGAAGACACTGACGTCACTCTTGACGATATCAAAAAAGAATTTGGCGAATCAGTCGCCTTCCTAGTTGACGGCGTGACTAAAATCTCGACCGCTCGCGACGGTATGCGCGATATCGACACCTATCTCCCAGCCACCAAAGACAACTTCCTTCGTCTCATGATTGCGCTCGGTGATGATATCCGCGTGCTAATTATTAAACTCGCCGACCGGCTCCATAATTTGCGCACTCTTTCCGCTCTTCCGCCCGAAAAACAGAAAAAAATCGCCAAAGAATCCCTCGAAGTTTTTGCTCCGCTCGCCGACCGCCTCAATATGGGACTTTTGCGCGTCGAAATGTCCGATCTTGCCTTTAAATATGTTGACCCGCGCCGTTTCGAAGAGCTCGAAGGCCTAATCAAAAAATACAACAAATCTGCCGAAAGATCACTCGCCAAAGTAATCGACGAAGTCTCCACGGCACTAAAAAAAGAAAAAATCAAGTTCACGCTCTCTGGACGAGTTAAATCCGTCTATTCACTGCATAAAAAACTCGCCAAACACAACCAAAATATGGGCGAAGTCTACGACCTGACAGCTTTGCGTGTGGTGATCGACGATGTGACGACCTGCTATCTCATCCTTGGCATTATTCATTCACTCTATACTCCGATGGACGGTCGCATTAAGGATTACATTGCCATGCCCAAGCAAAACGGCTATCAATCTCTTCATACTACCGTAATCACAAAAGATAAGCACATTGTCGAATTTCAAATTCGCACCAAAGAGATGCACGAATACGCCGAACACGGGCTGGCGGCAAGTTTTTATTACAACGAACAAAAACTAACCGAAAATTACAAACAGGGCAAAATCGAACATCTCCCGACTAACCTCCTCTGGATTACCGAACTCCAAATGACCGCTGCCAAATTGCGCGAAGGGAAGAAAGTCGACCTCAAAAAACTCAAACTCAATCTTTTTGCCGACAAGATTTTTGTTTATACTCCCAAGGGCGACATTATCGACCTCCCCAAAGGCGCTCTCCCGCTCGATTTTGCCTATCGTCTCCATTCCGAAATTGGCGATCATGTCGTTGGCGTCAAAATCAACGGCAAGATGTCCAACTTGAACAAAAAATTAGAACACGGCGATGTGGTCGAAATCCTCACCTCTAAAAACCAGACTCCGAAGCAGTCATGGTTTGATAAAATTATTACTCCCCACGCTCGCCAAAAACTCCGCCATCATTTCAACGCCGCAAGCGACATCACTAAAACTACCGAATCCTCCCGCCACAAACGCCCTCGCAAAAAGAAAAAATAAATTATTTATGTTAAGAAAGGAGCAAAAGATGAAATATATAAAACTTAATAACGGCGTAGAGATGCCAATTTTAGGATTTGGAGTTTATCAAATACCTAAAGAAGAAACAAAAAGGTGTGTCTTAGATGCTATTAAAGTAGGATATAGAAGCATTGATACTGCACAAAGTTATTTTAATGAGGCTGAAGTTGGAGAAGCAATTTCTGAATGTGGAGTACCAAGAGAAGAACTATTTATTACAACAAAAGTATGGATTGATAATTATGGTTATGAAAATTGTAAAAAATCAGTAGAAGAATCTTTGAAAAAATTAAGAACTGATTATATTGATTTAGTATTACTTCATCAACCATTTGGTGATTATTATGGAGCATATAGAGCTTTAGAAGATTTATATGAAGAAGGAAAAATTAGGGCAATTGGTGTATCAAACTTCTATCCAGAAAGACTAAGTGATATATGTTTATTTGGTAGAAAAATAGTGCCAACAGTAAACCAAGTAGAAACAAATCCAATAAATGCTCAGTTTAATGCACAAGAAAATATGGAAAAGTATGGAGTACATATTGAAGCGTGGGCACCATTTGGAGAAGGAAGAAATGGTTTATTCGAGAATGAAACCCTAGTTAATATTGGTAAAAAATATAACAAGAGTTCAGCTCAAGTTATATTACGCTGGCTTATTCAAAGGGGTGTTATTATCGCTTGTAAATCTACTCATATAGAAAGAATGGAACAAAACTTCAATGTGTTTGATTTTGAACTTTCAAAAGAAGATATGGAAAATATTAATAAATTAGATACAAGTGATAGTTTGTTTTTCAATCATCAAGACCCAAAAATGGTTGAATGGTTTGACAGCACAGTCAAAGCTCGCAGAGCCAACGAAGACTGTCGAAAAGATAAGAAAAGTTGGTAAGTATCTAAGAAAAATTCTCAACAAAAATGGAGCCGATGGCAGGGATCGAACCTGTGACCTGCTCGTTACGAATGAGCTGCTCTACCAACTGAGCTACATCGGCACC
>CAVDHS010000029.1:0-2729 GCA_963609155.1 Bulleidia sp. | reverse complement strand
GCGCAAAGCAATCGTTGAGGCTGGCGCCCCAATCAACAAAACCCTCCGCCCCGACCTTGAAGCCTCTAAAGATTTCGATAACACCAAAAACATGCTCATCGTCGGCGACAACCTTGACGCTCTCAAACTCCTCCAAGAATCCTACCTCGGCCAAATCAAAATGATTTACATCGATCCTCCCTACAACACCGGCCACGATTTCGTCTACCACGACAACTTCACGATTAAAAAGGACGATTACTCCGATTCATCCACTGGTGACAACGGTGAAAAACTCATCTCCGAAGATGAATTCACCGAAAACTCCAAAGCCAACGGCCGCTTCCATTCCGACTGGCTGAATATGATTTATCCGAGGCTCAAACTTGCTCGCAATCTTTTAACTGATGATGGTGTGATTTTTATCTCGATTGACGATAATGAACAAGCGAACCTAAAAAAAGTTTGTAATGAGGTTTTTGGCGAAGATAATTTTATTTCAACAATCTCCAACGTTACCGGTGCTAGCCAAAATGGCGAGGGGGTTATCATACAAAAAAATATAGAATATATCCACATTTACGCAAAAAGCATAAATACAACCTTAATTAATAAGGTTGATAAAGCAGAAGAAAATTTACGAAGCCTGTCCGATGCGCCGTCCGCTTTTATTACTCGTAAAGATATGGGGTATACGCTATATTATAATCAAAATACAAATGATATCATCCCAGAGATAGATTACGATAAAGATAAAATCGAGACAGATGACGAGCAGCAGATATATCACGACGACAAAAATCTAATCGATGCCGGATATATTCCGATTAGACCAGGCAGAAAAAACGGTCAATTGTGGCGCTGGCGCTGGGGAATAGATACGGCAAAAGAGAGAATCCGCGATATAATCATCCAAAACAATCGCCCATATTTTAAACAAAGCGGATATAATCCACCAAAAAATTTATGGAACTACACAGTTGGCACTAATGCACTAAAAAACTTATTTAATGGTGTAAAAACATTCGATTTTTCCAAAAACGAAGATATGCTAAAGTATATTGAATCAATCGGCTCAACTAATAATTCCTATATTCTTGACTTCTTCGCCGGCTCCGGCACCACCGGCCACGCCGTGATGGACCTAAACGCCGAAGATGGCGGCAACCGCAAATACATCCTCGTCCAACTCGATGAAAAAACTGACGAAAAATCCGAAGCCAAAAAAGCCGGCTACGACACCATCGACCAAATCATCGCCGAACGCCTCCGTCGCGCCGGCGACAAAATCGAAAAAGAACACCCCGAAGCTAAAATTGATACCGGCTTCCGCGTCTTCCGCATCGACTCCGCTAACGACCGCGAAGATCTCCGTAAACCTCTCTCCGAAATCAACCAAACCTCCATGTTCGACGCTATTGATAACCTCAAGCCAGATCGCACTCCTCTCGACCTTCTCTTTGGCGCCATCTCCCACGCTGCACTTCCTCTCGATCTCAAACTCGAAACTCGCAATCTAAACGGCAACACCATCTATCTCTACGGCTACCTCGGTGAAGGCACCGGCCTCGCCGCCTGCTTCGACGATGACGTTTCCGAAGAAACAGTTAAAGAACTAGCTAAACTTCAACCAATCACCGCCGTCTTCAAAGACTCCACCTTCAAGGATTCCTCCGCCAAAATCAATCTCTCCGAGCACTTCCGTATCCTCAGCCCAGAAACTAAAATCAAGGTGTTGTAGCATGAAAGAAAAAATTGATACGCAAATCATAGTGCAGAATACTCCCGTAGTAGTGAAACGAATAGATAGTGTGGACTACCTATCCTTGACAGACATAGCAAGATATCAAAATTCCAGTGACCCATCTTTCACTATAAAAAATTGGCTGAGACGTGTTTCGACGTTGGACTATTTAGCTTTATGGGAAAGACTCAGCAATGAAAATTTTAATTTGGTCGAATTCGATCAAATTAAAACTGTTTATGGTAAAAACTCTTTTACGATGTCTCCGACACAGTGGGTTAAACGAACGAATGCTATCGGCATCGTCTCGAAGCGTGGTAAATATAGTCCCGGTACTTTTGCTCATCCGGATATTGCTTTTGAATTCGCCAGTTGGCTAAGTCCGGAATTTAAACTTTATCTCATCAAGGAGTTCGAGCGTCTAAAATCAAATGAAGCCTATCAAAATAAGATTGAGTGGCACGCTAATCGCCAGCTCGCAGCTGCTAGCTACGCTATCCATACCGATGCAATTAAAGAAAATATTATCCCGAAACTTTCAGACGAACAAAAGAAATTCGTCTATGCCAACGAGGCGGATGTATTGAACGTAGCACTTTTTGGCATGACGGCGAAAGAATGGCGAGACCAAAATCCAAAATTTGCTGCTAAGAATGAAAATATTCGCGATCACACGGATGGATTGCACCTGATTATTATTAGTAATCTCGAGAATATTAACGCTGAACTAATGAGGCAAGGCATTCCTCAATCTGAGCGCTTAGTACGGCTTAACACAATGGCAAAAAAGCAATTGGAACTTTTGGCGAATAACGCTAGTATTGCGAAGATACAGAAGCTGGAGAATTCCGTAAACGACAAGGTAAATAAAATAGCGGAGCGCACACAAGGAGGCAACAATGAAGCTTAGATTTAAACATCAAAAGTTCCAAGAAGATGCCGTCAACGCAACGTGCAATATCTTCACTGGTCAGATCAACTCCGAACACCGTTACTTGATCGACCA
>CAVDHS010000028.1:0-16889 GCA_963609155.1 Bulleidia sp. | reverse complement strand
AATTTATTCAGATTATTCTTTTCTAGAGAAGGCACATTTTACATTACCTAAATTTTCTAACGTCCAAAAAAGCTTAACAAAAGAATCTTTTTTTGTCGCCGATAATGCAGTTTTGTTAGGGGATAAAAAAATTGAGAACAGTCAAGAGCTTGAACAGTTAGAAAAAGACATTCGCCAAAAAATAACCAGTCAACAGGAATTTAAAAATATAAGCAAATTTTTCGGTACGGTTGCCGGAGCTACTTTTCAAGACAACATAGAAAAATGTCCAAATTTATTATTATATTTATCGGAAGATCAAATCCCTAATCTAAAACGTAAATTTTGGATAGATTATATATTGAGCGAAGAAAGTGTTTTTAATGATTTAAACGACTCCTATGATGGTATCAAGAATTTAGATACCGATGATACGTTATGGAGAAATGCACTTGCAATATTTAAAAAACGCTTTGATGTTCCATTTGGAATGGAAATTGAGAATATGGAAGAATCAATACTCGGCGTAGGTATTCCAAAAGTTAATTTTACCTTTGAAATTGATGACAAAAAATATTCTTTGTCAAAAGACGCGTTAAGTGGATTGGATGTCCTTAGTCGAGGAGAACAACGTGCATTATATCTGCTAAATATAATTTTTGATATAGAATCTCACAAGCAACAAAATATGGAAAAGATATATATTATTGATGATATTGCGGACTCTTTTGATTATAAAAATAAATATGCCATCGTTGAATATCTTTATGAACTTACTCAAAATCAAAACAATAAAATAATACTCCTGACTCACAACTTTGACTTTTATAGATGCATTAATAGCAGGTTAAGCATAGAAAAACAACACCAATATGTAGCGCAAAAAGATGAGGATAGCTCCATCGTGTCGCTAAAGAAGCAACGAGGTTTCGACGATTCACCGTGGCAAGGCTGGAAACAGGCGATTCTGGATGATGGGTGCGACGAAGATAAGAAGAATAAATACATTATTGCGTTATTACCATTCGTTAGGAATATTATTGAATATACTATCGGGCAAAAAACTAATGAATATAAGACTTTGACAAAAACTCTGCACGTAGCAAATGATAATATTACTATGAGTGGAGTACTTAACTTATACAAAAATGTTTTCAATAAAGAAGTTCGATACGAAGCGACTACGCGTACTATATCGGATACTATAACATCTTGTTGCAACGATATCGTAAAACATAAAAAAGACATTTTATCGAATAACTACTTACATGATAAGATAATCTTGTCGATAGGAATAAGGAGGGCTGCAGAAGATTTTATGTTGCAAAAAATACAAAATTGGGATTACGAAAAATACAGCGCAAATCAAACGAGGGAGTTGTTCAACGAGTGCCTACAACTAAAAGTATTAAATAATGACCAGGAAAAAATTCTAGAAGAAGTAAATCTTATGACTCCGGAGAATATTCACCTAAACTCATTCATGTTTGAGCCGCTTATTGATCTGGGCATGAAGGCTCTCATTGATTTATATGAAAACTGCATAGCACTAAACGAGTGTTTGATATAACTGCTTTAGCCCGTATCTCTCTTCGGCGAGTTCTTGCCTCTTGCCGATAGATGGTTCTGATTTGATTTTACGGGTGAGGGCATCAATTTGCTTTTGGATTTTGGCGCGCTCTTTCATCTTCTCGATGTCATCTTTTGCACCCTCAAGTGACGTCTTAGGTTCGGACCCGTCAGTATGATTGTTTGGAGCTAGTTTTTCGCCCCCCACCTGGCTTAAGAAGTTGGCATAGATAGTGTCAGTAGTTAGTCCATCAATCTTGAGATTGTCTAGTAGCGGATCGTTCCATTCTGTTTCAAACATGGTGTCGACTTTGGCGTAGTTTTCGTCTTTACGGTTTGGCTCCTTGTAAGAAATAACAAACTTCGCCAGTTCACCCTTTGTAACGATGAAGAGAATCGGGTATGGGATGGCCGTATCAATAGCCTGCAGAATGCCTGGATTATAATTCGTTTTTTTCATCTCGACTCTTATAATTTCGATCTCTGGCCAGTTCTTCTTTGAGATGCTTAATGTATCGGGTCCAAGCTTAAAAGCCCATGTGACGCGTGCTACGTCGCTCTGAAAGGCATTCTTGACGGCGGGCGTTATGCGTACGCCATCGTAGAATTTATTTTTCGGGATGAACTTGTCAACCTTAGTGGATTTTGGGAACTCAATCATTATCTAATTACCAAGAAATTAATCAATTCAAAATCGTCAAGGCCGGAAATTTGGTTAGTGAGAGCGGTGGTTCCGCCAGCATGAAATAGGCTATCTATATCCTTGTTTTCCTTAACATTGATAATACTCATAATCGACTCAGAAAGTAGCTCGGAATATTTATCCATGCGCTTACCGCCATTCGTCTCTTCGTTAAAGATCCGCACGAGTTCATGATCTGGCTTATCGTTGTCTTTACATAGTAGGCGCATCTTATCTAATAGGACTTTGGGATTGAGATGGTTGACGAAAACTTCGCCCCCCTCCTTGATATAGACCAGATAGAATGGGTGGAGGCGATTTTGCTTGTCGATATCAACGTCGCTATTGATGTTCTTCAGGATATAAATGACACCAGCAGGAGCTTCTTCGGTCGCGGTGACAGTTGCACTGATGCCAAATGGAGCATAATCAGCGCTGCCATACTTGTCCTTCAATTCTTTAACATCCAAATGGAATTCGTTTAGACCGAGATCCATAATGTTTACACCGCCGTTCATTTCTTCCAGATCGACAACCTCTTTCTGGAGACGCTCGAGTTGATTCTTGCGATATTCGAGTTCAGGGTCCATATTTTTCAAGACGTCACTACCGGATCCCGTAATGTCAATCAAGGTCATGCGATTTTCTACACGCGCCTTAAGGTTGATGTAGGAGTCCAAGGTGATATTGGGCCAGAAATTCACGAGCTGGATGGATTTATTTTCCGAGCCAATACGATCAATACGTCCAAAGCGCTGAATAATTCGAACTGGGTTCCAGTGAATATCGTAATTTACCAAGTAATCGCAATCCTGCAAGTTTTGACCTTCAGAGATACAATCCGTAGCAATTAGAATATCAATGTCGCCTATCTCTTTCCTGCCAAGTGCTGCTCGGTTTTTAGATTTGGGGCTGAAATAAGTAAGCACTTCATTGAAATCTTTTGCTACGCCAGGCAAAGTAGTTTCTGGGTTTCGTCCGCCAGTGATGATTGCCGTATGCAAGCCGTGTCCCTGTAAAATATTATCTTTTAGCTCGTCGTAAAGATAGTCCGCAGTGTCGGAAAAGGCCGTAAAGATTGTGACTTTTTTATTGTTAGGGTTGATTGGGTGTTCTATCTTTTCCTTAATGGTTTTCTGAAGCTCTCTAAGCTTCAAATCGTGCTCCGGAGTTACGAGGCGGATTTTATCCAATAGATCGTCTAGCACTTCTATATCTTCATTTAGCTTTTGACGCCAGCTCATCCAGTCCATATCTTCTAGTCTGATCTTGAGGTCCTTACCAACTGAATACTCCGAATCAACATCATCTTCTTCTAGGTCATCCACCTGCTTAATGATATTCTTCATATTAAAATCATCAATACGACCCTGTTCAAAATGATCAATACTCTCAATCGTACTGCTAATTAAATCATAGAGACGTTCTACGGTCACACGAAAAGCATATATGGAGCTTTCGATACGTTTCAGCAGATTCGTGATCATTAGAACGTTGCGCCCAGCCTCACGGTTTTCCCAACTCTTGCCACTTGTTGAATCGGTGTCGATATACTTGCTGAGCTTTGATTTTTGGACGTATTTAAGCGGAGTGTAAATATCTAGATTAAGCGCATCGATATGCTCAAATATTAGATCGAATGTAATACCGTCAATATCGGTTAAATTTGGTCGACAACCGATGGGCTGTTTACGTTCAGGGAAAGTACCTAGATTTTTTTCATGGTAATATTTCTCCACGTGTTTGCGAGAGCGGGCGATGGTTACGCTATCCAAGAGATCGAAGAAGTCAAAGCTAAGCATTTCCAGTAACGATTCCGTAGTACGAGATTGTGGATCTTGTTTAGACCATGCGACAAAGGCAGAGTTGGCATCCCGAAAAATCTTATCAACTGATGATTTCGTTTTAAGCGTGCGATTGAGGTTTTCGGCATCCCCTTCACAGGCAATCATTAGTTGGTTTTTCAAATCAGTAAAGTCAATATTTACTGGAGTCGCAGACAGCATCAATACCTTAGTTTTTACGCCGGATTTTATAATTTTACGCATAAGCTTTTGATAGCGATTCTCGTACCCTTCTTCAGCTTTGCGGCCTACATGGCTCTCGCCGTTTCTAAAGTTATGAGATTCGTCTATCACTACTAAATCATAATTTCCCCAATTGATCATACTCAGGTCAGTGTCGCCAGACCAGCCACGCTCACGATCGAGATCTGTATGATATAGAACGTCGTAGTTTAATCGATCTGAAGCGATGGGGTTATTTTTATAGTTATGCTTAAAGGTATTCCAGTTGGACTGAAGGCGTTTTGGACACAAAACTAGCACTGTCTTGTTACGGCATTCGTAGTATTTAATAACGCCAAGTGCAGAAAAGGTTTTACCTAGGCCTACAGAATCAGCAAGGATGCATCCACCATGTTTTTCGAGTTTTGAGATACAACCAACAACGGCGTCTTTCTGAAAATCATAGAGAAGCTCCCAAATTTTCGAGTTTTTAAATCCAGTAGCCTCATTAGGCAGAGTGTCTTCGTCAATATCGTCAAGGAACTCGTTAAAGATATTGAATAGTGCAACGAAATAGATAAATTCTGGGGAGTTTTCCTTGTAGGCTGCAGTGATGTTGTCGAGAACCGTGTCGGTAACGTCGGCAAGGCGATCATCGTCATTCCAGATTTGATTGAAGGTCTCCAAGAACTGTTGTGCGTGGGGTGCATAAAGCTTGGTTGTGGTTGAATATGCGTTATTGCCCCTATCTAATCCTAGCTCCGCTGTCGTAAAATTGCTCATTGGGTTATATGCTGCCTTCTCGCCCTCCCCTTCAATAACCATGAATGGAGACATGAAGTCGTGAGAGACATTAGATTTAAATTTAGCTTTTTTCTTAATCCAATCAGCACACTCCTTGGCAATGGCTTGCTGATTAAGCTCGTTACGTAAGCGAACCTCAAAATCCGAACCATACAAGGAACGTTCGCGGCTCAATCGTGGAATGTAAAATTCGCGCGCCTCCTTAGGTGCATGTTCTTTAGTAAATGTTTCACCGGTGAAGAGAAAACGAAAGCTGTCAACGTCATTTAATTCCCTTTTGAGAGCCTCAAAGGCATAGATAGAAAAAGAGGCGGCAGCAATTGAGACCTTGTTGCCCTTTTTAATAGTCTGTTTTAAGTCATCAATGACTCGGTCATTAATATTATCAAGATACTTAGGAGCCGTTGGCTGGCTAGCCGGCTCATTCTTATTGAACAATCCCATATTAACATTTTATCATCTTTTTACTGTTTTTTCGAGCCCCATGCCTATCTCGCCCCCCCTCCTAACAAAACATAACTACAGGGTAGATTGCTACAATAGTAATATATGGCATATAATAGCAAATCATTGGATAACCTAGTTCCGTTCCGTAAGGGTGAAGATTCAAGACGACAACAAGGTCGCAAGAAAGGTTCACTTAATAGGCGGACCGTTATTAAGCAACTACTTAGCGATCAGATTACTCCAGAGCTAATCTTTTCTCAAGATACCAGAGAGCGTCTGAAGGGGATGGGTGATAAAACCTACTTAGAAGCATTGACTATGACATTAATCAATCAGGGGCTCAATGGCGACTCGCAGGCGTCCAACATTCTGTTAAGAGAGCTCCGAAAGCTTGAGGATGAAGAACCAAAAGGCGCATTTTTTCAAGACACTACAGACCTGCAAATTACCGTTATCAGCTCGGGGGAGGAATTGGAGCAAATAGAGGAAGCCCGTGCCCAATTAGATAATGCGCTTATAAACGCAAAACATGATGAGAAATAGCGGGCGCTATTGTTTGCTGTGATTTTAGTGCGATAATTGGCAAGAGTAGTGGAAAACGGTATAATAAGCGTATGTACGGGTACGATTTTAGCGACGCACAATGCTATGTCTTGAAATTAATTACGAAAGACTTATTGAACGGCAATCATACTTCAGTTCTATATTCTTCTAGACTAACCAGAGTGCGAGACCCTGCTCGGTTATTGCAAGGCTTTAAAAACAGCGGCTTGCTAATCGATTCCAAAAAGCTAAGTGACCCTAAAGAACTAACTACTGAGGAACTAACCTATTTATCCAATGTTTACGGTGCAGATACAATTCATAAGGCAACTGATGTCGGAGAGGGGTATTTGGTTTTTGCTAGCAACCTTTTCGAAGAAGATTATGATTATATAGCAGAGAAAATTAAATCTCACGACAGGGTAAAGACACACAAAGGTACTCACTACGAGCTCATGTACAACCAAGATAACAAGTATGTGCTAAGGTACCGTGATTATGTCCAGGGATATGAAAAAGAAATCATGCGCATTTATGATGGAACGAAAGTTGAAAAATTATTAGACTATCTATTCAATCATCCCAATAGGGTTTCTACTGCTGAAGAAATGGGGCTAGGTACAAGTTCCAAGAATATTGCGTAGATCATTAACTCACTCGGGATGCCAAAAAAACTGGAAAGTCTATTCTTCCAAGATCCAACCCGCGATTCGGTATTGTTTCGACCCGTAGTTGGCAAAGAAGAGTCCATCACTTACGAGCAGGGTGAAGAGTGGGACTACATGCGCAACGCTAAGAGAATTTAATTTTCATTTAATCTCGTTACGACTTCGTTACGACTTCAACGACAAATAATTCCCCAGATGACAAAATGGGGGCATGATCATTTCAACAAAAAGTTATGAAAAAGCGAAAAAGTCATTAGAGTCGCTTTTTGGATGCACATTGTCTGATGATCAGGTATCTCATATTATGCATAACGTTGCAGCGACCATCCGTATCGTTCACGAATGGGAGGATCATAATGATTAAGGATTCTATGTTCCTGGATACGGTAAAGCTCGTTATTAAACCCCCATATCACATAGCAAGTGATCAATTCCCACTACTAAGCAGTAACGCATGGGACCGTCACGACACGCATGGGCGTAGTACATATAGCATAAAGCCGCGAATACGCAAAAAACTTACTAATGCTGGCGGGAGCTACGAACCTAGTGTTGTCTACAGGATGACAACCATTGATGGGGTAAGAAGCTATGAACTTATCCTAGAGTTTTCTGTTCCTAAGCTGTTGCATCAATATAATTTTAGACCAGCATCACCGGCTGAATTAGATGAAATTAATCGTAAGCTTTTATACTCAATCCAATACACCTACGCTTTTTATGACGTAACGCCTGAAATGGTGGAGGAAGCAGAACTTTCAAGGATGGACTGTATGACAACCGTCACTTACGCCAATGCGGGAACATGCCAATGCGCACTTGATAGAATCGGTTCTGCAGGCCTCGACAAGCGCTTAACCGTTGATATTCCTGCTTTTTTCAAACAAGCTAGGGGTGTTAATATTCATTGTAAGTCATGGCAATTTGTTTTTTACGATAAACACAAAGAACTTAGCAGTAAAAGAAATCGTAATGGCGGGTTATTTTACGAACATGAGGGCGACTTATGTTATGTAGATGGCCTATTAGAATCACTCCGATCCAGCGGAGGATCAATGATGCAGTGTGAGTTACGGCTAAACACAAGGGCCAATATCAGACGGGCGCTTAAGATTATTGGTGAAGAACCTAAAACGTTAACCTTAAAAGAGATTGTAGAAAAAGAGATACCGCTAAAAATCTTGCGGCACTATTGGAGTATTATCTTAGCTGGCTTACCACGATATGATTTGCAGGTTATCAGCGAAAGAGAGGCGCTTACGAAGTTGATGTCTTCCGGATTAACAACGAAAGAAATATCTGACAATTTCCTGCTTGCTAGACTCAATAGCGTTTTTCCTCGACAAACACTACGCGACCTGTGCGATACGACACATAGCAGAAGTTGGTGGTATAGCTTTAGAAAACGAACAGAAAGCATCCCCGTTTTGTCGGATGCCGAAGATCCCGTATCATATATCACAAACGCCATTTTCCCATGCGTAAACGAAGATACCAAATGCAATCCACCATGCCCTAGTATTACCAATTACATGTGTTTCAGAATCAAAACATTCATGTTCTTGAACACATGCAGATCCTCCTTGCACCACGCACACACATCTGCACGTAACACTATCATGCATAGAATTATGGTTGACATACGAGCGCCACCGATCCTGCTTGCAGGAGAGGTAGCTCGCCATCAACCGCCATAAAAGACATGAAACCTCTTGTGCAAAAACATAATATCAACTATAATAAAAGGGTACCATTTCAGATTAAATATGAGCGAAACTATATTGTTTTTCTGACCAATATAGGTCGCCAGTGCAGAAGAATGGTTTCGCTATTCTGAAGTGGTACAACTGGCGACCTTTTTGGAGTAATAATGGCTAACCAAAGCACCTATACATTTAGCGACATCGAGCAATTTGCCACTGATCCGATTAACTCTAACATACTAATAACATTACTGCAAGATGGCAAGATTGACGAGATTAAAGTTGGAGGCATGATTTATCGTCAAAACAGTGCCCCAAGCTTAATAGCATTAATATATAAAAACAAGAGGTAAAATATGAAAAGTTACAATAAGCCAGTCCTATGTGACGTCTATATGAGAAAATCTAACGAGCGTGACGACAAGCAAGTCCAGTCTCTAGAGACGCAAGAAGAGATTGCTAGAAAAATACAAAAACAGTACGGATTGAAGATTGGACAAATATTCAAAGAATCTAAATCAGCACGCAAACCAGATAAACGCCCAGAGTTTAACAAACTAGTGAAACGTATCGAGACTGAAAAAATCGATGGTATCATCTGCTGGCATCTAAACAGGATAAGTCGTAACCCCAAGGAGAATGGGCTAATACATCAGTTCATGGAAGACGGAAAAATCAAGCAAATTTATACCGATGGTAGAGTGTACGATAAGGACGACGACCTGATTTTCGATGTAGAGGCCAGCATGAATGTGCGATATTCTAAAGATGTCATGAGAAACGTACGAGACGGACTGAATACTAAGGCACGCAACGGCGGCTTCCCAGGATCTGCTCCTGTAGGATACGCCAACAACAGGCTCGATAAGACTATCGAAAAAGATCCTGATAACTGGAATAAAGTTCGTAGGTTGTGGGATTTAATGATTACTGGAACATATACTATCCCGGCTATTCATAAAGAAGCTGAGAAGATGAAGATAAAATTGCGTGGATCTGGCGTAAGAGGTGGCCGGTGTCCATCTCTAAATGCTATTAGGGGCATATTCAGAAACCCTTTCTACTGCGGCTACATGAAATGGAATGGACAGATTCTGCCCGCCAATCACGAAGCTATGGTGATCAAGACCGAGTGGGATAAAGTACAAGCAATCATGGACGACGCGAACGTTACGCACAATACACGTCCTAAAAAGGAACATAGGGACAATTTATTTGGGGGCGGGATGTTAAAATGCTCCGATTGTGGGTATTCCATTGTAACCGAGACTAAGAAAAAGACTCTTGCCGACGGAACAGTTAAAGAATATCACCTGTGTAGATGTTCCCATAAGTGCCCACACTATGACTGTTCTTGGAAGGGTTACGTACACGAGAGCGAATTGCTAGAGCAAGTGAAAGACACTCTTAGCGAATATACTATACCGCCAGAGATTTATAAGCTTGCGCTTGAAGTATTAAACGAAGAAGACTCGATGAAGATTGATAAGACTAGACTCAATGAGATTAAGACAAATATCAAACGAATCAAATCACTACAGAGCACATTACTAGATAAGAATCTTAGTGGCGTCATTAATGATGAGATATATAAGGCAAAAAATGAAGAGTTTGATGGTGAACTCGTATATTTGAATGAAGAAAAAGATAAGTTAGAGTCGCCACGGTTCGACTGGCGAGAACTCGCAGAAGAAGCCTTCGATTTCGCACGGTACGCTCGTGAAGGTTTTGAAAATGATACGCTCGAAAACCGCAAAATTATCATGAAAATCTTAGGGGTTGACTTAAAGGTCTCAGCTTCGGGTAGAACCGTAAGCTTTTCCCCTGTTAAATGGCTAATTCCCATTAAAAAAGGCAACGAACAAGCAAACACTACCAATTCGATGGTTAGAACCGGCCCACAACAGGTAAAAAAAGCCCCTTAGGGACTAGAGATCCAGTTTGGTGCACCTGACTAGACTCGAACTAGCACAGCCTAAAGCGGCCACTACCACCTCAAGGTAGCGTGTCTACCAATTCCACCACAGGTGCATAATATAATTATAACATAAAAACCAGATTTTAGTGTTTAAATTTATGGGGTTTTATTCTTGGTTGCTTTATTTACTGCCCAATTCGTCACATCACTAAATCGATCAATTGTCGTTACTAAGCGTACATCATTTCCAAAACAGCGCACATTTTTATTATAAAAATATGTTAAATTCGACTGGTAAAGCCCGATCGTCAGTACGTCATTTGCCCAATATTTCAAAAACATTTCATATTTCTTCGCCCGCAAATTCGTATCCAAGGTTCCGCGTGCTCCGAGCAATAAATCGTCAACTAAAACGTTTCGATAATTCGATAAATTCAAGCCCGCACTTGACGTTTGCGAAGAATGGTAGTACGGCAAAAGGTCCAAATCTGCTCCCAGCTCGACTTCATAAACCAAAATATCATAACTTCGTTTCGAAATGATATTATTTATAAATTCTTGATTTTCCTCATAAACCGTCACATTCGTCTCAAATCCTAGCGCCTGCAAATCTTCCGAAATTGCGTTCGACACCTCTGGTAAATAGCCAGAGTTCACTGTAGCGATATCAAGGCGCGTTGCTTCCCCGCCGAGTAGTTCTGCGACTTTATTTTTCGCATTTTGAAAATCGTAGGATGCTAATTCCGGCCGGTCATTAATTGAAAGTTGCGAATCGAGCATCGGATAATCTAGCGCCGTTACTCCCGGAACTAGGCTACGAATTTTTTCGAGATTAAGACCTTGTCGAATCGCAGTGCGCATTTCGGAACTACTCACCGCTTTATGCGTGGTGTTAAAAAATATGAATGCGCCTGAATTTAGACTCGAACTTTTCTTATTGAATTGGCCGGCAGTGATTTTTGCGGTGTCTTTTTCGGAAAGTTCCGCTGTCGCCGTGATTGCTCCGGAGTTCATGGCGTTAATTAAGCTATTGTTATTGTTATAGGTATGAATCGCAAAACTATCAATCAGCGGTCGTCCGAGATAATAATTCGGATTTGCCGACAAATAAATAATTTTCTCGCCCTCGCTGTTTATCGACTGAGTTGCATTAAATGTGAATGCCCCCGAAGTCACCGGCGCGTTTGAAAAATTATTTTCCAACAACTTTTGTGGATCAGTTTCGCCGAGAATATGTTTTGGCACAATCGGGATATTGAGTGCTGAAACAAAATCCGCATAAATCGACGGAAGCTTAAACACAATTTCATTATTTTCGTTGATCGAAATTTTAACATTTGCGAGGTTTGAGCTGTAGCTAGTGTTTACATTCGGATTTTTAATCAATTCCGCAGTAAAAACTACATCTTCATTTGTCAGTGGTTCTCCGTCAGACCATTTTAAGCCTTCTCGAAGTTTCACGATCCACGTTTGACCATCTTCGGTGCGGATTGACTCTGCAAGCTGATTCCCGGGATGTCCGGAGTAATCAACGGTCGAAAGCGTCGCGAACATCAATTTACTCAAAGTTTTTTCGCTGCTAGTCGTCGCAAACAGCGGATTCATCGAATTGACTTCTCCGATCGTCGCTTCAGTATAAGTTCCTCCTTCAACATAAACATCTTCAGCATAAGAATCACCAAACCAAAAAGCTTGCGCCAACGCCAACAAAATCAGCGCGCCAACCAACAAACTCCATTCAAAAATCAATAATCGTACGCTGCGGATATGCGAAAAACGGTCGATCAGATTTTTCCGAATCCGTTCATTACTTTTCGTGCTCGCTTTAATCGTCGCTCGCGAAAAATTCCGTACTAACTTTTGCCCACGCTTTTTTAGAGAATTCGCCATGTTATGTTGGAATGATTAATAATCCTAGAATCGACACCGTGAAAATCACTGCCATGACGATCGTCGTGATAAATAATGATTTTTCTAGTCCTCGGCGAGTAGTATATAACTCGCTTGAACTCCCGAATCCAGCGCCGAGTGAAGCTCCGCGTTGTTGTAACAAAATCAAAACTACTGTCAAAATCGCTGTGACAAATACTACAACTTCTAGAAAACTTCCTACATTCATAAATAAAAATAACTCCTACGTCTATTTTAGCATGTTTTTTCGTTGGAGTAAAGAATGATAAGTGATCGCAAAACGGTGCGCTTCTTCATCAACGCGCGCGATTAAACGGTCGACATGGGAGCCAGGCGCCAAATCCATCACGCATAAACTTTGCGTCTCGTTTTCTATCTCATAGGTTGTTTCGCTTGGCCGAGAGGCGGTGGTTTTTTTGGGCAACACGAGTTTAACCTTGGCATTCCGATCATGGTCGCCCGATTTGTCGCGCCCAATAATCGGAATATTCAGCGGCTGGAGTAGCGGCAAAAGCGCCCGCACTTGCCCTTCTCCGCCATCTACGATAATTAAGTCCGGGAAGTCCCACTCCGAGTGTTTTAGTCGCCTCGTCAGCACTTCTTGCAAACTTTTCAAATCGTCATTTTTAGAACTTTTTACCTTAAACTTTCGATATTCACTTCGTGCCGCTACCCCATTAATAAACACCACCATGCTCCCGACCGTATTCTCGCCAGATTGGTGCGAGATATCGTATCCCTCGATTCGCCGCGGCGGTTTTGCCAGTTCAAGCAAGTCTTGGAGCTGTTTCAGGGCCTGATCCGAAGAAATATCCAAAAATTCCTTATCCGAAAACACAATTTTTTTGCGCAGTTCTTTCAGCCCCCGAATTTGGTCGCGCGCTTCCGCCGCTAACTCGTAATTCCCTGCTGCCGACTCTTTTGTCATGGTTTTTTCGAGCTCTCGAATTAAACTTTCACGCCCCCCTTCAAGGCAACGAATTAATTTCCGCAAATTTCGTTTATAATCTTTTGCCGAACATTTGCCAATTTCAATTCCGGGAGTTAACCCGAGGTCCGTATCGAGGGTTTTTTTGCCGGTATAAGGCTTAACATAATACGGAAAAATTCGCCTAAGCGTCCGCACCGCTTTTTCGACCGCTGCCTTGCCGTAAAATGGTCCAATATAAGTCGCGCCGTCATCAATGGGATTACGCGTAAATGCCACATACGGCACCTCGGACTTCATGCCAATTCGCACATACGATACCGTTTTATCGTCGCGGAGCAGAATATTCCACTTCGGCATATAGCGTTTGACCATCTCGGATTCGAGAAATAGCGCATCCATTTCAGTTTCAACTACGATCCAATCCGTATCCGCAATTTCGCGCACCAGTGCCTGAGTCTTAACATCTTTTTTCGAATTTTGAAAATATTGACGTACTCGATTTTTAAGCACCGCCGCCTTGCCGACATAGATTATTTCTCCTGCAGCATTCTTATGAAAATAAACTCCCGGATTTATCGGGAGCTTATCTAGTTTTTGTTTGAGAACTGCGTCCATCTCTCCATTATATCACACTTACGCCTAAAAGTCAACCTACCCCTTGACTTCTAGGCAACTTTCATGATTTTTTACAGCGCTTGCCCTTCAACCGTCGTTCCTGTACTGGTTGTATCATAAGTATTCAGGAAAAGTCCTTGCATGATTTCAGATAAATCTATGTATTCGGTCGGTTCCGCAACGTTCACATTTGTCGGATAAGAGAAGTTCAAATCTGTCGTCACAGTTGTATCCCCTTCATTAGCATCAGTTACGAAATAGAGTCGCGTGAAATTATCGTTATCATCAACTTCGACATAGACTTCCGGCATCTCCGCTAAAGTTTGGTTCACGGAATTTGCGTCCAGAGTCCTGACCGTTTCGCCAGTGCAATTTCGGTACTCTTTCATCATTGATGAATTACTTAATTCGTTATAGAAATTAGTGAAGTTTTCGCCCTTAATCACGACTTTATAAATCGGATTATTGACTTTTGTTACGGCTAAATCTTTAGTGGTCGAGCCGATAAATGCGTTCCGTTGATACATTTCCATAACACTATTACGATTATTTTTTACATTCGCAAGTAGTTTCGCCGAACAAGAGGCATTCGAATCTGTACTTGGCGTGAGTTCCGAGGAAGTTGCACCTAATTCGCTAAGTGGAATGCGAATCCATTTCCCGTCAACTGTGCTGAACATTCCGAGTACCCCGCTGACTGCTCCTGTTGAATAGGTACTTTCATCTAAAGTCATTTCTTCGTCGACCGAAACTTCGCCACCAGCTTGAGTTCCTTCAGTTGTCGAGTTTCCGTTTGTCGTTCCGGTGTCGTCTGACAATAGATATGGATCGCTCGTCATTTCCGAAACCCCGTCAATTTTCAGGAACAAATCGCCATTTGCGGCGTAAATCTCGCTTAAATTAAGCGAAAAATCGCCACCGTTTCGAAAAGTTCCGCTCAAAGTTGCTGTCGAAGAATTAATCAGCGAATCTGCCACCATATTAGAATTAATTGAAATTTTCAAATCAGAAATTGACGAAGAAAGGTCATTAGCTTTGACATCGATTGTACCTTGAATTGTCGTGATAGTCGGCGCTTCCCCGGACATCAATTTCCCCATCGCACGCTCAACTGGATCGCCATGATTCATGAACAGCAAAGCCGCCGCCACTCCACAACCAATCGCAAGAAACAGGCAAACTATCCCGCCAACGATAAAACCGACCTTCTTTTTATTCTTTTTCGGCTGTGGCGTTTCTGGTATTGGCGCGCGCTCCATCGGACGATTAGTCGGGTCAAGATTCTCAACCACACCCATTGGCGCAGCGGGATTGTTCGGTATAGTAGGATTGTTTAATGCAGCGGAATTATTTGGCGGAGTTGTGCTAAATTGGTCCGCATTAGGTTGCATCGTTTCGGATTGATTCGTTTCCGAAGCCGTCGGCTTAACCATATCAATTGGCTGGTTCGGACGCGTCGAGTGCATCGAATGCACCGGAATTTCTTCCGTCGTTGATTCCGGCTCGACCGGCGTCGATTCCGTCGGTGCTGGGTTTTCCGAGCTAATCGGTCCAGTCGGCTCTGGATTTGTCGGCTCTGAGTTTAACATTCCCGTTGGTTCTGCCCATTCCGAATTTGTCGGCTCTGCCGGCTGGACCGGCTCCGATGGGTTGGCATCCAACGGCGTTACGCCAGGGGTTGGATTCAAGGGGTTTGGTGTTCCTTTGAGTTCGTCATCCATAAAAAATTCCTCAATTAATAATTCTTATGCTTATTTTATCACAGCTCGCATTTTTTTGCTATAATAAACTTATGGATAATTCAACAATTTCGCAAATAAAAGCAAGACAAGTTTTAGATTCCAGAGGTAATCCGACCGTCGAGGCCGAAATTTGGCTCGAAAATGGTGGTTTTGGACGGGCAATTGTGCCTTCTGGGGCATCTACTGGTGCCGGAGAGGCTTTGGAGCTTCGAGACGGCGATAAGAGCCGTTTTAATGGTAAAGGCGTTTTAAAGGCCGTTTGGAACGTTAATTCTTCAATTTCGGACGTTTTAGTCGGCAATACCTCTGACCCGAAGATTGTTGACCAGATGATGATCGAGCTTGATGGTACCGAAAATAAAACAAATCTTGGTGCAAATGCAATTTTGGCGGTTTCTTTAGCGAATGCGAAAGCGAATGCAAAAGCGAACCGAAGACCATTTTATCAATATATCTCTGAGCTCGCGGGGGCTGAAAGCGAAATGTCATTGCCGATGCCGATGATGAACGTGATGAACGGCGGTGCGCACGCAGCGTGGGCGACTGATTTCCAAGAATACATGATTATCCCGAAAGGCGCGAGCAATATTGCGGAAGCGTTGCGCTATGGCGCGGAAGTTTTTCACGCTTTGAAAAAAGTGCTGACGGATCGAGATTATCCGACAACCGTTGGCGATGAAGGTGGTTATGCGCCGAAAGTTCGTGATGGGAACAACGAACCTTTAGATTGTATCAAAGAGGCAATCGAGCAAGCTGGCTATAAACTTGGCGATGATATTGCGATTGCGATGGATATTGCGGCCAGCGAATTTTATGATCAGGACCACTATGTTTTGAAGACTAATGGCGATTGGAAATCGGCGGACGATTTGATGAATTGGTACGATTGGATTATTGATAATTACCCAGTAGTTTCGATCGAAGATGGCCTGGCGGAAAATGATTGGGCGAATTGGCAAACTATGACTGAGCGGCTGGGCAATAAAATTCAATTGGTTGGCGATGACTTGTTTGTTACGAACACGAAATTATTGAAAAAAGGCATTGAAGAAAAAGTTGCGAATGCGATTTTGATCAAACCGAATCAAATCGGAACTCTATCCGAAACGATCGAGGCAGTTTTGCTAGCGAAAAAGGCAGGTTATGGCACTGTGATGTCGCATCGTTCCGGTGAAACCGAAGATGTTTCAATTGCTCATCTCGCCGTCGGACTCGGTACTGGACAAATCAAAACCGGCTCGCTCTCGCGTTCGGAACGCATCGCAAAATACAACGAACTTTTACGCATCGCCGAAACAAATCCGAGACTAAGTTTGTATAATGCTTTTTAAAAATGTATTAAAAAGTGTCAATGAGCTAGCAATCATCGAA
>CAVDHS010000027.1:3756-12647 GCA_963609155.1 Bulleidia sp. | reverse complement strand
TAGAAATGGACTGTCTTTTAAATCATATTTTTCTTTCAAATTCCAAATTTCTTCCTCAAATTTATTGTAGTTAGCGATACAAAAATCTTCCACGTCTTTTAAAACATACTTTTTGTATATACTCTTAATATCTGAAATAATTTTTATATTCTCTGTATTCATTAGGTATGATTATAACATAAAAATGGGCTATCCGCCATGGACAGCCCAAAAGTAGAAAGTTTATTCGTCAGGGCCAGAATAATGCTTTTTTCTGCCCATAGAATCAGTGATGTCCTCAATCCTGCTGCCAGACTTATATTTCGTATCTGGGCCATAATGATCATGATGAGAGTCAAAGTACTCTCTGTCTACATGCCCATCACAAATAAGAGTCTGTCCAGCATTTACTCCAGTTCCTTCACACCAAGTAACCGCATGGTCATCAATCCAGCCATGGCGCAAATCTCCCCACTGCCCTCTGCCAGCGTAAGATTTTGCCGGATCGTCAGTAAAATTCCGATGCCCATGTTTCGCAAACGCGTCACGGTCGTAGGTCTTGTTACCAAACTGATCAAGCGCGGTGTGTCCATGGCCATACCCATCACCATCACCGATGCCGCCATGATAAACCTGTATAGTTCCATCGGCCTTTTTTACGATCTTTGCATCGGCGCGTTCGGACCAGCGTACGCCGGCTTTGTCGAGAGTCCTTTCGCGTTCGCGTTTGTTGTTTACCTTGACTTCTCCAAGCTTTCTCTGGAATTCTTCCTTGAGACGGGTATGTTCCTTCTGAGCTGAATCAAACTCGGCTTTCAAGCGATCGCGTTCGGCTTTAAGCCTCTTAAAAGTGGCCTGCACAGATTCATGATGTGCCTTTGCGGACTCAAAACGAACCTTCGCGTCCCGAAATGCAGTTTCATCTGGCCTAGATGCACTCCATTTAGCGCGAGCCTTTGCGTCTTTGATTTCCTGACAGAGCTGAGAAACTTCAGCGTTCAATTCGTTGCGACGTTCTTTATGCTCACGACCTTGCTGAGAATAGTACGGAGCCATAGATTTGTCGCCGTATTCGTATTCGGAACTTGCTTGTTCAAAAGCATCCTGCATCGCACGGTGTTCATAATCACGTTCCATGCAGATTCCATGGCATCGTGAGCCTCATTGCAGCGATCTCGCGCATCGGCATACTTCTGGAATGCGGCCTGCTTACACCGAAAAGCGCCTTGCTCTCTGGACTTGAGATTGTCCAATTCGTAATTTCTGGACATACATAATCACCAACCTTTCTAAAGATATAAAAGTACAAGCCCGGAATTGGGCTCGTCTATAAATATTATACTATATTTTTGCGTTATACACAAGAGAAATGCACTAAATCCTTGACTTTTGCAGTTTTTTAAGGTAAACTTATTGCAGATGCACTTTACGTGCGAGCGTAGCTCAGTTGTTTAGAGCGCTTCCTTGCCAAGGAAGAGGTCGAGAGTTAGAGTCTCTTCGCTCGCACCATTTTTTTTACAATACTGTTTTTTTGAAATCTGTATATTTATCCGTAAAAGCATCCTCAATTTTTTTACCAGTCTTCTTTAGATACTTCTTCACGAAGTAATAACCGAGTGAATATCCAGACCATCGTGGCAATTTGTCGTTTCCATTGTAGAAAATAGTATTGTGATCATATTGCTCAGATAGCAATTGGTCGTGTAGTTCTTTTAGAATCTTCTCATTTTCTGCGTCTGAGCGATCCAACACAGTTTTAAGAAAGAATTGTTTTTCGTCTCGATCTTTTACAAATTCTGCTTCAAAATAAGTAGCAAGCCCTTCGTTAATCATATTATCAAATAGTGCATTTGCCCACTCGTCATTATAGCCCCAACGGGCAGCATGACAGAATTCGTGCACAAGTACTTCCGACATTAAATTCGCAGTTGCCCTTTTGTCGTCAATTGCAACTTCAATAAAATCGTCTGTACGAGTTACACCACCAACTCCGTCCTCAGGAATAATATAGGGGTATAAACGATTTGTAACCAAAGCATTAATATCCCAATCTATTTTGAGCTTAGTAAAGGCATATTTCTCAGCTTCTTTAACGGCTGCTTCGATGGTTTCTTGACAATTGGATAGATTTCCGTTTGCCGTAGTTAATAATAATTCTACCTTACTCATACCTCGATTGTAGCATAATCATTCAATGATATCTACTTACCATTCAGCTTGGTTTAATTTTTATACTGAACAAATATCCACACATGGTGTAAACTGAAAATAATTTGAATATAGCACCAACAATTGCCGCATGGACTAGACCACGATTTTAAAACAACACCATATGGACACGCAATAAGCCAAGAAAAGCGCAGAAACTAATCTGCGCTAGATAGAGTAGATAATTACTTGTAAATTTCGTGGATGAATTCTTTTGAAGCGATTATGGTTGCATCGCTATATCCATCTTCACGAATAAATTTGCATGTATTGGGATGCCTCAACACATATTGCTTAACAGATTCAAGCTTCGCATCCGGACCAGAATGGAGAATTCTTTCAAATTCTTCATCTGTCAGAGTTGCTTTAGTACGGAGCTCATAGCCACTTTTGATGACTTTCGTTGGCTTTTCTAGGTAAAAGATAATTGCCGGCATTTTATGTGGTAGCTTCTCTGCTAAATACAAAATAGTCTCAATATCTCTGTTACCAACTATAAACAGTAATCTTTCGGTACCGATGCTGTCCTTGATGTCTCTAAGTAAGATTTCATCATCCCACTTTGAGCCAAAACTGTGCTCCATACTTTTTACCCATCCGCTAAACGAATTAAATCCACTTTCCGAAAATAGACGCCTAAGAATGGGCCCACAATCGACAATCCTTGCATCAAATTCATCAAGTAAAGCATTCGCGGTATATGTCTTTCCGACTCCATGATATCCAGAGAAGAAAACTATGCCAAATGGTGCTTTTTGCTGAATACTTTGCATACTATCACCTCCAGTATTCCGTGTAGTATATGTTAAGTTACTTAAATCTACTCTACTTCTTTTATTGTATCATGATTCTATTAAAAAATCAAATCTAACCCCTGTTGTGACATAATTAGATTTTCATCCTGTTGATATTCTTACTTTGCCAAACCGTATTTCTTTAAGATAAAATCAATATCTTTATCTCCACGACCAGAAAGATTGACTAAGAAGGTTTCGCCAGGATGTTCTGGCGCCATTTTCATTGCCAGGGCAACTGCATGGGCAGACTCCAATGCTGGAATTATACCCTCGCTTCTTGATAAGGCATAAAAGGCGTCAATGGTTTCTTCGTCATTTATACCTTCAAATTGTATTTTCCCAATCTCTTTTAAGTATGCTAATTCCGGGCCAAGTCCAGGATAATCAAGCCCAGACGCAACAGAGTATGCTAGGTGTGGTGTTCCATCTTCGTCTGCTAAAGCCAAGCTTTTAAAGCCACTCATTATGCGTTCTTTACCATAAGTTGCAGTAGCAGCATGCTCTCCAACCTTTTCGCTTTCGCCAGCCTTCAGATGACCTAGGGCTTCTGCAGCAATAAAATCGATATCCTCTTCTTCAAGAAAATCACTGAATAGCCCCATAGCGTTTGATCCACCACCAACTACGGCCATGACTTTATTAGGCATTTTACCGCCGGTCATTTCTTTGAATTGCTCACGAGCTTCAATTCCGACAATCGATTGAAAATCTCTAACCATTTGAGGGATTGGAGCAGGGCCAAGAGCAGAACCGATAGGATAAAAACAACGCTTATAATCTTTTTCATACGCAGCAAAAGATGCAGCAGCCGCATCAATAAGTTTTCCGGCACCATCCTCAACAACAATTACTCTGGTGCCCATTATTTTCATACGATCAACATTCGGCGCTTCTTTTTCGGCATCTACTTTGCCCATATAGATATCGCACTCCATACCAAAGTATGCAGCAGCTGCAGCTATTGCAACGCCATGTTGTCCAGCACCAGTATCGGCAATAATTTTCGTCTTGCCCATTTTCTTTGCGACTAATGCGTACGCCATAGCGTGGTTAAGTTTATGGGCTCCTGTATGATTCAAATCCTCTCGTTTTAAGTAGATTGCTGCGCCACCAAGTTTATCGCTTAGGTTTTTCGCATATGTTATGGGAGTTGGACGCCCTTGATAATGTTTCCTAATATATTTTAATTCATTGATAAATTCGGCGTCATTGCGGAGCCGTTGATAGAATTTGTCTATGCGCTCAAATTCAGCATTAATCTCTGGTGACAAGAACCGTCCACCATATTTTCCATAAAAACCATCTTTATCTGGAAACTTCGATATTGAATACTTAGTCATTTTTTTCGTTCTCCTTATTTTTTAATAAATACTCGACTAATTGTTGTTTCGCATCTCCCCAATATTTATTGGATTCTTCATAATTTTCATCTCTAATGGCACTAATAGTTCTAGTTTCTCCATCTGGAACAAAGAACTTATCTACCCAGCGGCTACTTTCTCCTGATTCTTCTAATGCGATAGATCCCTTGCTTCCGCCAATGAAGACCTTCGGCTCTTTACCGGGTTCGCAATATGCCCAACAATGCTCAATCTTGGCTCCACGATTCTTCTCATCTTTTAAAAGGTCAAGGAATTTCTGTACTCCAATTTGTTTATCAAAATATTTGCTATATGGACCAGGCAAACCACCAAGTGCATCAGCATAAAAACCAGCATCTGATTTTACAACTGGCTTTCCTAAACGTTCAGCCGCATCTTTTACCGTATAAGCAACGACCTCAGCGCAAGTCGAAGCTTGAATTTCTACTGGCTCAAAATCTGGATTCAAAATTTCCACTTCAAGGCCATGCTTTTTCTCAAAGAATTCTTTTGCTTCGCGCATTTTATCTGGATTCGATGTTAAATAAATCATTTTTCTCTCCTTTCAATGATTTTATATTTATCGTTATAAATATTAGCAATAATTGTTTTCATATTTAATTTTTCAAAAATCTCCTTTGCTTTATTAACTTTTTTCGTAATCATACAGAAGCCAGGACCGGCTGTAGATAAGAATATAAAATCAATATCATCGTCATTTCTTAAATGACGCATTTTTTCGGCAAGTTCGGCAATAGCTGGATATGCATAGGCACAATTTTTTATACTGCCCATATCCCAACGATAATCAAATATAAACTCTTTCATTGGCCTATAATTGCCATCTACGAGCTCAGGAATGGCTTCATTTAATAATCTGTACGCTATTTCCCTAGAATAATCTTCGCTAGCCTTTTCAAAATTCTCCGAAACATCATTTTCTTTTGTAATTAAACTATTAGCATCTGGATGAGTATATTCATTTGGTATGCCAAAGACAATTTTTAGGTCTTCTGGCAATTTAACTCGCACAATAGGAACAGCTTTGCCAGTCATAATAATTAGACCACCATCAAAATGTCCACAAACACCAGAGCCGCCAACGGATTGTACGACTACTAAATGTTCGTTATCATTGTCTATTTCTTCGGCGTGGTTGCCGGCTAAATATCTGATTAGTTCCATTGGTTCAAAAGGATTTTTATATAGCTCATTGATTGCTGCGCCTACACCTTGAATAACCGACGCACTTGATCCGAGTCCACAGTGTCTTAAATCAATATCTGCATTTACGGTAATATTAAAGCCCGTGGTTACACCAAGGGCTTTTTGCATTAAAATTGCGGAGTGTAGTATGAGCGATTTACGGTGATAATTTCCGTCGATGACAATCTCATTATCATCACGTCTAGAAACTGAGATTTCCTTACAAATATCTGCACAGAAATTAATCTGACCAGTCGGATAAATACGATCTTGTGGTGTCACGCTATAAAGTTTTCCTGGGTCGGTACAGGCAGAATCAAGTCTAGATGGAAAACTTATAATGATCTTTTGTAGGGGTTCTGAAACTGCTAATTTCTCAGCCTTTACGAGTGCAGCCCCAACAGTAATCATTTGTGGCATTTATTATAAAGCTCCATCATTTTTTATGATTATACTCTAAAATTGTCTTTTTGTCTAAGGGGAGTTTTTCCAGCGTTCAATAATCACGTCCATGTAGAGCGGGTCATACTCCATCATGTAGCACTTGCGACCGATTTGTTCGCAGACCATGAGTGTGCTTCCACTTCCGCCGAATAGGTCTAGGGCTATCTCGCCCTCTTTGGTGGAATTTCTGATCATCTCGGCACACATTTTGAGTGGTTTCATGGTGGGATGAAGGTCGTTTTTGAGTGGCCGGTCTTCGTGGATGATAGTTTTCTTGATAATGCTATAATATAGAGTATGAAAGTCCGGAACAACTACAATAAATGCCTTACTAATTTAGCTTGTTCAATCCGAAAATATTTTGGGTTGCCTTTTAATCATAGGACGTTTGAGCCTATTGACCAATATTTGGAAAAATATAATCCAGGCAATGTTGTGGTGATTTTACTTGATGGCATGGGGACTAAAGCTATGGAGCGAGCTTTACCAAAGGAGTCTTTCTTTCGTAAGAACTTAGTGGAGTCTATTACTACAGTTTTTCCAGCAACTACTACTGCCGCTACCACTACAATTCGTACAGGACTAAACCCAGTCGAACATGGGTGGTTAGGTTGGACCACTTATGTCCAGCCAATCGATAAAGTCGTAACTCTTTTTATGAATTCGGAAAAAGGCCATGACGATAAAATTTGCGAAGAATTTTTAGAAGTGAAGAATAAATTAGTTTCCGCAACGATTACGGATGAAATAAATAAAAAAGGTGAATTTAAAAGTTTAGAATTGATGCCGTTCGGTGATGATGCCTATGACGGTCTAGACGATATGCTCGAGAGAATTAAAATGGAAACAAGAAAGCCAGGCAAAAAGTATATTTACGCATACGACGTCGAACCGGATGGGACTATGCATGAGACTGGACCAGACAGTAGAGAATCGAAAAAACTAATCATTGAAAGGAACGATAAGATCGAACAATTAGCGGCAGAGCTAGAAGATACGTTGCTAATTGTCTTAGCGGATCATGGTCATATGAAAGTCAAGAATATCTTCTTGAAGGAGTACCCAGATATTCTAAGCCTGCTAGATCGAAAAACCTCGATCGACCAAAGGGCGGTTGCTTTTAAGATTAAAGACGGCAAACATCAAGAGTTTCGAGACAAATTTGAGAAGTATTTTGGCGATTTTTACGATCTTTACGATTCTCAAGATATTATCAAATCAAAACTATTCGGCGATGGACATGAAAACGAGTTATTTAGACCTGCCCTTGGTGATTTTATTGCTATTGCAAAAGACGTAGGGTGCCTAGTTGCCCCAGATGATGAAGTGCTTGTCTCACAACATGCGGGCTACACCGATGACGAAATATATATACCAGTTATTGTAAAAAATATTGAATAGAACTACAGCATGAAAATGCCCCTGATAAATCAGGGGCATTCTTTAGCCATTAAGCTTAAGAAGGGCAAGGCAGTCTTTATTCAAATAGACAAAATCATCCACCGCAATAAAAATTTTGCTTCTTGAGGTTCCTCCCGGACGACCCGCATCGCTCAATTTCGAGGATCTCTTTCGGGATATCCTTTCGTACAAACTCTATTAACTCAAAGAACTCTGTTCGATCGGCATCGCTTAAGAATGTCTTGTCATCTAAATCGTCCGCATTCCCTTGTTTAAGAAAATTCGTAAAACGTATCTTCTGAATCCCAAGCTTTAGGCAAAAGTTGCAATGCTCTGCTATATTTCTAAAATTTCTTTTAGAAATATAGCAGTTCACGCGCACCTTTAGACCCCGCCTTAAAATCTCGCAGAATAATTCCTCCAGAAAAGCTCTTGGAATCATCGAGATTTCATCGTGCAATTCAAAATAATATGAAATGGCTAACTCTTTGATTCCAGCCTTTTTGACTTCCTCTATGTATTCCTTCATACCTTTCAGATAGTATTGATGCGATATTATACAAACTATCGTCAGGACAAATTGATATTTATCGTGTAAACTAAAGATAGTTCGAATGTAATACCAATGGTCTCGCTAGAGACGATCGGATTTTCTTATCTGTAAATATCTCGTATAATAGTATTCAATTGGGTAGGTGCGTCCTACTTATTCGGTTGAATACTAACAACTGCTACGTGAGCTAGAGGATGTAGGTTCATTTTGTAGCGCTAATTCATAAGGAGGTAATATGCAAGTCAACGGAAACGACAACGTTAACGTTAATAACATCGCGAAGACTACAAAAAAAAGATTATGATTGCGCGGAATATCTTATTCGATTAAAAATTGACAATTCACGATCATTGGCAAATCTAAAATGCCGAGAATCTGTTTTATAAATCAGGCAACAGAGGAAGAGGTCGAGAGTTAGAGTCTCTTCGCTCGCACCATTTTTATGTTCCAAATTTTCAATTTATGTTATAATGCTTATATAAGATTAAAAAATAAAAATGAATACTAAAACAATATTTTTCATTAAAACTCTCTGGATCAACAAATGTCTTGGCTAATTTATGTTGCAATCAATGTCCTCGCCGATTCTTCGCGAATTTATACCGATAATTATATTTCTGATACTTACTTCAAAGGTCGCGGTGCCATCGCTCAAAAATATTTTTTGGGATTTTTCACTCTTTTTGTTGGGCTCATCCTCGCCGCCTTTGTCGGCTTAGATTTTTCCGCAGTTTCTTGGGAAGTAGTCGCGTTGATCTTCTTCTCTGGCGTACTCAGCAGTCTCGCCGGAATTTTCTATTACAAAGCTCTTGAAATCGAAGATTCCACCAATCTCGGCATTTTCATCCAACTCTCCCCCATCCTTTATCTCGTGCTTGGCTATTTTTTCCTCGGCGACACCATCACTCCGTTCCAACTTCTCGCTTTTGCCATCATCCTCAT
>CAVDHS010000027.1:0-3746 GCA_963609155.1 Bulleidia sp. | reverse complement strand
CTATCATTCTCATCGCTCCTTTTCTCATCATTTTTTCCTCCCGTAAACGCAGTCGCCACATTAAATTTCGTGCCTTTCTTTTCGCTTTTGGCTATGTCTGCGTCGACGTCGTCGGCAACCTCATTTTCGCCAAAAACAACACCCCAGAAATAAATTTTTTTAGCGAAATGGCCGTCGTATATTTCGGCATTGGCATTACTCATCTCGCCACTATGCTCGTCTTGCCGAAATCCCGCGCTCGTTTTCATCGTGTCATGATCGAGAGTCGTCACAAAGTCATGCGGCCATTATTCTTCAGCGGCATTTTCGGCATATTAAAAACTCTCGCTTATCGACTCGCATTAACTTCCGCCCCCGCCGTCGCACTCGCCTCCGTCGCCGCCGACGCCACCGAACCAATCGTCATTTTCTTCATGGGTCTCGTTTTGACTTTAATCTGGCCAACTTTCGGTCGCGAAAAACTCGATGCTCGCACCATCGTCGTCCACTTAATTGCTACTGCGTTAGTCGTAATTGGTATTATTTTAATGCAACTATGATATAATGGAAATAGTGGCGCTTTGGCGGAGTGGTTACGCAGCGGTCTGCAAAACCGCGTACACCGGTTCAATTCCGGTAGGCGCCTCCATTTTTTTATCGTTCGCCTCTTGATTTTATAAACAGTCTGTGTTATAATAAAAGCATAGCCTCTTTCGAGGCCAGCTTTTCTATTTCTCTTCGTCTTCAAAAATCGGTTTCTTTAATTTCGACATCTCACGCGCTTTATCGATCAGCGCTTTTATCTGTAATTCGCTCGCTCGCGCTTCTTTAATCGTATAATTTTCTTTTCCACGCATCAAATCACCATAAAAACCCGTACCCCGCGCTGCGTCCCAAAATTCTTCGCCACAGTTCACATCGTCATTAAACCACGGTTTCTTCGACAAATTAAAGTGCAGTAGTTTCGCATTTTTCGGATTTTCACCCTCCGGCTGGCAGTTCCATTCTTTCCCGAGATGTAAAATCTGCCCTTTCAAAATCACATTCAAATAATCCTGGTCCGGCGCCACTAAATCCGCATCATATTTTTTAATCAAATCCGTCATTCGCGTAATATAATGTAATTTTCGCATCTTTTTCAAATCTATCAGCAGCACGCCTGAATTCACATATTCTTTCGCCGGCACGCCAACTGCTTTTTCAACATAAGTGATGAAATCCGGCACTGCTTGAACCTTCGGATCCACTCGCGCCGCAATCACTTTCTCTCCAAGGTCGATATCAAACAATTCACTCGCATCGCCTGTAAAAATTGTATCCGCATCGACATAAATCGCTTTTTCATATTGCGGGAACAGGCGCGCAATAAAAGTCCGATAATAATACACCGCTCCCGCGAAAAAATCCGCCGACCCCGTCTTTTTCGCACAATACCGCGTAATAATTCGCAAATAAAGGTTGTATTTCATTTTATGAAATTCAATCGCGCAATTTTTCGTCACCAAATTCCTTAGTCGCACCCGATTTTTCAAGCTCAAACGATCATACATTATCACTATACGATAACTCCGCTCCGGATTCGCATTCTGAATCAGCGAATTTATCGACGCCGCCGCATATTTCGCATAATCGTCCGTAATCGTATAAAAAACCGGAACAACTTTAGTCTTTCTGATCAGGCTTTTTCCTGTATTGAAAATACTCATAACTACTTTTCTTACTATATTTTACCATACTTTTATAAATTTCGTCAGCTAATTTTGCTCGATTTTCCGCCTCTGATAATTTCGCATCAGGGTAAAACGGTCCGTCAACATAAACCGTCATTCGTGGCCGTTCATGATTTTTGCGCGACTTTTGATAAGTCGTCGTCATCGTGAATACTGGCAAATTATTTCGCACTGGATATTTCAGCGACCGATCACCCGCCGGAAATTTTCGAATTTTTGTATAATACGGCCAAACATGGGCCTCCGGATAAATCACCAGGCAATTTTTCTGCTCTAATCGCCGGTCCACTGCTTCGTTCATTTCTTTTTTCTGTTCCGGGGAGCTCCCGAGCGGAATGCCTCCAATATACGGAAAATATTTTCCGATCCCCGGGAGCTTCAAATTCACTGGCGAAATTATCGTAAAAATCCGTCGATCCGCCACCACCGCCGGCGAAAATGCATCGTGAAACGGGTTCGTGTGATTTGCATAAATCACATAGCCTTTTCCACGCGCCTTTTTCAATTTTTCTCGTCCCACAATTTCCATTTCCAAATAATACCGTGCATAAAATCGCGCAAACACTCGAAATGCCCGATACAAAAGCGCCGAATAAAATTTCACTAACGGATTTTTCGGAATAAACACATAGCCTTCCGGCAAAAGCACTTTTTCTTTTTTTTCTTGCTCCTTTGTTTGGATCGGATCATCTTCTTCATTTTTATAATAAAAAACCCGCTCCGCTTTCGGCAAATCTTTCTGGAATAATTCAGCCTGCGCCATTACAATTTTTCCTTTAATTTCTTATATTCTTCTAATATATCATCATATTCCGTAATTTTCAAAATCTCATGGATTTTTTCCACCTCAAACGGCTTCACTTTCTGCACTCTAAAATACGGCCAAAACTTAAAATTATTCGAAAAATGATGCAAAACTGTATCCTTCCGCGGTCGCTCTTCCTGCTCATTGAATTTTCGCGGCATTAATTTTCGCCGGTCAATCGCCCGATTTAAGGCACTCTGGTCCGGCAACAACATCCACTTCTCTGCACAAATTTTCGCCGCTTTTTCAAACATTCCAGTTTTTTTACATTCTTCCAAATTAAACAACATTACGCCCGAGTTCATATAATCCTGTTTGAAAAGCCCGCGATAATGGTACCACCTCCGTCCATAAATATCCAGCACCCCCGCCACTTCCACCCCTGTTAAATCAGTATTATAAAACTCAGAAATATCTCCGCGCGCCACCACGTCGTAATCAAGATACAAAATCCGTTCCAGTCGCGCCAGCTCCGGCACCTTATCCATGTATAATCGAAGCATCGCACACGGCGTAAAATACGTCCCCATATTTTTCTCCGGTAAATTTCGCACAAACACCTCCGTCGCGTCAATCAATTTCACGAAACTTTTCGGATTAGCCTTTTTCACCAACCGATTCAAAAATTCAGCCGTTTTTTTCGGAAACGGCTGCACGCTCTCATATTTAATCGTCATAATATAGATCTGAAAAGTCGGCTCAGGTAGTTCAGACAACGTCATCTCTCGCATTTTTTTTCCGTCAAATTGCTTTCGTCCATTCCGTATCAACGACAAAATCGAAACCAAAACCCCTCGTGCAATCCCCGCATCCCCACAATACAAAATATTCATTTTTCTCCGCCCTTCTTGGCTCCCCAGCCATTAATACTTATAAAATCCTTCACCGCTCGCTTTACCCAATTTCCCTGCTTCAATATACTCTCTTAGTTGCTTTTCCATCGCCTTAAAGTTATATGGCGCCAAAATCTTCGGAACTTTTGTATACATTTTCACAACTTCATGCGCAGTTTTCAGGCCGATAATGTCTAAAATTTGAAACGGGCCTTCTTTTGCACCCGTCCCCAAAATCCACGCTGCATCGATATCTTTCGGCTCCGCAATTCCGTTTACATACAAATCTTGTGCTGAGAACAAAAACGGGATCAACATCGAATTCAACAGATATCCCGATTTTTCCTTTTGCAACGGCAACGCGATCATATTTATTTCTTTCGCAAATTTCTCTACTTC
>CAVDHS010000026.1:0-23156 GCA_963609155.1 Bulleidia sp. | reverse complement strand
GGATTACTTTACAGCAATACGCCCAAAAACCTCCGCGACATCATCCGCATCAGACAAGAGGCGATCACAGGGACATTTTGGGTCAATAGTGTTGTAACCGACGGTAAAGAGGCCGGCGGCGTGGGCGGCGGTGGTGCCGGCGAGAGAATCCTCGACGACGATGGTGGAATTTTTGGCTAGTTTTAGTTTTTCGACCGCGAAATTATAGGGGTCGGGAGCAGGTTTGCTGGGGATTTTTAAATCTGCTGAGGAAAAGATTTCCTCGATGAATTGTGCGATGTTGTTTTTCTGTAAAAACGACGCGATATATTCCTCTGGTGTCGAGGAAACGATACTCATCCGAACATCATGCGCCATGCCGTAATTTAACATTTCTAGCGCTTTTTTAGTCAAGCCCGCGGCCGCATAGACCATCGGATAACCCTTATCATATTCCTCGCGGAACTCGGTTTCGGAGATTTTCAGCGTGTGTTTATTTTTCAACAACAAAAACGTGCTGTGCGGGTCGAGTCCGATGATTTCCTCTGAAAATTTCCTTTGCCAACCTGGCACTATCCTCGAGAAAAGTTCATTTTCCACTTCAGCATAAATCGCTTCGCTGTCAGCAATCACACCGTCAAAATCAAAAAGTATGGCTTTCATGTTTTTATTATAACATACCACCGGTTTTAGAGAGAAATCGGATTGGCTGAAGAATTAACCGTTAACTTTAGCTTTGCGCTCGAGAATGTCGCGTTTAATCTCGGCAAAAATTTCGGCAACGATGTTTTGAAAATCAGGGATTTTCGTCATCAACCAGTTGTAAGCTTGTTGTTCATCGGTGATAGCGCCAAATTCTTCGGCTTCAGCGTCAGAAAGACGGTCGGAAAGTCTAATAATTAGGCGTTTTTTTGCTAGATCTTCGATCCCGGCGATTAATTTCGCTTTAACGTCCTCTGGGGCGTCGGCAATGCCGATTTCGGTGAGAAATTCCTTGTTGTTAGCGATGTCAAACATTTTGACTCCTTTTTCATAATGTTTATGTTTTAATCATAGCACTTTAACCGCCAAAAATCCAGCGGAAAAGTCCGAGTGAAGCCAAAAGCATGATCAGCCCAGCGATGGCGACCCCGAGAGAAATCGAGATCACGGCTTTTTTAAAGTCGAATTTTAAGATGCTGGCACCCAATGCTCCAGTCCAAGCGCCGGTTCCCGGCAACGGAATCGCGACGAATAGCATCAGAGCGACAAAAGTGCCGTTTTTGCCGGCTTTTTTGACGATTTCTTTGCCAGCTTTTTCGCCTTTTTTCAGACAAAAATTGCAGAATTTTTTGAATTTAGCCCATTTTTGTTTACTTCCCCACTCGAGGAATTTACGCGCATAAAGATAAATAAATGGAACTGGGACCATATTCCCGATAATCGCCGCGATTAAAATCGCCCATTCCGGCAAACCGGAATTCATCGCGACGGCAATCGGAACAGCACCGCGAAGTTCAATCAGAGGAATCATTGAAACAAGAAATGCAATAATAAACTGTAAAAACATAACGGTATTATATCATACCGTTATGTTTTCTACAACCTGAACTCAGGCAATTGGAACCCGGTTCGAACAACAACAATTTTATTATAGCACACGAAATCAAAAATGGTAATAGTTTTTTCGCACAAAAATACGTAATTTGAAGGATTTTTCACGCAAAAAGCGGTTGCGTCGCCAATGTGGAAAATATTGTTTGAGCATTTTACGTGACCGAGCAAAGCCAGGTCTCCCTTCGGGGAATTTGGCGAAATCTTTGGCGGAATCGATCAGTAGATTCCAGATAAAAAACCATTCGAGTTCGGCGTGATATTTTTCAGCTGCATGTGCTTTTTCGAACCGCTGATAAAGTCCAGCCAGAGCTGGGAAAATGTCGAAAATATGCGGGTTAAATTTCGTTCGATGCAGAATTGATTCGGGATTTTGATAATAGAGATAAAACGGTTTGTCCACCCCTGTAAAATTTTCGGTGTATAAAATTAGAGCTGAAATTAATTCCATATCTTCGTGGATAATGCCTTCATGGAAAGAAATTTCCTGCTTTTGCCACCATTTTCGACGAAAAATCATCTGCCAAGGGCCGGCGCCATAACGCACAAATCGACTTTTATAATTCGGGTCTTTTTTCGTTACGGCCGAGAGATAATCGCGATGCCCGTCGGGGTAAATCCGTTCCGCGCCCATCATCACGAGATCGGCGTTTTCAATCTTGGCGATTCTTAAAAGTTCGCGAACAGAATCCTCGCTAATAGTGTCATCGGCATCAATAATCCAAATATAATCGCCTTTTGCTTTGGAAATTCCGTAATTGCGCGCCGCAGCGGCGCCAGGGGTAGAACATTGTAGAATATGAAACGTCCCCGGAAATGTCTTCTCGCGCCATTTACGGGCCAGCATAAGCGTCTTATCATCAGACCCGTTATCAACCACGAGAACCTCACTTTCGACGTTCCTAGCGGCTGTGAGCGCCTTTAGAAGCGATTTTAAACAGCGATCGAGGTATTTTTCCGCATTTTTTGCTGGAATAATGATCGAAATATTCATGACCGGCGCTTATTTCTTCTTTTTTTCTTCTTTTTCAAGTTCACGGAAAGCGACTTTGCCGATTTTAGTCTGCGGCAATTTATCGCGAAATTCATATGCAGCCGGTAAGGCATAAATCGGCACATTACGCTCTAGAAGTTCGCGAATTTCGCGTTCAATCTTCTTTCCGGCGCGATAACCTGGTTTTAACACAATGAAAGCCTTCGGGACTTGCCCCTTATAAGCGTGATCGACACCGATGACGGTTGAAGTCAGAACGCCTTCATGGGAATTAATGATCGATTCAAGATGCGTCGGATAAATATTGTAACCAGAAGAGATGATGATTCGTTTCAATCTCTGAGCGAAGTAAATCAAGCCATCTTCGCCGAGCAAGCCAATATCGCCAGTATGGAGCCAGAGTTTTCCATCATCATGGACGCGGAGAGCTTGTGCAGTTTCAGCTTCGTCGCTTAAATATCCCATCATCACCAGTGGACCAGAAACGCAAATCTCGCCTTCTTCTCCAACTGGCAACTCTTTGAAAGTGTCGTTTTTGACGATTTTGAAGTCCATATCCGGGAATGGCACACCGATAATACCGTCGGCAAAAGCATCTTCAGGAGAAAGACAAATCGCGCCGGAGCCTTCGGTCAACCCATAACCAACCCGAATTTTAGCATTAGAACCATGGGCTTTAAGATAATGGTTGACTTTGTCGCGCAAAGTTTGGTTCAAGGCATCGCCACCACAAATCACCGCGGTGACGGATTTGAGATCATCAGAGCGTAATTTCGTATTGACCAGTGCTTCGAACAGAGTCGGCACGCCGACAATAAAATTCGGTTCGTTTTTCTTGATAATGTCTGCAAATTGCTTGTGCGAGAAGGCCGGGATCAAGATACAGCCCATGCCGCGAGAAAGCGGAGTATGAATACAAACACCGAGGCCAAAACAATGAAACAGGGGTAGAATCGAGAGTACTGTCGCGCCAGGGACAATTTGACGGATCATGGCGTCATCGCAAAGTGATTCAGCGTTAATGTTTAGATTCGAGAGTAAAACTGCTTTCGGAGCGCCAGTCGTCCCGCCAGAATACATAATCACTGCCGGATCAGCGCCACTACGTTCTTCGTGATAATTCCCCTGATAAAAATATGAATTTGCGATGAAATCTTCCCAAAGCACCACACGATTATCGTTTGCAGGAAGGCGAACTTTCTTGACGTGAAGCAATCGGTACATTTTTTTCTTCAAAAAACCCAGCCCATCAGAAGGGCGAACAACGATGATGCGTTCGAGTTGTGCAGTATCGCGCAGACGATAAACTTTATCAAAAACAGCATCGAAGACCAAAACATATTTCGATTCGGCGACTTTGATGTAATATTCAAGCTCTTTTTCCGAAGAAAGCGGGTGAACCATATTACAGATAGCGCCAACCATATTCACGGCATAAACCATGGTAATCCCCTCGGGGGTGTTCGGCATACAAATTGTTACGCGATCGCCTTCTTTCACGCCGTAATTTTTCAAAGCTCGCGCGGTTTTTTCTATTTTTTTGATAAAATTTTTATAGGAAACTTTATGTCCATAATAAACATAGGCGGTGTTATCGGGCCATTTTTCCGCCGACTGCAAAATCATGTCGGCCATTGAACAATCCGGATATTCAATGTGAGGCGAAATGCCTTCTTCATTATAAAATTCAAGCCATGGACTTTTTTTATCGGTTTTCTTTTTCACAAAAACTCCTTACGGTAATTATACCATAGATGGCGGTTTTAGGGAAGATTTATTACGCAAAAGGATTTGCTACAGGGAGGCTACTGTTGTTAGCGCGAAGATTATTCCAGTTCATCTGAAAGAAAGTTCTTAACGCTATGCCATACCTAGTGCCAGAATTGCCATCAGGGGCAGGCTCGGCGGCTTTGAAATCTACGACGGCTTTTTGAGCTTCAGGGGTCAACGACTTCCACCAATCGTTAATTTTTGCTCCATCGGCTTGCTCAAATCCGGCAGTATCCGAAAGAATTTCAACACCTTTATCGCCGATAAGACTACCAAATTCTTTGGCAACCGATTCGCGATATTGTTTGGCTGGGTCGGGAGCTTGATTCGGATTCGGTGCTGAGTTTGGATTTGAGGCTGAGGGTTGAGATTGAGGCGCTGGTGGTTGATTTGTAGGCTGAGCCGATGGTTGTTGTACTGGGGCTTGATTAGGATTTTGGACTGGGGATTGATTAGCCGGTTGAGTTGGAGTATCTGTAGATGCGTTAACTGCGGTACCACCAACAACGGCACCAGCTGCGACGCCGCTAGAAATAGGCCCTACCCATTGAGTGAGAACATTGATGCCTGCAGTGATAGGATTTACGTTATTGCTGTTGGCGAGAATTGTTTTAGCATTATCAATCTGAGTATTAATGTCTGCAAGTTGGTTATTGAAAACATCGATATCCACACTGTTAGATACATTGTTGGCGGCAGTTCCCATATCAGAAGCAGGAATAAGCCCTTGCTCTGCGGCTTTATTGGCCACCTCCGTAATATAATCTCGAGCAGCATCCGGCCAAGTGTCGATCGGGCCGGGATAAGTGTGTGCGTACTGGCCGACAGCGCCATTTAATCCGGCAGTTTCACCATTACTACCAGGGACCATGCCGTATTTAGCATCAAGACTATGCATAATTTCTTGGAATTTATCGAAATCTGCTGGATCGCCGCCGAGTTGAGTGAAGGTATCATAAGCACCATGTCCTTCGGGAATATTAATTTCGCCGAGCCTCGAGGCTGTAACTTGCGTATTATTTCCTAATACAGACGAATCTCCAGGTGAATTCTTTAGGCTATCAAGTTGTTCTTCGAGCCCAGATTTTTGTGACTCAAGTTTAGAAAGTTCGTCTGCTGCGTCTGGATTAGTGTTAGTACTAATTTCAATTCCGCCCACAATCGCGCCTGCGACCGCGCCAAGTCCGCTAGCGATTTTGGTTCGTTTGATATTATTTTTGCGATCAGTGTCTTTAGCAGATTCGTATTGGTCAATCAGCCAATCAGCAACGTCCTTATAACTATAATAGTCATCTGACAACATCGTACTTTCAATTTGTTGTTTGATTTCGGCTTCGTCAGTAAAACCGCGCACGGCACTGTTTTCAGAGTTTTGACGCGACATCACCGCGCCCGAAATACCACCTTTAAGCGCACCAGCAGCCGCACCGGCAGCGGAAAAACCGGCAAAACCGACAGTACCCGCAGCTACACCAGCTGCTAGACCCACACCAGTGGCAGCAAGGCCAACTACCGCACCAACAACTAGAACTTTTTTCAGAGTCTTATTGTTAATAACTTTATCGACAATCCTTCGACAAAGCGTGCCATTATCGAGACGATCGATGGTTGCTTCTTCGAGTTCAACCTGCCGTGCTACAAGTTCTTCAATAACTTTAGCGCTGACTTTTTGATCTGTTTCAGCATCCAAGCGTTCATATTCGTCTGCAAGTTGTTTGGCGGCTTCTTTAGTTAAGCGCTCTTTTTCAGCGGCAATCTCTTCGGGCGTTTTTGGGGTTTTGTTTTTTTGATTTTTCTGGTTTTTATCATCTTCGTCATCTTTAGTCGCATCGTCATCTTTAGTTGCATCATCATCTTTACCATCATCACCGATGAATTCATCCAATTTCGCATTCATTTCTGCGATTAATTCATCGTGCTTTTTCTGCAAAATTTCGTTAGCTTTTTTGTCACAATCGGCATGTTTTATATCAGCTTTTAGATCAAGATATTCATCTAGATCCTCTGCATATCTAGCCTTAGCTTCGGCAAAAGCAGTAGGATCGCCTTCAGCAACGATCAGTCGGCGATTTTTTGCATAGTATTCTGCTAGCTCATCGATATTATTGTTGGGCGCTCCACGCTGAAGCTTAGCTTTATAGTTCGCGCATTTTTTTCTCTCTTCGTCGCCAATCTCTTCATAGCCATCAAATTTTTTAAATTGAAGTTCAAAACCATGCGGATTTTTCTCATTTGTAAGTATCTCGGTATTTTTCTGGGCCTGTTTTTCTTGAATTTTTTGAATTACATGAGCTTGTTTTTTGAGCAAGTCTATTTCATTCGTTTTGTTCGACTCGTTTAGTTTCTTAGCGAGCATTTCGATCACATGATCTTGTTTTGCTATTTTTTCGTTTAATTTCTGATTTTCATCTTCCAATTTAGCTCTCGCTTCAGCCTCTAATTTAGCCTTCTCTTCAGCTTCTAACCTAGCTCTATTCATACCTTCTAGTTCTGTGCTAGCTTCTTGTTGAGTACGAACATTTGGGTCCATATTCTTCCACTTGTCAGCATCAGGATTGCTGTTTTGAGGACTAGAAAATTTTTCGCCAGTCATAATAATCTAATTATAACGCTTATCTTAAACTTTGTAAACCTGCCAAAAAGCCCGAAAATCGGGCTTTTTACATTCAATAAATGTAATTTCACATTTATTTTATGATCGAGAGGGAAATTTTTCGACCTTCTCGGTCAATATCGAGAACCTTGAAGTTTTTGCGCTCGTTAAGTGTAAAAATCTTCTCTGGGTCAACGTCAGAACCTTCGCCAAGTTCAGAAACATGGACTAAAGCTTCGACAGCTGGAGAGATTTGGACGAATGCACCAAATGGCGTAATGCGGGTGATCGAGCCTTCGACTTTCGAACCTTTTTTCAAGCCTTCGACTTCGGAAATCCAAGGATCTTCGACTAATTGTTTCATCGAAAGCGAAAGCCGTTCTTTATCGATCGCGATAATTTTCGCTTCGATCGTGTCGCCAACTTTCACATAATCAGACGGGTTATTGACTCGTTCCCAAGAAATTTCCGAGATATGAATCAGTCCTTCGATACCGTCGACATTGACAAAAACGCCAAAATCAACCACGCCGGTGACGACGCCTTTTACTGTATCACCAACGTTGAGCTTAGCGAAACGTTCCGCCAAACCGTCTTTAATTGCTTCTTTTTCAGAGAAAATCAATTTATTTTCTTTCTTATTTGCGTCGAGAATGCGCGCTTTAATCGGTTTGCCAACGAGAGAATTCAAACGTTGCAAAATTTCGTCTTTGTCAGCGCTACCGACTCGCGGATAATGCTCGGCGGAAAGTTGTGAAACTGGCATGAAACCACGGATGCCTTCGTATTCAACGAGCAGGCCACCTCTGTTCGCATCAGATGGAATGACTTCGACGATTTCGCTGGTGTCGAGTTTCGCTTGGATTTCATCCCAACCTTTATCCTTAACGGCTTTACGAAGAGAGAGCAAAACATAGCCGTCTTTCATCTCTGAATCGATGACTGAAGCGGTAGTTTCGTCGCCTTCGTGAAGGTTACGCGCAAAGGAAACTTCCCGACGCGGGACTAACCCGACCCCTTGAGGTCCGAGATCAATCAAGATTTCGTGTTTTTTGATGGACAAAACCGTCCCCGTGACGATATCGCCTATAATTGCTTTTTTCGGCACGAGCTCGCTTTCGGCGAGAAGCTCGTCCATAGTATATTTTTTGGCTGTTGCCATGATTAAATTTTTCCTTCCTTCGGATCCATTCAATAGATTCCGACAAGTTTCTTCCCTGTCGGGACAACTATTGAATGAATCCGAGATTCTCTATATTATAGCAAAAAAATATGATATAATCAAGATATGTATTTGAGTGTGGATATTGGCGGGACTAAAACCTTGATCGCTCTGTTTTCGAAACGAGGGCGTGTAATTCGACGACGAAAGTTCAAAACCGCACAAGGTTACAAAATGTTTATTCGCGACTTGAAAAATAATTTGAATGACTTTAAAAAGCGTGAAATTAAGGCAATCGTTGTAGCGATTCCGGGGCTTGTACAAAAAAATTATACAGTTAAATTTGGGAACCGTAATTGGGACGAAATCGATATTTTGACCCCTATAAAAGATTTGTTCAGCTGTCCGATTTATTTTGAAAATGATGCAAGTCTCGGGGCTTTATATGAATCTTTTCGCCTGCCGGGACGAACAGTTTTTCTGACTTTTTCGACCGGAATTGGCGGGGGAATAATTGAGCGAAATCGGATTCTACCGGAATCGAAAACTCTCGAGCCGGGCCATAAAAAATATTGGTATAACGGAGCGATCGAAGAATGGGAGGATATCGCTGCGGCGAGCGCAATCGGTAATTTTTATCATGTAGATCACGCGACCGATCTCAGAGGTAAAGAGGCGATGGAGGAGATCGCGAAACGGATTTATCTTGGTCTGCCAGATATCGTGAAAGAATACCATCCTAATACGATCGTACTCGGTGGGCCGATGGGCAAACTTTTTAAGTTATATGCGAATTACCTACCGAAAATCGAAGGCGTCCGTTACCGTCGACCGAAACGACCGAATGAATCGGTGATTTACGGTTGTTATATTTTAGCGCGACAAAAACTGAACGACCGAAATTCAAAACAGCTTGAAGGATGGGAATAATTCCCCATTTATGGAAGCGTTGCTCAAGAAATTAAAGACCGATTTCCCAGAGTTTAATTTTATCTCAGGGCGGAAATTTGCTTTTCGGCCGCCACGAACGATTGTACTCGGTCCGGAAGAGGATACAGGTGAGAAAACTGGGGCAAAAACGATGAAACTTTTGTTATTACATGAGATCGGGCATGCGATATTGAAACATCAGGACTTTCGGATGGACGCGGAACGATTAAAGATGGAATTGGCGGCTTGGGAGAAAGCGCGCGAATTGGCTAAGAATTATGGAGTGGAATTTGATGATGAATTGATGGAAATGGAGCTGGATAGCTACCGAGATTGGTTGCACCAGAGGTCACAATGTTCAAAATGTGGGTTGACGCGCTACCAAACACCGGATGGAGAATATCATTGTCCGCGATGCGAAAATGTGACATCACCTCAAAAAACGCGCCGTTAAAGACGCGTTTCTTGATTTTGATGATTACGACCCTACGCTTTTTTCGCCGGACCACGACGAGAAATACGTCCGCCCTTCGCACCAGCGATTCGAGCTAACTCTGGATTCGCAGCAAAACCACCGGTATGACCATTCTGGCCACCCTTTTTACCGATTTGAGCATAAAACTCTTTACCGTATTTTGCTTTGTTAGTTGCAGCAGCTTTCATGCCACCAGCTTTAGTTCCAGCCATTCTAAAACTCCTATTCTGCCCACCAAAATACTTAATATACTTCCATTATAGCATACTGCTTTCGTTTTGTCAATACGCTAATTCTAAAAAATATGTTTTAATATTTTTATTTTTCCCGAACACTTTTTGTATAAGTTTTGCACAAATTGTGGAAAAAAGGTATTGACAATATGCATATGGTGATATAAAATAAGAGTAGTTTTAAGTAGATTAAACTGCGAGGCTACTTAAATCTATGTATGACCTGAAGAAATCCGCTTAGATATAGGCGGATTTCTTTTTTTGCTTGACGCTTGAAACATAAAAAATATCTCGGCAACCGAGATAAATTATTCAAGTGGTGGGGATATGTGGACTTGAACCACAGACCTCGTCATTATCAGTGACGCGCTCTAACCAGCTGAGCTATATCCCCAATTCATAAAGAACAAATGGTGGAGCAACTGGGATTCAAACCCAGGACCTCTGCCTTGCAAAGGCAGCGCTCTAATCAACTGAGCTATTGCCCCCTGTTATGATATTTTACCAAAAAAATTGTAAAAAGTCAAAGGGATTTATGCTATAATTAAGGTTATGAATTATGAATTTAGTCTGGGGTGGCTATTTGGTGGGATCGCGATTACGATTGTAGGAGGATTGATTGTGATTTTTTACAAGCAAATCGCGGATAATTTGGTGAATGGTGTTTCGTCCTATGATAAAGTGAAACTAGCGGGAGTGATCACCGTAGTTGTCGGGCTGCTTTGCACGGCGAATTTACATACTTTTCTGCTGCGGCTGTTGGTGAATTTGATGTTTGGAAAATAAAAATTCAAAAAATCGAATTTTGGTTCGGTTAATATTTATTTTTAAAACACGACTTGTCGCACAAATTCATACATTGCGATGCCAGCAGCAACTCCGACATTAACAGAGCGAGTCGAACCGAAGCTTTCGATGAACCGGCAGTCGTGAACGTTTTTTAGTAATTCTTTCGAGAGGCCGTTCCCTTCCGAACCGAAAATCAAGGTAGTGTTCGGTGAAAATTTTTTATTATATAGAGGTTTAGTATTCTCAACATTATTTTCAATTGCGACCAATTCTCGCTCCTGCTGATTATTGAGAAAGTCGTCGAGAGTCGGGTGGTGGACAATTTCGAGATATTTGTCCGTACACATCGCACCGCGACGATTATATTTTTTCTTGCCGATGATATGAACTTTTTGAACATTAAAAGAGTTTGCAGTACGGACGATCGAGCCGATATTAAAATCGTGTTCAAGATTTTCAATCGCAATCTCTAACGGCGTACGAGTTTTATTCAGCGCGTCAAAAACTTGTTCGTTCGCCATTCCTTTGTACTCATCAACTAGATTTCGTGAATCTTCCATATCTGTATTATATCATGATATAATAAGAAAAACAGATAGGAGGTTTTATGAAATTTGACGAATACCAACAAAAAGCCAAGAAGTTCGATTTTTTCGAGCCGGAAGATTTGAAGGCAGTAGGGTTTGTTGAAAAGGTGCTAGGATTAACAGGCGAAGCTGGTGAAGTGGCAGACAAAATTAAAAAGATTTTACGCGATAAAGACGGTGAACTGACTGAAGAAGACAAGAAAGGTGTAGCAAAAGAACTCGGCGACACATTGTGGTACCTCGCGACGATCGCGCGCTATCTTGAGATTCCGCTATCCGAGGTGGCGGAAATGAACATCGAAAAACTCGAAGGCCGTTTAAAACGCGGAACGATTCACGGCGCAGGCGACGAACGCTAAAAATATCTCAAAACACGTTCATATCACAAAAATCCGCCTCGAAAAGAGGCGGATTTGGTTTAACAATTTAGTTGTGCAAATCATCGACAGTCGATTTTAGCTTATTGTTACGTCTGAAAACAGAAGATGTTGTATTATAAGCTCCTTAATACAACCGTAACCGACCTAGCTACTTGTTCCCTTGCGGGAATCAAGCGCATCAATTCCTTCTCAAGAAAGGAGGTAATCCATCCACACGTTCTCGTACGGATGCCTTGTTACGACTTAACCCCAATCATCTTGCTCACCTTAGGCCGCCGAAGCGGACTTCGGGTGCTCACGACTCTCATGGTTTGACGGGCGGTGTGTACAAGACCCGGGAACGTATTCACCGCAACATGCTGATCTGCGATTACTAGCGATTCCGACTTCAAAGAGGCGAGTTTCAGCCTCTTATCCGAACTGGGACCGGCTTTGGTGCGATTTGCTTCACATCGCTGCTTCGCTTCGCATTGTACCGGCCATTGTAGCGCGATTCTAGCCCAAGGCGTAAGGGAAATACTGACCTGACATCATCCCCTCCTTCCTCCCCGTTACCGGGGCAGTCCTACCAGAAAAATACAACTGGTTGCAAGGGTTGCGCTCGTTGATGGACTTAACCAAACATCTCACGACACGAGCTGACGACGGCCATGCATCACCTGTCTCGAGGTTCCCGAAGGCACAGTTCTCTTTCGAGAGCCTTCCTCGGATGTCAAGCCTTGGTAAGGTTTATCGTTTACCATCGAATTAAAGATCACGCTCCACCGCTTGTGCGGGTCCCCGTCAATTCCTTTATGTTTTAATCTTGCGATCGTACTACACAGGTGGGATACTTAACGCGTTAGCTTCGCAACTCCAGGGGTCGATACCCGAAACTGCTAGTATCCATCGTTTACGGCGTGGACTACCGGGGTATCTAATCCCGTTTGCTCCCCACGCTTTCGTGCCTTAGTGTCAGAAATGTCCCAGTAGCCTGCCTACGCTATCGGTGTTCTTTCTAATATCTACGGATTTCACTCCTACACTAGAAATTCCAGCTACCCCTAACATTCTCGAGTCTATCAGTTTAGGTAATAGTCTGAATGGTTGAGCCACCAGATTTCACTACCTACTTAACAAACCACCTACGCAACTCTTTACACCCAGTCAATCCGGATAATGCTTGGACCCTACGTATGACCGCGGCTGCTGGCACGTAGTTAGCCGGTCCTTATTCATATCTTACCATCATATTTCTCGGATATAAAAGCAGTTTACAACCCGAAGGCCGTCATCCTGCACGCGGCGTTGCTCCGTCAGGCTTGCGCCCATTGCGAAAGATTCCCTACTGCTGCCTCCCGTAGGAGTCTGGGCCGTGTCTCAGTCCCAGTCTGGATGATCATCTTCTCAAACCATCTAACGATCGTCGACTTGGTGGGCTCTTACCCCGCCAACTATCTAATCGTACGCAGGCCAGTCCCAAACCGTCCGAAGACTTTAATCCGAAGATCACATGCGGTATTAGCACACCTTTCGGTGCGTTATCCCTCAGTTTGGGGTCCGTTCCCACGCGTTACTCAGCCGTCCGCCGCTCGTCAGCAAGCTCACTGTTCCCTCGAATTCAACCTCCCGCTCAAAGCCCGGAGTGTCAAGGAAACGGTGAGCCCCTGTTACCGCTCGACTTGCATGTATTAGGCACGCCGCCAGCATTCATCCTGAGCCAGGATCAAACTCTCCATTAAAGTATAAGTTTGTTCAACTCATAAAGTAAAACTGACGATGATTAATTGCACAACTAAATTGTTAAACTATTTCCAAAGACTGCTAAAATATATCTCGCAGCTTCAGACTGTTATTATTTTATCAAAAGCCGCGAGAATTGTCAACAACTTTTTAGGATTTTTCCGAAGTTTTTTGAGTTTTTTTGCGTTTTGGCCAGAAAAACCACATAATTAAGGCATCCACAACGATAAGCACAATGATGAACCACCATGGGAAAATGGTTTCTTTTTCGTTTTTGCCGGATTCTGGCAAGTCCACCGTAGTCGAGGAACTCGGGGTGGGTTGGGTTTTTTGCTGCTCTGTTTCAGATTGGATGGTCTGGTCAGATTGTTTGGAGGATTTTTCTTCCTGTTTATCCCCTTGTTCCTCGACAGTTTTAAAAATAGTAATGTAACGATCGCGATAGACAGTTTCTCGAATTACAGACGGAGTTACCGTTACATTTGTAATATTATTTTCGACAATTTGTTGATCGGTTTGAGTTTGATCATTCTCTTTATCGGTTTCTGCGTCAGTTCCGGTATCAGATTTATCGCTATCTGAATCATCCGGATCGGTAGTTTCGTCAGTTTTTTCATCAGTTTTATCCTCGGCATCGTCAGTTTTGTCTCCAGCGTCATCGGTTTTGTCTTCGGCCTGATCTTCGGTCTGATCATCAGGTTTAGCATCAGAATCAGAATCAGAAGTTTCCTCTGTAGAATAAGGCAAATAGATATATCCGCCGTCTTCGGTGAACATCATGCGACATTCCATGCCCGGCTGATATCCTGCTTCATAACAAGTAGAATAATCGCTATGATTAAAGAATGAAGGACTGCCCATGTGTAACCAAAAGATAATTTTGCGAGTTTCATTATTCGGCAAATCAGCACCTGGCGCGGACATCATGACTTCTTTCTCGCTAGGAAACCAGAAGCCACCATTCGCTTCGGCTTCGGCCCGAACGATGACATGGAGATTTTTATTAGTCACATCTTTAGTGATTAATTCTGGAAATTTAGAAATACTGGTGCCTGGTTCCAACCAACCAACATACATTTCAGTTAATGCGTGTCGTTCGCTCTTCCTCATCAAGCCCATCATGTGACGGCTTAAGCTATAATCGCGATAGTAGAAATGCAAATTGCCAGTTTCTGGATCAATTTTTGTGATATAAAATGGAATGTTCATATAGGTGTTCAGAGCACCATATTTCGAATCCTCAGCTTTCATAGTATCGAAGAAAGTCCGTAAACAATTCCAGTCATCTTCGTCGCAGGTCGCTGACATTTTTGCTTCGTATTCTTGGTACATTGCTTTTACCTCTTCGAGAGTATAAGCGTTGCCCCACTTTTCGGTTACGGTCTTGGCCGAAGCCGGATGAAAATTGATGCCAACTCCAGCAAAAACTACCGTCATGACCAAAGATGAGAAAATTAGAGATTTTTTCATATAACTCCTTTAGTTAATTTTCAGGAGTATATACACAAAGTTAACAATTTTGCAACCCTAAATTCCCCAAAATCGATGCATAAGTGTTTTGACCTCTGTTAATTTTAGCGGAATTTTTGACGATTTAAGCCTTTTTTTCGTCTTCTGGCTCTTCCGGAAGGACAATTCCGAGCGATGCAACCGTATCGCCAGCGCTCATTTTCATGATTCGAACGCCTTGAGTTGCGCGTCCTAAAGTCGGAATCTCTTTAGTTGCGACGCGAATGGCCTGACCTTTGGTCGACATCATGATAATTTCTTTCGCGAGCGGGTCGAGAGTATGAACCGCAACGATCGGACCAGTTTTTTCAGTCACAGCGGCAACTTTAATGCCGACGCCGCCACGCCGATGCGGCGGGAAGTTCGAAACCAATGTAGCTTTACCATAACCATTAGCAGAAATAACGATTAATTTCTGTTTCGGATCAGTGATTACATCCATACCGACAATTTCATCCTTCGGACGAAGTCGCATGCCACGAACGCCCATAGCAGATCGCCCCATCACGCGCACTTCTTTTTCATTGAAACGTGTAGCTTGACCAGCGGAAGTACTGATAACGATATCATTTTCACCGGTGGTTTCGCTCACCCATCTTAATTCATCACCTTCGGAAAGTTTAATTGCGATCAGGCCATTACTGCGGACATTGAAGAAATCTTTCACGGCGGATTTTTTAATCGTTCCCTTTTTGGTCGCCATGAAGAGATAGCCGTTTGCGCCAGTATCACCCTGTTTAATAATCGCTGTAATTTTTTCTTCTGGATGCATATTTAAAAGATTCACTGCGGCAGTTCCTTTAGCTGTGAGCGAAGCTTGCGGAACTTCGTAAGCTTTCAGACGGAACAGACGTCCTTGGTTCGTGAAGAACAGCAAGAAATCGTGCGAATTCGCAGTTAAAATCTGTGCGATGACGTCTTCTTCTTTAGTGGTCATACCGCGTTTACCTTTACCGCCACGATTTTGTTTACGGAAATCATTTTGCGGGACTCTTTTCATGTAATTTTCAGAGGTTAATAAAATCACACTTTCTTCTTCGGGGATCAATTCTTCTTCGGAGAATTTGCCAACTTCGTGATTAATGATTTTCGAACGACGCTCATCGGCATATTTAGCTTTCAAAGCGAGTAATTCTTCTTTGATTACGCGCAAAATCTCATTTTCATCGGCGAGAATAGCTTCGAGTTTCTTGATTAATTCGTGAAGTTGTTTTAATTCGTCTTCAATCTTATCACGTTCCAACCCCTGGAGACGGCGCAATTGCATCTGTAAAATAGCGTTGGCTTGGATTTCGGAAAGCCCGAAACGTTGCATCAACTGTTTATCGGCGTCATCATAAGATGCACGAATTACTTTAATCACTTCATCGATATTATCAAGCGCGATTTTTAACCCTTCGAGGATATGAGCACGCTCTTTGGCCTTTTTCAAATCATATTCGGTACGACGACGAACAACTTTTTGACGATGTTTAATAAATTCCGCCAAAATCTCTTTCAAACCGAGAATTCGCGGTTGCACGCCATCAACCAGAGCCAACATATTATAATGGAATGAAGTTTGCAGAGCAGTCATTTTGTAAAGTTGGTTCAAGATTTTCTTCGGAAAAGCATCTTTCTTTAGCTCTACTACAATGCGGATTTTACCTCGTGCCGATTCGTCGCGTGCATCAGCGATGTGATCTAATTTCTTCGCCAATACAAGATCACGCACTTTTTGAATAAAGCCTTCTTTACTCATACCATAAGGAACTTCGGTGATGACGATGTTATGACGACCTTTTGCACGTTCTTCGATTTCAGCCACAGCGCGAATTACAACCGAACCTTTTCCGGTAGCATAAGCTTGTTTCATCGGCGCACCGCCATAAACTTCGGCGCCAGTCGGGAAATCGGGGCCTTTGACGTATTTCATGAGACCGTCAAGGGTAATTTCGGGATTGTCGATCTGGGCAACAGTGGCATCAACTAATTCGCCGAGATTATGAGGTGGAATGTTGGTTGCCATACCTACAGCGATACCCATTTGCCCATTCAAGAGAATGTTCGGCAAAGCGGCTGGCAAAACTACCGGTTCTTGTTCTGTACCGTCAAAGTTATCGCGAAAATCGACGGTATCTTTTTCGATATCGGTTAAGAGTTCGGCGCCAACTTTGTCCATGCGAGCCTCAGTATAACGGTAGGCCGCTGGTTCGTCGCCGTCCATTGAACCGAAGTTACCTTGCCCCTCAATCAGAGTATAACGCATCTTCCATGGCTGAGCGAGATTTACCATTGCCATATAAATCGACGAATCGCCATGTGGGTGGTATTTACCCATTACGTCACCAACGATACGCGCGGATTTAACAGTGGCATGCGGAGCCTTCCAGCCGTTTTTATTCATTGTATATAATATACGGCGGTTGACTGGTTTCAAACCGTCACGCACATCGGGGAGCGCACGATCGATAATCACCGACATCGAATATTTAAGGAAATATTCTTCCATGGTATTTTCGACGTCACGTTTTTCAATGCCGTCTACAATAACATCCTCGGATGAGGTCGTCTCGGACACGTCCGGAGACGCCTGGTCGAGCTTCTGCTCTTTAGGATTGATATCTTTATTCGGTTTCTCTTCTTTATTGCTTGCCATAATTTCTCCTTAAAAGTCCAGATCATCTAAGTTTACGCTCGCAGCACCGGCTTGAATGAAGTTTTTGCGGAGATCGACCTGGTCTCCCATTAACTTCGTGAACACCGCATCGGCTTTTTCGGCATCATCAATATGGACTTGTACTAAAATTCGATTCTCGGGATCCATAGTAGTTTCCCAGAGTTGTTTAGCGTCCATTTCACCAAGACCTTTGAACCGCTGTTGAGCAGTGTAGCCAGCTTGTTTGAAACGTTCCTGATTCTCATCGATTTTATTGCCATTTTTGCGTTTTTCGGCAATTTTTTCAGTCAATCTATTCTCAAGTGCAGCTTCGTCATAAAGATAATCGATTTTTCGAGCATTGCCAGTCCCTTTAATCAATCCAAACAGAGGCGGTTTCGCAAGATAAACGTGTCCTTCTTCGATCACTTGTGGCATATAACGGAAAAAGAAGGTCATCAATAAAGTCGCAATATGAAGACCGTCGACATCGGCATCAGTCATGAAAATGATTTTATCGTATCTTAAGCCTTCGATATTGAATTGATCACCGATACCGACACCCAGCCCTTTGATCAGAGAAACTAATTCTTGATTAGCGAGCATTTTATCCAAACGTGCACGCTCGGTATTCAAAACTTTACCCCTGAGCGGTAAGATGGCCTGAATTTGAGGGTTGCGCCCCTCTTTGGCGGAACCGGCTGCGGAATTACCCTCGACAATGAAGAGTTCACATTCTGAACGATCTCGAGAGGAACAATCGGCAAGTTTCGAAGGAAGGTTTAGGCCTTCAAAAGCTCCTTTACGGATAACATTATCACGAGCGGCCCGAGCAGCCTTTCGCGCCCGCGCTGCGACAGTCGCTTTATTGATAATTTTCTTCGCTACGGCCGGGTTTTCTTCAAGATAATAAGCGAAATATTCATTCATTACTTTATCGACTAAGCCACGCGCTTCAGGGTTACCAAGTTTATTTTTAGTCTGTCCCTCGAATTCAGGATTCGGCAATTTAACCAAAATTACTGCTGTTAATCCCTCTTTAATGTCGTCGCCAGTCAAATTATCATCTTTTTCTTTCAAGAGGTTATTCTTTCTAGCATAATCGTTGATCGTACGGTTTAATGCAGTACGAAAACCGATCACATGCGTCCCGCCATCAGGGGTAAGCACGTTATTCGCGAAAGGTTTCAGAGTTTCTGCAAAACTGTCGTTATATTGAACTGCAATCTCAACACCATTGTCGCCAACTGTCTTATCGACATAGAAAATATCGTCCGAAAGCACTTCTTTACCGTTGTTTAGGCGTTTAACATAACTTTTAATTCCACCTTCGAAGTAAAAAGTCTCACGCTTCCCCGTTCGCTCATCCAAAGTCGTGATCAAAAGCCCCTTGTTAAGATAGGCTTGGTGACGGGCATAGTTCAAAATCCAATTATAATCAATGTCGACACCGTTTTTGAAAATCTTAATATCAGGGTAAAAAGTGATCGAAGTGCCACGTTTAGTGGTTTTACCAGTAACCTGTAAATCAGAGGTCGGTTTACCAGTGTCAAATTCGATGTGATGGATTTTGCCATCTCGATAAACTTCGGCAATCATATGGGTCGAAAGCGCATTTACAACCGAAGAACCAACCCCGTGAAGCCCGGAGGCGGTTTTATAACCTCCGTCACCGAATTTACCACCAGCATGGAGGACGGTCAAAACCGTTTCAAGAGTCGATTTTTTAGTTTTTGGGTGAATATCAACAGGGATACCACGTCCATTATCTTCAACTCGCACGCCACCATCAGCAAGCACGGTGATATCGAGTCGGGTGCAGAACCCGGCAATCGCTTCGTCGATCGAGTTATCGGCGATTTCTTTGATTAGATGATGTAGTCCGTCATATCCGGTCGAACCGATATACATACCAGGGCGAATACGTACGGCTTCAAGCCCCTCTAACACGCGAATTTCAGACGAATCATATTCATTAGCTTTGTCGGCCATTTATTACCTCTTCTTAATTCTTCTCCCCTTATTATACTCCCTATTAATGAAAATTTCAAGAGGTGATATAATAAGGGCATGACCTATCTAGATTATGCGGCGACGACGCCGATGTTACCAGAGGTGATCCGAACAATGCATAGAGCAGAAAAACAATTTTTTGCGAATGCATCAGCTTTACATACTCCTGGACATTTGGCGATGAACCAAATTGAAGAAACGCGGAAATTATTAGCGAAATTAATTGGCGCTGAACCGGAGGAGATTGTTTTTACCTCTGGAGCATCAGAGAGTAATAATACCATAATTCGCACTTTTGAGGGTTGTCAGATCGAAACTTCTCCACTTGAGCACCATTCGATTATCGAAACTGCACAGAAGTATCATGGATCGAAATTGCCGAAATTATATTCTTATATGTTGGTAAATAACGAAATTGGGGAAATTTTAGAACTTCCGGATATTAAAGCTCGGAAATTTACGGATTCGAAATTATTCGAAGCGAAAACAGATTGGGGAAAGCCGTTAGTGACCGAGCGAAGAGATGCTTATCTCCATTCGGATCTGACTCAAGCACTCGGGAAAATCCCTCTAAATGTTCATAAATTAGGTTTAGACTATGCGACTTTTTCAGCGCATAAAATCGGTGGTCCGATAGGGGTCGGGGCGCTTTATGTAAAACGGGGAGTACCGTTTAAGCCGTTAATCATCGGTGGGAATCAGGAGCAAAAGCGGCGAGGTGGAACTTATAATACTGTAGGAATTGTAGGTTTCGGAGCAGCTTTAAAACAAGTTTTACAGAGGCGAACTTGGGAAAAATACGATACAGAGATACGAAAACTGCGAGACGAGTTGGCGCGGCGGATTTTGGCGAAAATTCCGGGAAGTAGTTTGAACACAAATTTGACTCCTGGTGCTTCCCTGCCGAATATCTTAAATGTCTCATTTCGGGCTGCCGAGGGCGAATCGATTCAACTTTATCTCGATGCTGAAGGAATTGTCGTCTCGACTGGTTCGGCTTGCGCCGCTGGAGATACGAAGCCGTCACATGTTTTGATGGCGAAAACTGGGGACGCGGAAATTGCGCATTCTTCAATTCGGTTTTCATTTGGACTTGAAAATACCCCTGAAGATGTTGCACACGTGATGAAAGTGCTGCCAGGAATTGTTGACCGATTGCAAAAAATCAGTACAATAGAAGCATGAATGAGGGCCAAGATTGGATTTATACAGATACAGTGAAGGATCATTTCTTAAATCCGCGGAATTTTTTGATGGGCGATGAGTCGAAATTTAAATATGATGCGGTAGGGTTGGTCGGAAATCCGATTTGCGGAGATCAGATGAAAATGTATATTAAGGTGAAAGATGACCGGATTGAGGACATTCGTTGGAAAACTTATGGTTGCGCTTCGGCGATCGCTTCGACTTCGGCATTATCAGAGCTAGCTAAGGGAAAAACTCTAGACGCAGCGTTAAAAATCTCAGCAAAAGATATCGATGATTACCTCGGTAATCTGCCGAAACATAAGTTTCATTGCTCGATTTTAGGGCATGACGCGCTGAAAAATGCAATTGAAAATTATCGAACACGAAAAACGGCTTCTTGAGTAGGCTTTGGTTTAGGGGTAGAAGTAGCGGGTTTGGAGGTTGATTCTGGGGCCGGTACGTCTAGTTTAGGAGCCGGGGTCGGCTCAGAAACAGGAGTCGGCTCAGATTTCGGCTTTGTGATCGACTCGGTTTTTTTTGACACCCAATCGTCTAGAAAGCCTTTTTTAGACGATTGAGAGGCTTTAGAAGCAGTTTTAGGACCAGAATCGGGTGCATAAGCGGTTTTATCAGAAGGCGGCGCTATGGGGCTTTTAGAGGGTTTTACGGAGGTTTTGGCCTTTTCGGCGGCCGACCAACGATCGTTAATCTCTTTTTCGACTTCAGCCCGAGTTTTAGCAAATTTAGTAGCAGAATAGACCTTTAATGTTTCCATTAGTTCCTCGTTCGGCTCGCCCATCGGAGGAGGCAGGGAGATCGTAAACGGCGCCGAGGGCATATCAAACATCATTACCTTTGCGACGGCGGCGAAATTCGGGGTTTTGGTCAAATCTTCGGCAGTAAAGGTCGGAGTAAAGGCCTTTACCATCAGATCAGCATCGGTAACGCCGACTCGCCCGCAGACAATCGTGCCAACGTTACCAAGCAGAGCCTCTCGAATCTTGTCGGTAAGCTGAGTCATAAACTGATTGGCGACGATGAGATTGAGGCGATACTTACGGGCTTCAGAGAGGATAGATTCAAAACTATCCGTGGCAAAGTTCTGGAACTCATCCACGTAAAGACAGAAATCTTTGCGTTCATTCTCGGGGATATCTTGACGAGACATAGCAGCTTGCTGGAATTTCATTACGAAAATCATACCGAGCAGGTTAGAGTTGATATCGCCGAGTTTACCCTTAGAAAGATTAACGAGGAAAATCTTTTTCTGATCCATAATTTCGCGGATATTAAAGCCGGATTTGACCTGACCGAGAGTGTTTCGCATGATGGTATTAGCGATAAACGGGCCCCATTTACTCGAGAACCAGGTGATCACTTCGCCGGAATCGCTAGATTTAAGAGATTGAGGGAATTCTTTGGTCCAATAATCATAAACGGCCTTGTCGGTGACATATTTTAATTTCGACTTGACGAATTCGGGGTCGGTGAAACATTGTGGGATGTCGATGAAAGTGGCGCCAGCAGGGTCGGACATTAGAAGCAGAGCTGCGTTTCGGAACATATGTTGACCGCGCGGGCCGAAATAGCCCTGATTATTAGGATCGAAGAGTGATTGTAGCATACTGATTCCCTCTTGGACGATAAAATCTTTCTGATCATCAGTGGTATATTCGAACATATTCATGCCGACTGGGTGCTCGATATCTGAGGGGTCAAAATAGATGACATCATCGATACGTTCTTCGGGGACACGCTTTAAAAGTGCCTCAACGGCGTCACCGTGAGGGTCGATAAAGGCAAAACCGCGCCCGTCACACATATCCTGGAAGGCGATATTCTCGAGAAAGACAGATTTACCCATACCAGTTTGCCCAATAACGTACATATGGCGGCGACGGTTGTTGTCGTCGAGGTAGATAGCCTTTTTCGCACCCCGAAATTCGTTGGTACCGAGCAAAACCCCCTCGGTAGCAAGACGGGCGGGGCCGTCAACCTGCTTGGTGAGCTGGCGTTCGACGGTAGAATTTGGAATGGCGTCTTGTTCGGGTAGATGAAAGATAGAGGCGAGTTCGACAGAGTTTAAGATATTGGTACGTGTACGAACCGGAAAAGCCCGAAAAGTGTAATCTATGGCGAGTTTTTTGGGATCTTTCATGGTGTTAACCTTGAAACCGTTCAGGGTGGGGGCGTTAAATTGCGAGAATGAGCTGAGAATACCCCCTAAAAGCGCTTCTGAGCGGGCGCTGGTGGCAGAGCTGGCTACCACCCGAATTAAGGTCTCGAAGGCTGGAAAACGCATTTTAGCGGCCACAGCGGAGATTTCATCTTGTTTGACATTTGAAATAATGGTTTCTTCGCGTTTTTCGTGCTCTTTGGGGACTTCCCAAGGGGCTTTTAAAATATCCATGGCAATTTCACCTAATCCTGCCCCGACGGTTTTAGTTTTTTTGCCTTTTTGGATGTTTTCAATATATTCTTTGGATTGTTCTGACCAATTTTTTTGTGCAGGGCGGAAAAGAATTTGAACAGCAATGCCTTCGTTTGGTCCAACGTTCGACATGGCGTTTAACATCGCCATTTGGGCGTCGCGTTTAGTAT
>CAVDHS010000025.1:2361-9254 GCA_963609155.1 Bulleidia sp. | reverse complement strand
GAATACATTCGTACGGTTAAAAATTATCTGAAAGGCCTGGTTGTTACGAATCGTCTTCCGGGGCAAGAGGGTGTCGATTTGTTGATTATTGGTAATGACAAAACTAAAAAGCTCACTCGTTGGGCGGAAGTGGTCGAGAAAAAACTTGGCAAGCCGATAAATTACGTGATCATGTCTGCGGACGATTTTAGCTATCGAAAAAGCGTTCGAGATCGCTTTACTATGGAGGTTCTTGAGATGGAAATTACTGAAATTATTGACCCAGAAAACTTAATCAAACAATAGGAGGAGTATGTTCGAGATCGAAAGCAAAAATCAAGACGAAATCGCCATCAGCACGAAAAAAACTACCATAAAATTCAATATTGCCGACGCAGCCATTGACGCTGGTCTTGCCGTTGGTAAGATTGTCGGACCAGGTGAATTCGAGATTGGCGATATTAGCGTTCGCGGGATCGCTACTGAAAGTAATAAAACTATTTATGACGTCGAAATCGGCGGAGTTCACGTCGGCATTCTCGGTGACATCGAAGAAAACCTCGATGATATTGTCGCTGATATTCTCTGCACTTCCTCCATCCGTGCTATTCGCGAAATCGAGCCGAAACTCATTGTCGCGATGGGGAACGTTGACGGCATGGTCGCCGATTTGAAACTGACCGCTCGAACTGAAAAGAAATTGAAAGTCAAAAATCTCGACAGTCTTCCAACAGTTAAAGAAGTGGTGGTCTTGAATTAATGAATTTAAGCCTAATTAGCGTCATTATTGTTTTAGTCATTGTCGTCGGCTCGGTCATTTTACATGAGCTAGCACATGGCGCTGTGGCCTATCTTCTTGGCGATCGCACCGCAAAAGAAGCCGGTCGGCTAACATTGAATCCGATTAAACACATCGACCCCTATATGTCGATTCTCGTTCCGGTGATTCTATATCTCTTAAATGCACCAGTTTTCGGTGGCGCGAAACCGGTTCCTGTGAATTTCCGCAATTTAAAATGGCACGAATGGGGCATGGCTCTAGTTGCGCTTGCTGGACCGCTCACGAACTTCTTTATTGCTTTTCTCACTTTCCTCATCGGACACGCTGTCGGTCTGATCGGTTTTGAAGCTGGCAGCGGTCTTTATTATGCCGCAAATTCGACTACTGCCTTCATCCTTGCTGAAATCGTGATGATCAACCTCGGTTTCATGATTTTTAACTTAATCCCAATCCCGCCACTGGATGGTTCGCGAGTACTTTATGCGATTTCTCCCGATTTTTTCCGCAACATTCTCGATACTCTTGAGCGTTACGGTATTTTTATCGTTTACGCGCTGATCCTTTTCTTCGGACAACTTTTCACTAATTTAATGACGAACGGCATTGAAGGAATTTTGAACTTTTTCAATCTGATCGCCGGCTAGGTTCTCTTTACAAAACTAACATTACCAGGTATAATTAAACTAGCCCTATCGGCAGCAAGATTTTCCTGAATAATCTTGTTTACGGGATTTCGTGGCTTACGACCGTGGTCGTATCGCATAAGATTTTACCCACCTTGTATATATTACGGGGAAAACAGGTCGACAGGGCTTTTATAAAGAAGGTGGGCATGAAACAAAGAATTCGCGTAGTTGGTTTAATCAAAAATAGTGAAGGGGTCTTAGTTTTTAAACGCAGCCGTGGCCGTTCAGAAGGCCCGGTTTTTTGGGAACTTCCAACCGGAAAAATCAAATTCGGTGAACAACCCGAAGAAGCAATGGCGCGTTCGCTAACAGAGTTTACCGGTTTAGTCGCGAATACGGTTAAATTAAAAGATGTGGTTACTTTTCTCGCACCCGAAGGCTCGACTCGACTCAGCAATCTTTATATCGTGTACGAGCTGTCTATCGACGGGGAAATAAAACCAACACCGCATAATCGCTATACCGCTTATAAATTTATCAAAAATTTCGCAACTGCGAATTTACGTCTGACTGAAACAAGTATCTCTGTTCTTGAAATTGAAGCCGGCAAAACTACTCCTGGACGTGCTTCGGCACGCTCGGCTGCGAACGGCATCATTGTTAATGTCGACGGCGCTTCTCGTGGTAATCCTGGACCGTCTGGTATCGGTTTCTGTATTTTTGACAACAATAACCTTGTCGAGCGTGGCGGGGAATTTATCGGTTTTGCAACTTCACGTTCAGCCGAATATTACGCCATGCGTAAAGGCGTTGAACGTGCAATAGAATTAGGTTATAAAACCGTACGTTTCTTCTCGGATAGTCTAATGGTCGTCAACCAGCTTAACGGAATTTTTAGCATCAAAAATCAAGACATCATCCCGATCTATAACGATATTCAAGAAAAACTTAGTCAATTCGATGCAGTTTCTTTCACTCACGTGCCACGCTCTGAAAATATGATCGCCGATTCCGAGGCTAACGCCGCTATCGACAGAATTCTCAAGAAGTGATATAATTACTTTGAGCCTGAAAGACGATCGCTTTATATAAGAGGAAAGTCCGGGCAACACAGAGCAGGGTAGTCGCTAACAGCGACCGTCCGTAAGGATAGGGAAAGTACCACAGAAACAATACCGCCGGCTCGTCCGGTAAGGGTGAAAAGAGTGGGGTAAGAGCCCACAGCGCGCGGTAGCGATACAGTGCGGAGGCAAACCCTACCTGTTGCAAGGAGTGCTATACAGCCTGGCTCGGGCATGCACGTTTACCGCTAGAGTGCTATAGCAATGTAGTGCCAAGATAGATGATCGTCGTTTCGTATTCTAATACGATTCACAGAACCCGGCTTATAGACGGCTCATCAAAAAACCGACCCTAGGTCGATTTTTTGATGAGGGGCTCTATTTTTTATTAGTTTTTCGATCTTTTGGACTCTCGATTAAGCCTTTTTTCTTTAACGTTCGAAGCGCCGAAGTCGAAATATTCATTTTTACTTTTTTGCCGTTGATGATCAACGTTCTCTTCGATACGTTTGGTTTGAAAACTTTTCGTGTATGGCGTTGCGAGAATGAAACGTTGTGTCCATACATTTTGCCTTTTCCAGTAACTTCACAGATCGCCATTTTATTTCTCCTTCACTGTATTAACAATTTTCTTGAATGCTTCCGGATTATTCACTGCGAGATCTGCTAAGATCTTTCGGTCAAGCGTGATCCCCTTCTTTTTCAATCCTGCGATCAATTGCGAATAAGAAATTCCCAATTCTCGCGAAGCGTTATTAATTCGCGTAATCCAAAGTGCTCTCAGATCGCGCTTACGATTCCGTCGATCGCGATAGCTATAAGATAAAGCTTTGATTACGCCCTGTTTTCCTAAACGATAACTTCGGGTGCGAGAATGTTGCATCCCTTTAGTTTTTCTTAATAATTTCTTATGTTTCGCGTGCGCCGCGACACCTCGTTTTACTCTCATCTTAAACTCCTAACGCCCGCTTAATATTTTTCTTAATTTTTCCGTTCATCCCCGCCGGAGTCTTGATATTGCGTTTTCGCGCTTTCGACTTTTTCGCGAGGATATGGTTTCCAAAAGCACGTTCCCGGACAATTTTTCCTGAGCCGGTGACTTTCACCCGCTTAGCCGTGCCTTTATGTGTCTTCATTTTTGGCATAGGTTTTCCTTTAGTTTAGTTAATAATGTTTTAGGCAAATCGACTAAAATGCCTATTTTTTGGACATTTGCCCAATTTTTAAATCGTTTTTAAATCTGTTTTTGACAAATTTACAACGATACTCAAAAGGTGCTACCGAACAGCCTAGAAAGTAGGAAATTACTTTTTTCGTGCTAGTATCGGTTATATAGTCGGGCTATTTCTTGCGAACTTGAACCGACAAGTTTCGTCCGTTCATCTGCGGTTTTCCTTCGACGATCACGTCATCTCCGAGCAGTTCAATTACTTTATTCAAAAGCTCCGAACCGATCTCTTTATGCGCCATTTCACGACCTCGGAAAATAATCATGATTTTCACTCGGTCACCGTCATCAAGAAAGCCTCGCATTTTTCGGACTTTAATGTTAAGGTCGTTATCTGAGATTTTTAGACCAATTTTCATCTGTTTCAGCTCGGATTGTTTTTCGCGAGCTTTCTTGCGATTCTTGGCCTCCTCTTTCATCTTTTGGTATTGATATTTGCCCCAATCGATGATTTTCACGACCGGCGGATTAGCATTAGCGGCAATCTCCACTAAATCCACTCCCTGTTCCTTCGCGAGAAGTTGCGCCTCACGACTCGACATAATGCCAAGCTGTTCACCGCTCGAACCAATTACTCGGACCTCTGGGTAACGAATCTCTTCGTTCAACTTAGTCCGTGATTGTTTTTTGATGATAGTCCTTTCTTCTCTTGAATTAACCTGTTATTCATTATACCAAACATCAGGGAAAAAAGCAAGAGTTTTTGATATTAAATTTTACCTTCGCCGATAACTTAGCGCTTCAGCGAGATGAGCTGGAGAAATTACCTCGACCCCGTCAAGGTCCGCAATCGTTTGCGCAACCTTAATTGTTTTGAAATACGACCTCGCTGAAAGATTTAATCGTTCCGAAGCATCACCTAGGAGTTTTTCGACTTCTTTAGTTAATTTGATTTTTTGCGAAACTTCAAAACTCGATAGGGAACTATTAAAGACTCCGTCGTGTCCGTAACGAGCCTTTTGACGCAAAATCGCCTCTGTTATAGTTTTTTTTACAACATTATGTTCGTGCTCGCCAGTCGGCGTTTTCTTCAATAAATCCGCATTCTCAACCTTTTCAACCGCTATATTCATATCAATTCGATCAAACAGAGGCCCAGACAGTTTTTTCCGGTAATTTTGGATCTGAGTTTCAGTGCATTTGCATTCGTGTGTCGGGTCGCCAAGATAACCGCAAGGACAGGGGTTCATTGTCGCAACGAGCATAAAATCCGCCGGATAAACAGCTTTTCGATTTGCCCTCGAGATTGCAATATCTTTGTCTTCTAGGGGTTGGCGTAGTGCCTCTAGCACTGAACGCGGAAATTCCGGAATTTCGTCTAAAAACAACACTCCCTTATGCGCCAGAGAAATTTCGCCAGGACCACTCACGCCACCAATTATCGAGGTCGCGCTCGCCGTGTGATGCGGTCCTCGAAAGGGACGTTTCGTCACAGTCTTCTCTGTTAATAATCCTGCGATTGAATACAATTTTGTGATTTCGATTTTTTCCTCAGGAGTAAGTTCCGGCAGAAGATTCGCCGCAGCTTTAGCTAAAAGTGTTTTTCCCGCCCCTGGCGGACCAGAGATAAGGATATTGTGATGGCCTGCGATCGCGACCTCTATCGCTCTTTTTGCTAATTTTTGCCCTCGAACATGGTCTAAAAAAGGCCCAGAAACGCATTTTTTGGCCGTTTTCAGCGCCGAACCATCCGTATCAGCCTTTTTCAGCGTCGTCTGATTTTTTAGTGCTAAAAACAGCTCCTGCAGGGTTGTTACCCCATAAATCGTCACGCCCGAAACTAGTGCTGCTTGGGGCAAATTTGCCACTGGCACATAAACCTCTTCTATCCCGGACTTTCGAGCTATCTCCACGATGTTAATAATCCCGCGAACGGGTTTCACTTCGCCGTTCAAGGACAATTCCCCAACAAACAATTTTCCGCGCACATCACTTTTTAAGAGTTGTCCTGATAGAACTAGTATCGAAAGCGCAATCGCCAGATCAAGATACGCACCGTCTTTCGTCAGATCTGCTGGTGCAAGGTTGATTGTCACTTTCCGATCAGGGAACGAAAAATCAGAATTAACGATCGCACTTCGTACCCGTTCTTTCGCCTCATTTACAGTTTTATTTGCCATGCCCACGATATTGAAAGCTGGAAGCCCCCGGTTCATATCGCCCTCGACTTCGACCAGCTTTCCGTCGAAACCATAGGGTATTGCTGAATGTATTTTGCTAATCATGCCTTTTGTCTATCATGTACCTAAAAATATTTCAACCCCCCCACCCAAAAGCCTGTGGAAAACTCGTCAAAAATTATACAAAAATTGTTCAAAAAAATATGAGAAATCTATTGACATTAGCGTTTTTGCGCGTTATAATAGGGGTAGCTTTTGAATAAAAAAATTATTCAAAAGGCAAAAATAAAAAATTAGCCAAAATAACTCCACACTCTACAAGTAAGGCCGGTTTTCCTCGCAGTTACCGGCCTTATTCTATTGTCAAGAAAATCTTTTTATGGTAAAATAAAGACAGTTGGGGCTGATAAAGCTTAGACGGGACATTAACAGCTGACGATGCGTGTCGATTAAATACCGTAAGTATTGAATAAGTGCTAAAAACACGAAAACCGCGCATGTTGCTTACATGCCGGCTTATGCCTAATATATTTTAGGCTGGTTCGCGTTTGAGGTTTCGTAGAACGTGAATTATCATAGCTCGAAACTAAGATCATTCAAATGGCGCAGAATGATTCGAAAATTCAGCCTGCACGTTTGCTAGTTTCGTTTTCTGCCGCTAGCAAAATTCGTAAAGACGAAACAGAAAACTACGCACGTAGAATCGCAGCCCGGTGATGTTTCGGACCCGGAGGCAGTATCCGGCAGCTCCACCAAAATCATAAATTCCGCCCTTCCACGGGCGTTTTTTCTTGCTCAAAAAATCGCTTTAAGCACCCAAAAAAGTTTGAATTGTTGTAAAAAATACAACAAAACGAACAAAAAATTAGAACAGGGAAGAAATAGAGTCATTGTTGTAAAAATTACCTCAAAAAAGGCTGAATAAATCTATTGATTTTTCTAATAAAGTATGCTAGACTAAAAGTAGTCGTGAGACTAAAACAAACACTAAAAACACACTAAAAGGAGCCAAAATGGCAAGAAATCGACCAAAAGCTAGAAGTAAACCGTAAGCTTTAGCGGGCGAAAAGGTAATTTCTAGCCATAAATTACACCCTA
>CAVDHS010000025.1:1908-2330 GCA_963609155.1 Bulleidia sp. | reverse complement strand
TAGGAATTACCTAGAGCTCCGCTAAAGCCATCGTCTCCGGGGCGAAAGCGTAGAGCGCATTAGTAAATCTTTCATTAGCACCTTAGAAAACCATAAACCAGAATGAAAGAAAAAGGCTAATCAGGACGATGCTTCACCTAGTAGTGAAGCGGTCAAACAGAGAAGGGCGGGTCAAGGCTCTGGTCAATAGTTAAGATTTTAGTGCCGGATAGCCGACCGCCTCTTCTCTCAATAAAGTTCAGGAGACCGGATCTTGGGGGTAAATCAAAAATAAAATATGGTATAATCAAGACATGAACCATAAACGTGTTGCTTATACCGCCAGCATTATAGGACTCGCAGCCTTAATCTTGATGCTTTGTTTCACTTCTCCGACGGAAATCGGTCCGCTCGGAGTTTTGTTATTTTTTACAACATTATAT
>CAVDHS010000025.1:0-1898 GCA_963609155.1 Bulleidia sp. | reverse complement strand
ACATTATATTTAGTCTTTTTCGGCCTTTCGACCCTTTTTCTCCAAGCCTTCAAACGAATCGCATTCAAAAAAGAAAACCTCAAAAACAAAGATTATCTCTATTCCGCAGTTCTGGCTTTCGGTCCAATCATGTTGATGATGGCGCGTTCGTTCGGCGCAATTAACCTCTGGACGATCAGTTTAATCCTAATTTTCCTCGTGTTAGCGGAATTTTTAATCTACAAAAGAGTCTAAAAATATGCTAAAATAAGCATATGGATTATGGGCATACGCAAAACCCCAAAGAATTTGAGCTTGATCAGCTTAATCTTGATTCTGATGAAATGTTTTGGGAACATGGCACGACCTCTGGACGTGATTCGCGTGCGCTCGGTAATAAAATCATTTCTACTCCTGAAAAAAGTCCAGAAAATGCAAATCCAAATAGTGAAACAAACGTCAATACTCCTCAAAACCTGAATACTCCCGAAACTACTCCTTTCAACTCTGAAAATCGCGATCAATTAGGACAAATCATCGATCTCGAAATGCCCCCAGCAATGCACGAAAATTTTGCTAAACCCGAACAATCCTCAAAGAAATTCGGTAAAAAAGCCTCTTCTGACGCCGAAATTCTCGCGCAGGCCCTCTCTTTTGGTATTAAAGATATTAAAACTGATGACAAACTCGACCCCAGAGCCGTTAAGGTCGTTGATGACGCAATTCATAAACTCGATCAAGATGGAAATATTGCCGATTTTTATAATACTGCGCGTGGGATGATGGAAACTAATCTCAAAAACTCTTATAATCGAAAGCTGGCGGCCTGATGGAACCGAGGGTGGTAATTCTCATCGCTGTTGTCGCTGTAATTTTGGTACTAGCGATCATTTTTGGCACGCGCATTTCTAAACTTCGTAAAGCGAAGAAATACGAGCGTGCTTTGAAGATGGTCCCTCTGTTAATTCACCTTCCGCCTACCACCGATGATATTGAAACCGGCAGTCGAGACGAACGAGATATTGCTAGTGAAGCGATTTCTAAGGCTCAAGTTCTCTATTCGATTCTTTCCTCGACTATTACTAAAGGTGTCAAAACTAAAGTTTACGGACAGCGTCATTTCTCTCTGGAAATCATCGCTAAAGACGGTTTTATTCGCTATTATGCCATCGTTCCAGCAGTTTTGACCGAAACCGTAAAACAGGCTGTTCAATCTGCTTATCCGACCGCCCGTCTCGAGGAAAAACGCGAAGAAAACATCTTTGAAGGCGGTGGTGGGTTGAATGCGGTCGCAGGTGCGGAACTTTCATTCAATAAAGAAGCTTATCTTCCAATCGCTACCTACGAAGACACTAAACGCGACGCACAAATGGCAATTTTGAACGCACTTTCAAGCGTGAGTAACGGTGAAGGCGCAGCTGTACAAATTTTATTCCGTCCTGCACACAAAAATTGGTCGGATAGCGCTAAAGAATATATTGAAAGTGTTCAAAAAGGCAAAAAGCCGAAATCTTTTAGTTCTGGACTAGGGAATTTAGCGATCGATTTGATTCGTGCTCCTTGGGAAGTCCCAGAAGCCCGCGAACGTGAAGAACACGAGGTTGTCACCAACTTAAAACAAGACGAAATCACTGCAATCACCAATAAAATGCGTTTTCCGGCCTTCGAGGCCTTGATTAGGGTGGTAGCCAGCTCCGCCAGTCAAGCCCGTTCAGAGGCGATTATGGGCGGAATTGTTAGCAGTTTTTCGCAATTTAACTCTCCGGAACTCAACGGTTTTAAGGTTAACACGATGAAAGATCCGAAAAAACTGGCGGTTGATTATACTTTTCGATTTTTCCCCTTAAGAAACCGTTCAACTATTCTTAACAGCGTTGAACTTGCCTCAATCTTTCACCTTCCTGAACAAAATGCTATCC
>CAVDHS010000024.1:12525-17628 GCA_963609155.1 Bulleidia sp. | reverse complement strand
AGCGCCCTGCGTCGGGGCAAAGTGCGGTACTTTACGCCGGAGAGATTTGCCTCGGTGGCGGAATTATTGAATAACTGATTTCTATCCGAAATCGTGCTCAGAAACGGCTAAATTAGGCCGTCATCATCATCAAATTTGCAAACAATAGCGTCGCGGCAAGCACGCTCATCGAAATCACGAAGAACATGTTCGACCCCTGTTTTTGTTGCTGTTGCTGACCTTTTTTCGCAGTGCGAGTGTTCGCCTTGCTGCCGGTTTTTGCTTTAGCTTGTGTTTTTTTCGCGGTTTTGGTCGCAGTTTTCTTTTTTGCTTGTGCCATTTTATATCCTTTTTATATTAAATGATACTTACGCTTATTATATCATACTTATGCTAAAAAGTGAAGTCCTAGTTTAACTAGTTTAGCCCAAGATATTAACAAGAGGGAATTAGCAGGTGTAAATTTTGCCGATATTTGATATAATTAAAGAATGGACACGAACACGATTAGGGAAAAATTTTTGGAGTTTCAGGAGCGGCGCGGGCATAAGGTGATTGCGCCGGCACCGCTAGTGCTAGAAGGCGACCCAACGACGCTGTTTACGGGGTCGGGGATGCAGCCACTGCTGCCGTATCTGCTAGGCGAACCACACCCTGAGGGGACGAGATTGTGCGATTCGCAGCCTTCGATGCGATTACAAGATATCGAAGATGTGGGCGATCCTAGGCACACGACCGTGTTTGAGATGCTGGGAAACTGGTCGCTCGGAGATTATTTCAAAGAAGAACAAATTCGAGGGTTTTTTGAATTTTTGACTGAGGTGGTGGGGCTGGACCCGAAGCGGATTTATGTGACCTGTTTTATCGGGAACGAGAAATACGGCATTCCGCGTGACACCGAAGCGGCGGAAATTTGGCAAAAAGTGTTTCGTGAGGCGGGAATTGAGGCGAAGATTGCCGAAATTGGCTCGGCGGAAAACGGGGATAAACGGGGAATCAAGCCTGGGGAGCGAATTTTCTTTTATGACGACCACGAAAACTGGTGGAGTCGGGGCGGCGGTTGCGAAACTACGCCGATTGGCGACCCCTGTGGACCGGATTCGGAAGTATTTTATGATTTTGGTGAAGAATTGCAGGACGTAGAGAAATATGGTTTGGCGCATCCAGCTTCGGACGGGGCGCGGTTTATGGAAATCGGCAACCAAGTGTTTATGCAATATCGGCGTAAAGAAGACGGAACTTTTGAGGAATTGGCCAAGAAAAATGTGGATTTTGGGGCGGGACTAGAGCGGATTGCGGCGGCAGCGATTGGGTCGTTTGATGTGTTTAAAATTTCGTTGATGAAGCCGATTATCGACCGGCTGGAAGAAATTTCGGGTAAAAAATACGAAAATAATACTGACGAGATGCGCGTAATTGCAGATCATATTCGTGGGGCATATCTACTGGCGGCGCAGGGGCTTACGCCGTCGAACAAAACACAAGGGTACGCGATGCGTCGGTTAATTCGCCGAGCGATTTTGCGAGCGCTGGACCTTGGAATTGCGTCGGACTTTTTGGCGGAAATTGTGCCGATTGTGGCGGAAAATTATGCACGGTTGCCGGATGCGATTTTGACGCATCGCGAAACGGCGCTAGAAGTTCTGTTGACTGAGGAAAAAGCTTTTCGTGGAACTTTGAACAAAGGTTTGCGCGAGCTAGGAAAAATGGCGAAAAGCAGTCGAGTATTAGATGGGCAGGATTTGTTTAAATTACAAGATACATATGGTTTTCCGCTGGAATTGTCGGTGGAAGAGTGCTATCGAACAGGGGTCGAATTAACAGAGAACTATCGGGCAGAATTTGAGGAGGCTTTGAGAGCTCAGCGTGAGCGTTCGCAAACGGCTTCGAAAGGAATGTTTAAGGGCGGACTCGAAGACCATGGCGAGCAAACGGTTAAATATCATACTGCGACGCATCTGCTGCTTGCGGCTTTGCAAAAATTGATTGATCCGAGCATTTGTCAACAGGGGTCAAATATTACTTCTGAACGGGTGCGATTTGATTTTAATCTCGACCATAAAATGACGGACGAGGAAAAGACTGCGGTAGAAAATCAGGTGAACGAGTGGATTAAAGCCGATTTGCCGGTGAGTTTTGCGGAATATGATAAAACTTACGCGCGAGACACCTTAAAAGCGCACGGGCAATTTTGGGATAAATATCCAGGAAAATTGACGGTTTATATGATTGGCGACGACGAAAATCCAGTTTCGCGCGAAGTGTGCGGTGGTCCGCATGTCGAGCATACGGGGGTGCTGGGCAAATTCAAGATCAAAAAAGAAGAATCTTCGTCGGCTGGAGTGCGCCGAATTAAAGCGGTCTTAGAATAAAATATTAACCACGGTCGTAAAAACCGTGGTTTTTTGTGCGATAAAAGTGGTTTTTGGCGCAAAAAGGGCTAATTTTGGAGGATTTTGGCGATTTTGGCGCGGAGTTTGTTTTCGGACGGCGCACCGGCCAGAGTATCTACGCCGACACGAAGTAAACCTAGTGCCGTAGCATAAGAATAATCAAGATTAAATTCATCTTTAATCGTTAAATTCGGCAAATCTTTCACTTCGATCAGATAGATCAACGGACGGCGCGAAAAAGGTAAACTTTCATACCAATCCGACATGGCTAAAGTTTCTTGTAATAAAGACAGTCCAGCACCGCCGCCGCAAAGCATAATATTTCGCGGCAAGCTGCCAATGTTTTCAAATTCTTCCAAAGCCACTTCCACTCCAGTTAGCCAAACAGAAATGTTGCGCGAAAGCGCGGTTTCGACTTTAGCTTTAACGCGATCATCGAGCTCGCCTGAATCGAAATCGAGTTTATAATTTTCCGCAGTCTCGAAATCTACGCCAAGCGATTCGGCAATTTGATGTGTAAAACTACGCCCACCGATACCAAACATTTTAGTACCTTCGACGCCGCCGTCTTCAACTACGGCAACATCGGTCGTACCGCCGCCGATATCCATCACAATGCCCGAAAAGCTGGATTCCAAATCATCGCCAAGACAGGCGCGACAAACTGCAAACGGTTCCACCGCTACGGTCAAAAGATCGAGGTTGAGCTCGGCGCAGACTTTTTCGATTGCCGCGACGTGAATTAATGGCGCAAAAGCGGTATAAAATTGAATGACGACATCTGAACCCTTAAATCCGATAGGATTGCTGATTTTGTAGCCGTCAATCGTCAGAGAAACAATCGCTGAATTGATTAGACGCACCTCGACATTCTCATTTCCGGTTTCAAGCGCGACAGTTTTTTTCGCCACTTCGCCGGATTTTTGCTGAACTTTTTTGATAATTTGTTCCATTTCGGCGTCGGTGATCGGTTTGTTCGGGTTTTTGCGTGAATAATTCACAGTCGTGGTGTTGCCTTTAATCAATTCGCCAGCAATACCGACTACGGTTAAATTCGCGCGCTCGCCGGCCTTAGTTTCGACTTGGACCAGAGCATCTTCACAAACCGAAACCACCGCCGGAATATCCGCCACAGCACCAGCGTGCATGTTACCTTCGACCTGACGCGCCTTACCGACACCGAGAATTTCGAGATTACCTTTTTTCGTCGGGCGTGCAAGAATTGCCTTCACAAATTCTGTACCAATATCCAATGCGAGAATAGTGCTCATGGTCTTATTATAACATATTTTCCAGATTCTAGATCACCAAGTTCATATTTTCCGAACTCTGTACGATGGAGCTTCGTAACCGTGTAACCAAGCGCGGCAAAAGTGCGGCGAATTTGACGGTTACGTCCTTCGTGAAGGATAACAATGTAAGATGCTGGGGGTTCGTTTTTAATAATTTTAAACTTTGAAACTCCGTCGCCGATTTCAATGCCAAAATCAGAAATCATTTGTTGATGCAGTGGTTCGAGCGAGCGGTCAAGTTCAACTTCGTAAACTTTAGTTTTGCGAAATTTCGGATGAGTCATTTGAAAAGCAAAATCGCCGTCGTTGGTGAGCAAAATCAGTCCGGAACTGTCTTTATCGAGCCGGCCAACGGTTTTTAATTTTTGATAGGCTTTTGGTAATAAATCGTAAAGCGTCGGAGCATCACCTTGAGCACGGCGCGAACAAACGTAGCCGACAGGCTTGTTAAAAGCAAGATACAAAAAATCCGCCGAAAGCGGAACTATCTTTCCATTATAGCACACCTTCGGAAAATTGTCAAGATTTTCAGGGGTAGGGAGAGTAAGCCCTAGGCTCGCCACCTTGCCGTCCACTGTGATTTGACCAGTAGAGATTAATTCGTCGGCCTCGCGCCGCGACACACCGATGCGTTCGGCGAGAAATTTATTGAGCCGGAGTTTCTGGACTGGCATTTTCGAGTTCGGGGTTAACTGGTTCGACATTAATTGGTGTTGGAGCCGGGGCAGGAGCCAGAGTCGGGGCAGGAGCAGGGGCCGGGGCAGGCGTCGGAGTCGGAGCAGGTGTCGGGGTCGGCACGGGAGCAGGAGCGGGCGTTGCCTCAGGCGCTGGTGCTGCGGTGGCCTTATCGCCTAGAACTTCGTGAATAGTATTGACTACATCTTCAATACCAACCTGTGACTTGACGAGATAGCGATCTGCGCCGAGACGTTCGCCACGAGCGCGTTGGTCATCGGCAGAAAGCGCTGTCATCATCACGACCTTAATTCCAGCAGTTTCAGGGGTCGAACGGAGAATGTCAAGCATATCAAACCCGGAAATTTTTGGCATCATCACATCACTTAAAATCAAATCTGGTTTTTCACGTACCGCCATCGCTAAAGCTTCTTCGCCGTCGCCCGCCGAAACCACTTCATAACCTTCGGCGGTAATCCGAATGCTATAAATCTCGCGCAAGCTTGCGTCGTCTTCTACTACCATTATTTTACTCATCTTTGTTCTCCGTTTAAGTTAATATCAATTTGTTGAACAGGTTTAGGGTTGGGTTGCGGCGCAGGCGTCGGGATTGGCGCTGAGGTTGGGGCAGGAGTTGGTGCTGGCGTTGGGGTTGGGGCAGGAGTTGATACTGGCGTTGGACTCGGGGTCGGGGCAGGACTCGGAACAGGAGTCGGCGCAGGGGTCATTTTCGGAGTTTCTGTCGGCGCCGGAATAGACGCTGG
>CAVDHS010000024.1:0-12515 GCA_963609155.1 Bulleidia sp. | reverse complement strand
TTTGTTGAACAGGTTTAGGGTTGGGTTGCGGCGCAGGCGTCGGGATTGGCGCTGGAGTTGAGGCAGGGGTTGGTACTGGCGTTGGGCTCGGGGCTGGGGCAGGGGTTGATACTGGCGTTGGGCTCGGAATCGGGGCAGAAGTTGGTGTCGGGGCAGGACTCGAAACAGGAGTCGGCGCAGGCGTCATTTTCGGAGTTTCTGTCGGCGCCGGAACAGACGCTGGACTCGTTGGCATAGGAGTAGGCGTCGCCATGGATGCTGGCGCTGGAGCTGCTGCAGGTGTCGGTGCCGCCACTGACGGTTTAGCTGGCTGTTGAAGCTGTTCTTGTGCTTGGGCATTGCGCACTGCAATCATCCGTTTATCATATTCATCTTGCGTCAAACGGGGCAAAGAAACATAAAAAGTCGAGCCTTCACCAAAAGCTGATTCTGCCCAAACTCGCCCACCCATCGCTTCAACCCGTTGTTTCACGAGATAAAGCCCCAGTCCAGTCCCGCCGATCGTTCGCGTATCCGAATTATCCGCGCGATAAAATTTCTGGAAAATATGTCCCAAATCTTCGGAAGAAATTCCCATACCAGTGTCCGTAACATTAATCAAAACTCGATCACCATCGCCCCGAACGTTAATATAGATCGAGCCGCCTTCGGGAGTATATTTCAGTGCATTATCAATCAAATTATCCAAAATTTCGCGCATAAAACTAGCGTCAATAAAACTATAAGCAACTTGCTCAATTCGCCGACCTTCGCCAAAGGTGTTTTCTTTATTCGAACCAAAGCTCAAATTAATTTTCGCGGACTTAGCGCGAGGTTGATAATCGTTCGAAATATCCTCGACTAAACCGACCATTTCTGCAGGTTCAAAATGCGGTTTAATGTGACCGTCGTCAAGTTTAGTGACGTCGAGCAAATCCTGGAATAATTTTCCGAGATGTTTCGAGGCTTTGTCGGCGGCGGTAAGATAACCGCGTGCGCGATCGTCGATCGTAGCCGTTTGCGGATTAAGCGCCAGAGAAATATAGCCATCAATCGTCGCAACAGGAGTGCGCATCTCGTGTGAAGCGGTAGAAATAAATTCAGTTTGCTCGCCTTCTTCTTCGAGTTCTTTCGTAATATCCCGAAAAGTGATCAGATGTTTCTGATTCGTGCCCTCGGGGGGCATAACTGAGACAGAAATCGGAATACGTTTATCGGTTTGTCCAACAACCAAACAACATTGATATGGATCTAGAGCTTGTTCGGTTTTAATGGCTTGAATCAGCGGATTTTCAGCGTCGGAGAGTTGTCTCCCTTCCTTCGTTTCAAGTTTTAATACTAAACCATAATCAAGCCCCAATGCTTGATTCGTGGAATTATAGCCGGCCATAGTCGCAGCGGCGGGGTTAATAAATTCGATCACACCGTTTTTATCGGTAATAATCACGCCATCGTGAATAACTTTTAAAGCCATTTCCGCCAAAGCAGACTGATTGCTGCCGGCATTTTTTGGCTTATCAGGGGTAGTGTTACGATTAAAAAATTTCATCTATACTTATTTTAACACAAGCGCTAAAAAATATGGTATATTTTATATATGAATAAGGACGTAATTTATATTGAACCCGAAGATGATATTACCGACATCATCACTAAAATCGAAAAGTCAAAAGAAAAAATCGTCGCATTAGTCCCGCCAAAGAAGGCTGGAGTCTTTAGGAGTATTGTCAATATTAAATTAATGGCCAAAGCGGGTATAACTTCCGACAAAAAAATTGTTTTAGTTTCAGTTGATCCATCAATCGTTAAACTTGCGGCGGCGACAAAGTTGCCAGTAGCAAAAAATTTACAATCGGCGCCGGAAATTCCGGAAATTGAAACTGAAGCCGAACCGAAAGAGGAACAGACAATCGAAGATATGTCGGAAGAAAATAAAGATGACGGCGCGGAACAGAGTGAAAGTAATGCTGACGACGGTGGCGGAGATTTTGATAAATCTCATCATAAATCCGGCAAATCCGATGACGATGGCGAAGAAGACGATGAAGAAGATGATGATGATGAGGGCGAGGACGGAAAAGATAAGAAGAAAAAAGATAAAAAGGGCAAAAAAGGGAAAAAGGGAAATAAAATCCTCAATTGGATCAAAACGCACAAGAAAACTTCGATTTTCTTGGGAATTTTTGCGCTGGGGTTGATTGGTTTTCTGATCTGGGCGCTAGTTTTCGCGCCAGCGGTGGACATTTCGGTCGCAATTAAGACCGATTCGAAGAATTTCTCGGAAAATGTTACTTTCACCAAAACTGCCACCGAAGAAAATGCGAAAGAAGGTAAATTCTACCTTCAAGAAAAGAAGCTCGAAGAAACTCAAGAGGTTAATTTTGAAGCAACAGGGCAAAAAAATCAGGGGAATAAGGCTGCGGGAGATGTAGTAGTTGAGGCTTATTTCAACTTAAACGTAAGCGGAACGGTTTCAATAAACGCAGGAACAGTTTTCAAAACTGGCGGTCTGTCCTACACAGCGAATAATAGTGCGACTTTAACTTATGATGGAAATGGTACTAAAAGTTGTGCTAATTATTCCACCAATGACAACGGGGACGGTAATTGTTCGCAATGTAGTCAATGTTTGATTTCTACTCGTATAGGAGTAACTGCGGCGGATGGGGGTTCAAATTATAACATCGGTGCTTCTTCAAACTGGAGTACAGCTGCGAATGTTCAAGTCTATTCCGATAAAGCCATGACTGGCGGGTCGGACGACATTAAAACCGTAGTCCAGCAATCAGATATTGAGAAGGCAAAAAGTGAATTGACGACTGCGAAAGAGGAAGAAAATAAGCAAAAACTTTATGCCTCGATCGGAGACGAATATTACATCGTTGAAAATAGCTTCACACAATCAACTTCAGCGGCGGAAGCTACCCCTGGGGCGGATCAAGAAGTCGGCAACTCGAAGCCAGTGTTAAAAGCGACCACAACTTCGACCGTTTATGTAATTGAAAAGAGTAAATTAGAAGAGTTTATCGCCGAAAAGGCTTCGCTTGAAGACGGGCAGAAGATTTACGAAACAAAAGACACTTACATCGAAAACTTCGCCGAAGGAAAATCGAACATTACTGGGCGATTAAAAACTCAATACTACATCGGGCCGAAAATCACCGAAACAGAGGTAGTCGAGAAAATTAAAGGCAAGGGACTTGGTGATGCGCAACGTGAGATTCGCGACTTTTATGGAGTTTCGAATGTGACGATTGACCCGTCTTACCCCTGGGTAATGACTATTCCTGGCGATTCAAACAAAGTGAATATTCACTTTGAAGTCAAAGACAAAGACGGCAACGAGGTCAAAGATCAGAGCAACAACGAAAAAAGCGGTTCAGACAGTTCCAATAATTCCAACAACTCTTCTGATAGTTCAAACAACAATAAAAGCGGAAATTAGGCGGTAAATGCGGATTATAGGACTCGATGTTGGCGAGAAGCGCATTGGTGTCGCGCGTGCGGATTCTAACACCCGAATCGCGATACCAGCAGGGTATTTACTCGTAGATGGCTCAGAATGGCAAAAAATCGCCAAAATCGCGAGTTTGAACAATACTCGGTTCTTTGTGGTCGGTTTGCCGAGAAGCAACGAAGGAACTGAGACGGCGCAATCGCAATACGTTCGAAATTGGGCGAAAGAACTTCGGCGCCGAATCCCAGGGGCGCGTGTGCGATTGCAAGACGAGTCTTTAACCTCGGTGGTGGCCGAAGAACGTTTAAGAGAGCGCGGAAAGCCGTTTGAAAAAGGTGAAATCGACGCCGAAGCGGCTACGGTGATTTTGCAGGATTTTCTAGAAAGCCACACTAAACCAACAGAGGATGCGTCTGCAGATGCGCAAAATCCAACAGGGAAGGAGAACAACGGAGTGAAAAAAAAAGCTAAATCGGGTAAAAAATGGCTAATCGGACTTATTGTTTTAGTGATTTTAGGGGTAGCTGGAGCTGGCGGCGTTTATCTATTAAAGAGAAAAATCGCAGCAGATCGAGCAGCAGAATATGCTCGCCTTGAAGCAGAAATGAAGGCTGAATCTTTTGATTTTACGATTAATCCTGGTGAAACTGTGATGGACGTAAAAAAGAAGCTGATTGCGGCCGGTTATTCCGAAGCTGAAGCAACAGAGGCGCTGAATCCTAAAAATTATGATTTTGACTTTTTAGAAGGGTTAGACTCGCTCGAGGGATATTTGTTCGGCGAAACGCATAATTTTTACAAAGACACCGATGCAAAAGAAGTGATAAAAAAGTTTTTAACAGGGATGGAGACGGAAATTGAGAAACGGAACATCGCTGCGGGCTTTGCGGCACAAGGATTGACGCTCCACGAGGGGGTGATTTTAGCCTCTGTAGTCCAGAAAGAAGCGCCTGAAGACGAGATGTCGACAGTAGCACAGGTGTTTTTACGTCGTTTGCAAGATGGAATACCTCTTGGAAGCGACGTAACGGTGTCTTATGCGCTCGACCAGATCGATCCCGACAGAAACACGTATACGGACAATTCCAGCGCGCTAACGGTCGATTCGTGCTATAATACGCGCATTAATACTGGGCTTCCCTGTGGTGCGATCTCGAATCCGGGGCTTTCGGCATTGCTCGCCGTAGCGATGCCTGCAGATACTACTTATCTTTACTTCTTGACAGGAGACGATGGTTTGATGTATTATAGTTATACAGAGGCTGAGCACATTCAGAATATTTACGACCATTGCCAAAACCTCTGTGGTGTTTCATTATGAGTAAAAAGAAGAAATTAGAGTTCAGATGGGTGAAAGGGGCCTGGCCTTATTTTGTTGCGGCTTTTTTGACTTTATCTCTGGTTGCTCTGGGGTCGCTAGATAAACAAAATTCGACTAGTAATCTGAGTTTGGACGCTTTTGCGGCGGATGATTATAATGTCTCAGTCGACCAGATGTCGGAACTTTATGTAGTGGCTGATCTCTCTGATACGCTGGGACTGGCGAGCGCGGCGGATGTGGCGTCGAATTATGTGGTGACGACGACGATGTATGATTCGGGACAGACTTCGACTGGGAAACTCGAAAAACCGAATTTAACAAGTGTAGAGGCTTCGCGCGGAGTGATTGAGCATACGTTGGTCGAAGGAGAAAGTTTAGATACTTTAGCGGCGAAATATGGCATCTCGACCGATCAGATTCGCTGGTCGAACGGATTAAAAACTAATGATGTCGCGGTGGGAACAGTTTTATATCTTCCGAGCACGTCGGGAATCGTTTATACCGTTAAATCCGGTGATACGATCGAATCCATCGCTGAAAAATATGGTTCAAAAGCATCGGAAATTATTGCTTTGAACGATCTCGAAGTATCGGGGATTTCCGAAGGCATGCGCGTGGTTTTGAAAGATGGTTCATTGCCAGAAACCGAGCGGCCGGAATATGTCGCGCCATCGCGCCGAACTTATACTAGTACCAGCACTTATGCTTATACTTACCTCGGAAGCACCTCTGAACGAGAAAATATTGAATTAATCGGTTATTTCTATAATCTCGGCGGACCTTATGGGGCGGGGCAATGTACGCAATGGGCTTGGTATAAGCGGGGCGGAAATATTCCGTCGAGCTGGGGGAATGCGAACGCTTGGGCGGCGAGTGCGCGCGCACAGGGATACACTGTAAATCGCACTCCTGCGGCAGGCGCAGTCTTTCAGACCGGCTCGGGCTGGTATGGACATGTTGGTTACGTCGAAGCAGTTAATGGTGACGGTTCGATCGTAGTTTCAGAGATGAACTATGGCATTCCTTATCGTGCCATCCGCTCGACTATTCCGGCTTCGTCGGTGGGGAACTTCTGGTATATACACTAATTTGAAGCAGTTTTGGCTTAATTTTGGGCTAATTTTGTTCGGTTTTGAGGGGTTTTGAGGGGGCTTTTGGGGTTTTTGAGGATTTTTATTGTTCGACCAAGGTAAATTGTTTGCCGGCAATTTCGATAATTGAGTCTGGCTCCGCGCCAAGAGAAGTGAGTTCGCCACGAATACCCATTTTTTTCATAATATCGCGCAGACGGTTAACGGAAGCGTAGTTTTCGAGATCTGTGCGACGGGCGAATTTTTCGATTTTTTCGCCTTTTACTACGAATCTGTCATCTAGTTTCTCAACTTGCCAGGTGTCTTTCATGGCGTTCGGGCTAAGAGAAATTGTTGGTAATTCAACGCTTTCGTGCTCATCTCGACTATTCGAAGAAAATTCTGCTTGGGCTCGCTTAATGTGGGCGGCACGAATTTGATTTAAGGCTCTCAATAACTCGGTCAACCCTTGATGTGCAGAGGAAGAGATGACGAAAATTTTGGCGGCAGGGTTCTTGGCGAGAATGGCGGATTTTTGCATTGCAATAATTTCATCGTCTACGCCCTCGCATTTAGTCAGGGCGACGACTTCGGGGCGGTCTTTTAGGTCCGAATATTTCTCGAGTTCGTGGCGAATGGTCTGGTAGGCTGCGCCGGCGTCATCATTATACACGTCGACAAGATGTAAAAGTACTGCCGTACGGTCGACATGGCGCAAAAAGTCGTGCCCGAGACCCTTACCCTCGGAAGCGCCTTCGATTAGACCCGGAATGTCGGCGATTAAGAGGTCGTAATTGTCGATTGTGGCGACACCGAGATTAGGGGTTAAAGTTGTAAATGGATAATCGGCGATTTCGGGTTTGGCATTTGAAACTACAGAGAGAAAAGTCGATTTACCAGCGTTCGGCAACCCGACCAGACCGACATCGGCCATGGTTTTAAGTTCGAGTTCGGCTTCGAATTCTTCACCTGGTTCGCCAACTTCGGCGATAAGAGGGGTTTGGCGAGTGGAACTTTTGAAATGGGCATTGCCAAAACCGCCCGTGCCACCTTTGGCGATAATGGCGGTCTCGCCGTCGTGGTCTAAGTCAGCGATTAAAACGCGCCGAGAGTTTTCTTGGCGATAAACACAGGTTCCGATCGGCACATCTAGCACTAAATCTTTGCCTGAACGCCCAGCTGAGCGTTGTCCGGAGCCGTTTTTGCCGTCGGCGGCGGTCAAAATTGGAGTAAAGCGAAAATCTACCAAGGTATTGGTGTTGCGGTCGGCACGAAAAATAATGTCGCCACCTTTGCCTCCGTCACCCCCGTCCGGACCGCCTTTGGGGATGTAAATCTCATGCCGAAAAGAGACGGCGCCATCGCCACCTTTGCCAGCTTTTAAGCTCACTTTCGCCACATCAACAAACATATCTTAATTATAACATATTTTTTGTGAAAATAAAAGAGTTGACAGTTTTTCGGTTATGCTTTATGATAGAAGTAAGCTGGTACGCTTCACAGGGGTTCCACTGATTCTTAGTGGAGTGTGGAGACTTACATTAAAAAAACAAACAGCGGATTAAAACAAAACAATGTGCCCCACGGGTGGGCGCGTAGCAGCAGAGAAGGAGACGACGTGCACGTCTCCTTTTTCTTGTTCTTGCTCTGGTGGAGATATATTTAGCGTGGGTGGAGGTGGTTTTACTGTGGTATAATAGAGATATGATTAAATTTACGATTATTACGCTGTTTCCAGAGGCGGTGAAGCCGTATCTTGAAACTTCAATGATGTGGAAAGCGACCGAAAAAGGGCTGGCGGAGTTTAATTTGGTGAATTTGCGGGATTTTGGGCTGGGACCACATAAATCTGTCGATGATACGCCGTATGGGGGTGGGGACGGGATGTTGCTTAGGTGTGAGCCAGTTTTTGGCGCGATTGAAAGCGTTAAGCAGTCCGACCCGAGTGCAAAAGTGATTTTGCCGACCCCCGTGGGCGAGATTTGGAATCAAACAAAGGCGCGAGAGTTTGCTAATGTGGGAAAATTCGCTAGCGTCTCCTCTCGCCCCTCCTCGCTCGCGCCCGTCGTTACGGGGCTCGCTTCGGAGATTGCTCCCGTTGTCGCAAACGGGCTCGAGGAAACGCTAGCGAATTCTTGTCTCAATAGAAATAGTTCCGACAATACACAAACGAATTCACATTTCATCATCCTTTGTCCCCATTACGAGGGCTACGATGAGCGGATTTTGTCAATCGTGGATTATAAAATTTCGCTGGGGAAATATGTGCTAACAGGGGGAGAATTGCCGGCACTGATTATTATTGATAGCGTAGTGAGACTAATTCCTGGGGTTTTAGGTGGCGAAAAATCGGCAGAAATTGAGAGTTTTTCGGATGGAAATAATCTGGAATACCCCCAATACACTCGGCCAGAAGATTTTCGGGGAATGAAAGTACCAGAAGTCTTGCTGTCGGGAAATCACGGCGAAATCGCGAAATGGCGCGAAGAACATTCGGGGGAAGCATGAATTTATCCGATCCTGTCGATACACTAACAGGGGTGGGACCGAAAACTTCTCTGGTGCTAAAAAAATACGGTATTCGCACCGTGCAAGATCTGTTTTATAATTTGCCTCGCGATTATGAAAATTACGAATCGCCGAGAACGATTGCTGAGATGCGACCAGGGAAGGTGGTGATCAAGGGCAGAATCGAAAATCTTGAGACTCGGCGAGCCAGACGACGAAATTTGTCGATTACCGAAGGCATGATTAGAGATAAAACAGGGGCGGTAAAAGTGGTATGGTTTAATCAAAATTATCGCAAAAATCTCTATCAGCCGGACCAAGAATACTATTTTACCGGAAATTTTGAGCTTCGAAACGGGCGTTATAGCCTAGTCTCGCCGTCAAGTGCGGAGGTAGGGCGGATTGATCCTAAAAACGGTCTAGCGCCCGTCTACGTGGCGCACGGCACATTGAAGTCGGGAGATTTTGCGCGTTTAATGCAAAAATCGCGTGAACAATTTGCGAAAATCCCAGATCTTTTGCCGTCGGTGCCGAAGGGAGCGCGGGCGGAAGCGTTGTTTAACGCGCATTTTCCAGATTCGCCGAGCAAAATCACGCGGGCGCGAGAATATTTGGCTTACGAGGAGCTGTTTGAGCTGATTTTGGCATCAAAATTGAATCGGCGCGAAAATAAGAAATTAAAGGCGGATGAAATTCCGTTTGACGAGGAGAAAATCCAAAAATTCGTAGCCAAATTGCCGTTTCGGTTGACTAATGCCCAGAGATTAGCGACGTGGGAGATTTTTCAAGATATGGAAAAGCCGACGCCGATGAACCGACTATTGCAAGGGGATGTGGGCTCAGGAAAAACAGTAGTGGCGGCGATGGGCGCCTATGAAACAGTTCTCGGGGGCAGACAAGTGGCACTGCTAGCGCCGACGGCAATTTTGGCTACGCAACATTATGACAGTTTAGTCAAGATTTTAGCCCCTTTCGGAGTGAAAATTGCGCTTCTGACTGGTGCGACCAAGCAAAAACCGGAATTAAAGCGTCAAATCGCGACAGGGGAAGTGGATTTGGTGATTGGGACGCATGCGTTGTTGACTGACGACACGGAATTTGAAAAACTGGGGATAGTGATTATTGACGAACAGCACCGTTTTGGGGTCGAGCAGAGACAGAAATTGATGCTAAAATCGCCCGAGGGCAAGGCTCCGCATCTGCTCGCGATGACAGCGACACCGATTCCGCGTTCACTGCAACTAACGGTGTTTGGTGACCTGGATGTCTCAATTTTGAATGAAATGCCTAAGGGGCGTCAGCCGATTGAAACAAAAATTCTAAGAGAAATCGAATCTCGTGAGCAATTGTTTCCCGAAATTGTCGAAACACTGGCAAAAAAACAACAAATTTATTGGATTTGCAAGGCGATCGATAGCGAAAAAGAGACCGAGGCTACTTCTGTAAAATCGCGGTTTTTGCGCCTGAAAAAGGATTTTCCGCAAGCGAAAATTGGCTATTTACACGGCAAGATGAAGCCAGCAGAAAAAGACGCGATGATGGAGCAGTTTTCTCGGGGCGAAATCGAAATTTTGGTCTCGACCACGGTGGTGGAGGTGGGGGTAGATGTGCCAAATGCAACGCTGATGATTATCGAGAATGCCGAGAGTTATGGACTAGCGCAGTTACACCAGTTACGCGGGCGCGTAGGGCGAGGCACGGCAAAATCGTATTGTTATCTCTTGACCACTGGTGAATTTCGGCCTTCGCGGCGACTTTTGGAATTAGAAAAATCGAACGACGGATTTTATCTTGCGGAAGTGGATTTGAAACTTAGGGGTCCTGGCGAAATTTATGGCGCCCTACAACACGGAGCACTAGATCTTCGGTTTGCCTCGCTTGGAGACACAAAATTAGTTCATCAGGCACAGAAAGATGTAGAAAATTTTCTCAAAGAACCGGAAAAAATGACAGAATATAAAGAACTGATGACAGGAATCTCGAAATATCAACAAATAACGACATTGAATTAATCAGATTAAAGGAGGTAAAATGAGTGGAGGATATAGATCTGGGCGATACAGGGGGAAAAGACGAAAAATGCCCGAATGCAGACCTGGCGAAGTAAGAATAATTGCTGGAAAATACAAAGGGAAAAAGTTTAAAACCCCTGGTGAAGGCACGCATCCGATGGGCGAGCGCGAGCGGAATGCAATGTTCAACATGATTCAAGGATATCTGCCAGAAGCGTTAGTGCTAGATGCCTATGCGGGGAGCGGAGTGATTGGGCTTGAGGCGCTATCGCGAGGGGCGGAATATGCGTTATTTGTGGATATAAATCAGCGTGCAGTGGACATGATAAATGAAGTGATGATGGATATGTGGATCTATAATTTTCGTGGATATGCAGTACATAGGGATATTTTGGAGGCGGTGCGTACGGTGGAGGATAAGTTTTCAATTGTGTTTGCCGATCCACCATACGACAAATATGTGCCGGAAATGATTACTGCACTGGCGCGTTTAGTTGCGAAAGATGGAATTTTGGTTGCTTCCAGTCCAGAAGAAGGGCCGGAAATTAAAGGTATGGAAAAAATCAAAAGCCAAAAATACGCCCGGGCGCATATTGCGGTGTATCGCTGGGCGGATTTGGAAGAATAGTTCTCTGTAAAATTGACAAAACTCCTGATGTGTGCTATAATGGAAAGATAAGGAGTTTTTATGTATTACCAAGAGGAAACGGATAAAAAAGAGCGCCGGAAGATTATTGTGGTGGCGACTCTGATTGTGGCGGTAATTTTAGCGTTGATCGTCGCGATTATTGTGGTGGCAACGAAAAAATCATCGCGAATTAATGTAGCGAAGCCTGAGAATACTGCGGTTGAAACGAAAACCGAAGAAACGAATAGTGGTGCGGCTGAAGGACAGAACAACGGTGAGGCTACGAACGCCGAGAGCGCGACAACCGAAACGACTACTGAAGCGGTGACTGCGACGGCTGAATCAACTGCTACAACCGGAACGGAGAATACAAATAACACTGAGACAAAAACCGATTCCGCTACGACTGTCGCAACTGACCTGCCGACCTCTGGACCGGAAGATCTGTTGCCAATAGCGTTGATCACAGGAGCACTGGTGGCTTATCTTTCTTCGCGCAAAATGGTTAAAAACGAAGCATAAAGATTAAAAAACGAAATTTTTAGAGCTGGGCTGAAAATGCCCAGTTTTTCGTGCGAAATATGATATAATAACTTAAAGCCCGGGTGGTGGAATTGGTAGACACGTATGCCTTAGGAGCATATGCCTCACGGCGTGCAGGTTCAAGTCCTGTCCCGGGCACCAGAGATTAGGTTTTTAGTTGCTTAGAAAGGAGAAAATTCAAAAATGGCCCGCACCGAGAGAGAGAGAGAGAGAGAGAGTTCTTCAGTAAAACAACCGCTTTTAACCGTGGCTGTTACTGCGCATGATGAAAATCTTTGGTTATACAAAACTTTGCGGAGCATTAAAAACGCACTTAGAAACTTCAAAATTAGCGAATACGAAGTTATTATTCACGTTGATAACGGCTCAGATTTTTTATTAGAGCATATAGACAGAGCCGATTATTGGCCACTAAAATTCAAAAATTATAAAAACCATTTCGGAGATTCAGGGCAATCACGAAATTTTTGTGCTAAAAAGGCGAAGGGAAAATATCTCTTCTTCATAGACGCGGATGATTTGGTCTCGGAAAATTTCTTAGAAAAAGCCGTAAAGATTCTGGGGAAAAACAATTTTGAGCTTTTTGCTTCGTTATTCGGTTACGATGTAATTCCTAACACGAATGGTAGAGGTCGGGCTAGCTACATTGACCCGTTTGCGTCAAGTATTTACGATTTGATAGATACCATCTACACCGATAATTCGGCATTGGTTAAATCATTAGCAGAGGAATATGGATTCGAGTCGGAAAAAATTATTGTGCAATATCAATCAAATGACTATGTTGTTAAGGAACCGAATGCTAAGAAGAATTCTGAAAAATTGAATGTTTTATGGGCAGGGCGAATTTGTTACCAGAAGAACCCTGAGATGTTACTGGAAATTGCCGATGCCTGCGATAGTGGTGTCAATATAGACGTTTACGGAAAATTCGAGGAAAATTATTCAGAGAAAACTTTTGTTGTGGTATCAAAACCAAAAGAAGTTTCAATGCCTT
>CAVDHS010000023.1:6960-7467 GCA_963609155.1 Bulleidia sp. | reverse complement strand
CTGTGACCTGCTCGTTACGAATGAGCTGCTCTACCAACTGAGCTACATCGGCACCGTCTTTATTATATCACACTTTTTAACGCATTCATAAAGAATGTGGTATAATTGGGCTAAGGAGAAAAATATGGCAAAAACTTCTAAGGCACAAATTATTAATCAAGGAATTGACGATGTTAGCAACATGCTCAAACGCAACGCTTGGAGCGCGATTTTTGAGTCGCTTGCAACGATTATCCTTGGTATTCTTTTAATCGTTTGGCAAGATGCTGTCGTTCAAGTCATTGGCTACGTCGCAGGCACGATTCTGGTGATCAAAGGCGCGTATCAAATCATCAATTACTTTGTCGTTAAAGGACAAAACAACATTTTCAACAATAACTTGCTCGGCGGAGTAATCTCGCTACTAATTGGTGTTGCTTTCTTCTTTATCGGAGAAGAGATTGTTAATGTTTTTCGTATTATTATCGGCATCTGGATGATCTACGAAGCACTCGTTCGTATGAATAC
>CAVDHS010000023.1:3785-6950 GCA_963609155.1 Bulleidia sp. | reverse complement strand
TATGAATACTGCGATCAAATTGCACGCTGTCGGAATTAAGGCCTGGAGCTATGTTCTGATTTTAGCTTTAATGATGATGATTCTCGGTATTTTCGTTACTTTCTATCAAGGCGCGGTTATCACTTTGATTGGCTGGACAATGATTTTGACTGGTACAATCGGCATTGTTGGCGACGCGATGTTTATCCAATACGTTAATAAAGTTGCTGAATCATTAACTGGCAAAACCGCAATTTCGACCGGAAAAACTAAAAAAGAGAAATAATGCAAACGATCAAAGAAGATTTTCTCAAAATCTATCATACCGAGCGGGGCATTTTAGCCGTTATGATACTAAACTTGCTCCTCTCGGTGGCTTTGACTATTTTTGCTTGTGTTAATTTGAACCCGAATGCTTCGGTCGTAAAAGTTGGTTACGGCGACATCGGCGGTTATCGTGACGGAACTTGGGTTGATCTGTTAGCTTTTCCGCTTTTAGCTTTGATTTTTGGCGTGATGCATAGTCTTCTCGCACTTCGTATTTTTCATAAACGCGGTTCTGGTATGGCTAAGTTTTTTCTTACAATCACCACGATTCTGATTTTCGGGTCTTTTCTCGTATTGATTCGAACTCTTGGAGAAGGTTAAATGTATAGCGATGATCTTGAAATTCCACAAGGGAAGCGCAAGCCTTTTTATCGTTTTCTCGAAATTATTCCGGGCGTAATTTCTTATGGCGCGATTATCTTGCTTTTTCTTTTATCTTGGATCGATCCGATTATCGGCTCGATTTATCTTTTTGCTCTTATCGCGGCTACTTTAGTAAAAGCCATCGCGGTTGCTTATCGGACTGTGCAAGGTTACGGCGTAATTAAACGCGCCGAGCGAGTCGATTGGGCGAAGCGTCTTCAAGATCTCGAAAATCCGCACGAATCTTTTGAACGTCTTCATGGTAAAAGTAATAGCAGCTACCATTTTAATCGACATGTCGAAAACCTCAAAATGGCTGCCGCTATGGAAAGCGAGTATCCGAAACCATCGAAAATTTATCACGCTGTGATCATGACTGCATATAATGAAGGAATTGAAGTGCTTGGCCCTTCGATCGAAGCGGTGAAAAATACCACTTTTCCGAATGAACGAATTATTTTTACCTTAGCTTACGAGGCGCGTGGCGGGGAAGCGATAGAAAAAACTGTGACCGAACTTAAAAAACGTTATCAGGGCGTTTTTCGCGATTTTTTACTAGTTAAACATCCCGCTGATTTATCGAATGAAGTGATCGGCAAAGGCCCGAACTTGACTTATGCTGGTTATGCCGTCGCTAAACATGCTAAAGCTGAAAAACTTCCGATCGAAAATATCGTCATTACTTCGCTTGATAGTGATAATCGGATGGCACCGAAATATCTCGATTCGGTGGCTTATGAATTTATTGTCCATCCGAATCGTCAACGCTTAAGTTATCAACCTGTTGCTTTATTTATGAATAATATCTGGGATGCGCCGGCCCCTTCGCGTGTGATCGCAACTTCGAACTCATTTTTCAATGTAATCTCGACCATGCGTCCGCATGCTTTGCGTAATTTCGCTTCGCACTCGCAGCCACTTCAAGCGCTCGAAGCGATGAACTTTTGGAGTAAACGCACGATTGTTGAAGATGGTCATCAATATTGGCGAAGTTTATTCTTTTTCCGCGGCGATTATACAGTTTTGCCGATTCGAATTCCGATTTACCAGGATGCTGTGATCGATGAAACTTTTTGGAAAACGATTAAGGCACAATTCGTCCAAGTCCGACGCTGGTATTATGGCGCCAGTGATGTTGCTTATGTCGGGACTAGACTCTTTACATCTCGAGAAAAACGCATTATGCCTTTCTGGCAACTTTTCCCGAAATTTTGGCGTTTGCTCGATGGACATATTACTCTTGCCATCCTCGCGCCCATCGTCGCTTTTGGCGGCTGGGTGCCGATGATTATGAACCTATCATCGCACGAAATGGTCGCCTATAATATCCCGAGCATCGTTGGTGTGGTTGAGACTTTTGCTTCAATCGGCTTAATTGTCTCGGTTTTGATTTCTTTCAAAATCTTGCCGAAACGTCCCGCGAAATACAAAAAAGGTAAAAATTTCTTAATGGTCATTCAATGGATTTTAATGCCGATTACTTCGATCTTGTATCAGTCTATCGCTGCATTCTACTCTCAGACTCGCCTGATGCTCGGCAAATACATGGAAAAGTTCGACGTCACGAAAAAGGTCGTCAAGAAATAGTTTATCTGAGCGATTTTTATGTTATAATTAAAAGACGGGTGATTAGCTCAGTTGGCTAGAGCGTCTCGTTTACACCGAGAAGGTCGGGGGTTCGAGCCCCTCATCACCCACCATCGGGGCATTTCCGGACGTTTCGACGTCCATTTTTTAACGTTCTACGGGGCCATTTCGCTTTAGAAAACGCTAATGAGACAAAAGTCTCTTTTTTGTTCCATTTCTCACCTCTGTTATTTTGTGCGAAATTTTCAGAAATGGGACAATCGTCCCATTTCTGAAAACACTATAAATTTATTACTCAAATTTCGTGATAAAATTTGTTCAAGCGGAGGAGAAAGGATTTTTATTATATGCTTAAAGTTGTGGTTTTCGATGGTGGCTATGGTGGCGAATTTTTCGCTGATCAATTAGAAGAAACTTTGCCGGTCTTGGAAGTCATTCGAGTGATCGACTGGCGTAATGCCGACAAGCTTCTAACTGGGTCAAGAAGCGCTCGTAAAGTCGCTAAAAATGCACTGAAACCGTACATTGGAAAAGTGGATTTGATTATTTTTGCAAACCACTTACTCGCAGTCACTAGCTTGCGTCATTTTCAGCGCAAATACAAAAACCAAAAGTTCATCGGGCTCGGGCTTAAACGTCCCGACACTTTTGTTAAACGCAACATTTTAATTTTAACCACTAAAGCCGTTGCGCATTCGATCAATTATCATAATTTTCTGTTTCAAATCAAACGAAAAACGAAGACTCTAACTCTGGATCATTGGCCGCTGGAAATTGATAATGGTGATTTGACTGAAGATAAGATTCGAATTACGCTCGGGAAGTTATTGGCGCGAGAAAAGAATAAGCCGCAAGAAGTCATTCTTGCTTGTTCACAATTCAACGACATCAAAACCGAACTAAGAAATA
>CAVDHS010000023.1:0-3775 GCA_963609155.1 Bulleidia sp. | reverse complement strand
ACTTTGTCTTGACTTGCAACCCCCCACCCGTGTTAAAATAAACATATGCAGGTTGAGTTAGCCCAATTTTACGAGCGTCTCGGTGCCATTGCCTTGATTTTAATCCTAGGTTTTTGTTTAGGAAAATTTAAATTAATCAGCAAAAAAACTAATGTCGAACTTACGAACCTCTTATTAATGGTTTTTATGCCGGCGGCACTTTTCACGGCTTTTCCGGCTACTTATGATGAATCTTCCGCCAATCTCTTCTTTTCTGGTTTGGCTGCTGGTTTTCTAGTAATGTTAATTTTGATTATTATCGCCAAAATAATCTACCATCCTAAAATTTTCAAAGGCGACCTCTCTTACGAATCGCAATTTGCCCTAATCTTCAATAACGCCACTTTTCTCGGTTATCCGATCGTTTCCAGCACTTTTGGCACCAACGGCATTCTCGCTTATTGTGGTTTCATCGTCGCTTTCAACGTTGCACTTTTTTCTTATGGTATTTGGTTGTTCGAACGCAAAATTACTTGGAAATTGATTCGGAACGTGATTTTAAATCCGAATATTATCGCTGTTGTTCTTGGTATGGTTCTTTTCTTGCTCAACTTTCGGCTGCCGAATTTTATCAACGATTCGATCAGCTATGTCGGTGCCGCGACTACGCCACTTTCGCTGATTTGTATCGGTTTTATGCTTTCGCAGGCTAATTTATTCCAAGTTTTGAAGAAGTGGCAATTAATGCTCGCCGCGATCGCACAACTTATTCTCGGACCGTTAATTGCTTGGGGTGTACTTACATTGCTAAATTTCGAATCAGACGTAATTCAAGTTTGTACTCTGATTCAAGCGCTTCCCACCGCGACTTCGCTCGGATTGTTTGCAGTTAAATATGATGGCAATCCCACCGAAGCTTCCGAATTCGTTACCGTCTCAACTATCCTTTCAGTCATTACAATGCCTCTCATGATTTTACTATTATTGGGTTAATATGGTATAATTAACTGTAGAAAAGGGAAATAAAATGAACGATTTAGAAAAAATGCGGCATACTTTGAGTCACGTCCTTGCCGCGGCCGTGCAAGAATTATATCCAAATGCTAAATTCGGTATTGGTCCGGCCGTTGATAACGGTTTTTATTACGATATCGATTTCTGTGATGCAAAAATTTCCGACGCTGATCTGGCTAAAATCGAGAAAAAAATGCGGGGAATTATTGCGCGCAAGTTAAAAATGACCAAACGCGTGGTTAAAAAATCTGAAGCTTTGGATTGGGCGCGAGAACACGATCAAAAATATAAAATTGAATTAATCGAAGAGTTACCTGAAGATGATGAAATTTCATTTTATGATCTTGGTGACTTATTTTCTGATCTTTGTAAGGGGCCGCACGTTGATGATCTGTCAAAAATCGGTGCGTTTAAATTGATTCGTATTGCCGGCGCTTATTGGCGAGGTGACGAAAAACGCGAAATGTTAACCCGAATTTACGGTGTTGCTTTTGCTACCGAAGAAGAATTAACCGAATACCTCGAACGCCAAACTGAAGCCAAAGCTCGCGATCATCGCAAACTCGGCAAAGAGCTCGACCTGTTCTGTTTTTCGGACTTAGTCGGTGCGGGCTTACCCCTGTTTACTCCGCGCGGCACTGAACTCCGCGAACTAATGGCAAATTATTCGCTTTCTCTTCGTGGTCGCGAAGGCTTCAAAAAGGTTTGGACTCCGCATATTACCAAAACCGACCTTTATAAAACTTCCGGACATTATGCGAAATTTGGCGACGAACTCTTTATGGTTCATTCACAAGTCAACGGGGAAGAATTTGCTATGAAACCGATGAACTGCCCGCATCACGCCCAAATTTTCGCCTCGCGTCCGCGTACTTATCGCGAAATGCCAGTACGTTATATGGAAGCGACGACTGATTATCGCGACGAAAAAACTGGCGAACTCGGCGGACTTTCTCGCGTGCGTTCTCTGACTCAGGACGATTCGCACGTCTTCTGCATGAATGACCAGATCAAAGATGAAGTTAAACGCTTAGTTAGTATTGTCAAAGAACTTTACACTACCGTTGGTATGCAAAAACTGCGCGCTCGGCTTTCCTATCGCTCTGACGAAGACAAATATCTCGGTGATAAAAAGTTGTGGGCTATGGCACAGGAACAAATTAAACAAGCTGCGATTGATAACGAACTTGAATATTTTGAAGCCGAAGGCGAAGCTGCCTTTTATGGTCCGAAAATCGATTTTATGGCGGAAGATGCCCTTGGTCGCGAGCATCAACTCGCCACTATCCAGCTCGATTTCGTCCAACCCGAGCGTTTCGGCCTAGAATTTATAAATTCAAAGGGCGAAAAAGAGCGTCCAGTCATGATTCATCACGCTACTTTGGGCTCGATCGAACGTTTCTTGTCAGTCTTCATCGAACATACCGGTGGCTGGTTTCCGTTTTGGTGTGCGCCAGAACAAGTCCGCATTGCGACCGTAAATGACACTGTCTCTGATTATGTTACGAAAATCACCGAGATTTTGGGTCAAGTGGTTCTCGAACGACCATTAAAACACAATGAACTGCGTTTTACGGTAGACGATTCTGCCGATTCGCTAGGGAAGAAGATCAAACGCGCCACTTCGATGAAAATTCCAGCGCTTTTAATTGTTGGTCCGAAAGACGCCGAATCGAAAATTGTCTCTGTGCGACTGAAAGACGGTGAAGAAAAGATCAAGCTTTCTGACCTCGCCGATTTCTTACGAGGACTAAAATGAATTCAGCCTTAAACGGCACACATAAAAATGATCGGAACCAATCAGCTAATAATAATCACCGAAATACTACGGTTGTGATTTTGGGCCCGACTGGCTCAGGCAAAACTGGCGTTTCGATCGAAATCGCGAAAGCCATCGGTGGAGAAATCGTCTCCGCCGATTCGCGTGCTATTTTTAAGGGTATGGATGTTGGCACTGCGAAGCCGACTAAGGAAGAGATGCAAGGCATTCCACATTATGGTCTAGATCTCGTGAATCCTGGCGAAAGATTCACTGTCTCCGACTGGAAAACTTATGCTGAAACAAAAATTGCCGAAATAAAAGCGCGTTCGAAGGTTCCGATTGTTGTTGGCGGGACCGGTCTTTATGTTGACGCCTTAATTTACGATTATCATTTTAAAGGTCCGACTGGCCATAAAATCGGCGATATTGAACAAAAAAGTTGTTCAGACAGAACAGAGGTGAAAGGTGATTTTTTGCTTATTGGTGTTAAAACCGAAACAGAGGTACTACGGGCTCGTTTAAAAGCTCGCATCGATCAAATGTTCACCGACACGCTTTTTGACGAGACTAAGGCTTTAGCAGAACAATATAATTGGCAAACACAGGCCATGAAAAGCAATATTTACATATATGCGTATAAATATTTAAACGGTGAACTAACCTTAGATGAAGCCAAAGAACAATGTTTTTACGAAGATTGGCATCTGGCAAAGCGACAAATAACCTGGTTTAAACGTAATCCGGAAATTATTTGGCTCGAACTTGAAAAAATTTATTCTTTTGTGGTAAAATATATACAGAATGAGTAAAGCCGATAGCACACCAACTGAAAAATTATTCGGTTCCAAAACCCGAGCTAAACTCTTATGCTTATTTTTCGAAAATCCTGAAAAATCTTTTTACGTTCGCGAAATGACGCGCGTGATCGACGAGCAAATCAATTCTGTGCGTCGTGAACTTTTGAATCTCGAAAGTATCGGTATCATTAAAAACGAAACCTTCGACAACAAAGTTTATTAT
>CAVDHS010000022.1:4085-6512 GCA_963609155.1 Bulleidia sp. | reverse complement strand
TTCCGGTGCCGTTTATTTTACTGTTTGCGGCGTTGGCATTGCCACTGAAAAAAGACCAGCCGATGGAGACATATCTTGCGGCGGTGGCATCGTATTATCTAAAACCGAGAAATCGGGTATGGATGGCGGGGCAGCGGGGGACAACGATTGCGATTATGGCACCGAAAGTGGTGGATGATAATCGGACGCGGGATATTACCGGCGAGGAGGCGACGCATCGGCTGTCGTTTCTTGCGGATATTGTGGACACGGGAGGATATGCAATTAAAGGTGGGACAGCGACGCAAAACCATGTGAATGCGGAGTTAGTGGCGGAGGCGACGACGACGGAAGATATGTTTGAAGCGAGTTCGCCAGCGCTGAATCGAGCGATTTCGCAAGATAAAAACACGAGACATAGCGAAGTGATTGAGAAAATGAAAGCAGAAATTGCAAAAGCGGAAAATATGAATTCGGCAGAGGTAAGTTCGGCGAAAGTGGTACCGAGAGCAACGCCGGAAGTTTCGGCGAATGTGATGTCGGGGGGAATGGCGGAAGTAGCGGCGAATGTGGCGCCGGCAAAACCAGCAGCGAAGGTTGCGGAACCGGTAAAACCAGTGGCGACAATTGTGAAACCGGTAAAACCGGTGGAAAAAGTTGTGGAAAAGTCTACAAAAAACGAGACAAAACCGGCGAGTCCTAGTATAATAGAATTAGCAAATAATCCTGAATATTCTGTGGCGACGATTGCGAAAGAAGCTAACCGTATAAAGGAAAGGGAAGAGGGCGAAGTGTTTATTTCGCTACATTAAAAGATGAATCCACAACAATATAACCAACCACAAATGATTTTACCTGGGCAACAGCCGACTGGGCAGCCGGTGCAGCCGGTGCAGATTTTGCCTGGGCAACAAATGACACAGGCTGGTCAAGCAGGGCAGATGGGGCAACCAATGACGGCGCAACCGGGGCAAATCCCAGTCGCGCAGGCGCAACCGCTAGGGGCGGCGGCAATGCAAGCGCAACAAATGGCGCCAGTTTCGCCGAATAAGGAGAATCCGCAATCTACGCAGGCGACGTTATTGATTTCTGAGTTGAGAGACAACGTGGTGATTATGAAAGACGGGTCGTTTAGGGCGGTGGTGGCGTGTAGATCAGTAAACTTCGATTTGATGAGTGAAATGGAGCGCGAAAGCGTGGAATATTCGTATCAAAATTTCTTGAATTCATTAAAATTCACGACGCAGATTTTGATTCGGAGTCAGAGAGTAGATATTGGGCCGTATATTGAGCGACTTTCTGAAATTCGGCGGAATAATGATAATATGCTGCTCGGGGTGCTGATGGACGATTATATTAATTTCATCGATATTTTGTCGCAAGAGGCGAATATTATGGACAAATCGTTCTTTATTATCATTCCGTATTATAGTTCGGCAGAGATTGAGAAGGATTTGCAAGCGACAAAGAACTTTTTTAAGACGTTTTCGCGTTCTAAAACGATGGAAGTGACGCGGATTGACCGAGCGACGTATGACAAGGCGCTGTCGGAACTGACAAACCGCGTGGATTCGGTGATGTCGGGGCTGTTCCAGATTGGTATTCAATCGGTGCGACTTAATACTAAGGAACTGGCGGAATTATATTATAACTTCAATAATCCAGATACGGCGGTGCGTGAACCGTTGGTGGATTTTTCGAAATTGGCAACGATTTATGTGAAAAAAGGCGAGTCGCAAGATGGACAAAATGGAGCGATGGGGCAACCGGGGCAGCCTGCACAACCGGGAATGACACAACCGACGCAGCCGATGCAGCCAGGAATGAATGGAGGACAAATGTAATGGGCAAGAAAAAACAACAATTGACGGCGGCACAGATCGCAGCACAAAACGAAGCGATGGAAACGGCAGAAATTCAGCACGCGTTTGAGCAAGGAACGAACACTTTGCGGGATTTGATTTCGCCGAGCGCGATTGAAATTCATTCGGATTATTTTCGGTTAGGAAATAAATACGGGCGAACGCTTTATGTTTATGGTTATCCACGTTCGTTATATACAGGTTGGTTGTCGCCGATTATTAATATCGATGAAGTAATTGATGTATCGATGTATATTTATCCGGTAGAATCGGCGGTGGTGATGAAAAATTTGAAGACAAAAGCGACACAGCTCGAGGCGTCGATGAATTTGAATATGGAAAAGGGGAAAGTGCGTGATCCGGAACTTGAAGCGGCACTGTCGGACACGGAAGAATTGCGAGATCAACTTCAGGTCGGTGCGGAAAAGTTTTTCCGGTTTGGACTTTATGTGACGTTGTGGGCCGATTCATTGGATGAAATGAAATTTGTACAGCAAAAAATTGAGACGATTTTTGGACAGCAGATGATTTTTTCGAAAGTAGCAAATACGCAACAAGAGCAAGGTTTGAATTCGGTGATGCCGCA
>CAVDHS010000022.1:0-4075 GCA_963609155.1 Bulleidia sp. | reverse complement strand
GTTTGGATCAATTACAAATTCGGCGAAATATGAATACGGGCGCGATTTCGACGTCATTTCCGTTCACGAGTGCGGATTTGACGCAGGATAAGGGGATTTTGTATGGCATTAACATGCATAATAACGGTTTGGTGATTTTTGATCGATTTTCGCTGGAAAACGCGAACATGGTGGTGTTTGCGAAATCTGGTGCTGGGAAATCGTTTACGGTGAAATTGGAAGCTTTGCGATCAATGATGGTTGGTGCGGAGATTTTGATTATTGATCCGGAAAATGAATATCAAAAATTATGCGATGCGGTGGGTGGTTCGTATGTGAGGCTGTCATTGAATTCGGACGTGCGAATTAATCCATTTGATTTGCCAAAAGTGGTGGATGCGGAAGATGCAAACGATGCGCTTAGAGCGAATTTAGTAACTTTGCACGGTTTGTTTAGATTAATGTTGGGTGGGAATCAAGCTTCGGCGTCGGGACAAGTGGTGCCGGCATTGACAGCGAATGAAGAAGCGGATCTTGACCAAGCGTTGATCGACACTTATGCGCGAGCGGGGATTACATCGGATCCGTTGACGCATCAATCGACGCCGCCGACGATTGCGAATTTGTATGATACGCTTTTACATATGGAAGGTTCGGGACCGCAACTAGCGCAGCGATTAAGAAAATATACAACAGGAACTTTTGCGGGGATTTTCTCGCAACAATCGAATATCAATATCAATAATCAAATGGTAGTATTTAACATTCGCGATCTTGAAGATGAACTTCGGCCGGTAGCGATGTATATTGTGTTGTCGCATATTTGGAATATTGTACGCGCGGAACAGAAAAAACGACTTTTGATTGTTGATGAGGCGTGGCAATTGATGCAACATGAAGATTCGGCGAACTTTTTGTTTTCATTGGCGAAGCGCGCCCGAAAATATTATTTAGGATTGACGACAATTACGCAGGATGTAGAAGATTTTATGAGTTCAAAAATGGGACGGGCGATTGTGGGAAACTCGTCGATGCAACTTTTATTGAAACAGTCGGTATCGGCGGTAGATGTGTTATCGGATGTATTTAAGTTAACAGAAGAAGAAAAGCGACGGTTATCGAATTTTCCGGTCGGACAAGGCCTGTTTTTCGCTGGTTCGAACCATGTGCATATTCAAATTATCGCTTCGGAGACGGAAGAAAGTTTGATTACAACAAATCCGGGCGGGAAATAATTTAGCACTCTTGACTAATGAGTGCTAATGGGCTATAATAGGGGTACTATGGCAGGAAAACGAGATTATTATGAAGTTTTAGGAGTTTCGAAAAGTGCTTCGGATGATGAAATTAAGAAGGCTTATCGAAAACTGGCAGTAAAATATCATCCGGACAAAAATCCGGGAGATAAAGAAGCGGAAAAAAAGTTTAAGGAAATCAATGAAGCGCATGATGTTTTGAGTGATAAACAAAAACGTGCACGATACGATCAATTTGGGCACGCTGGCGTGGGTGGTGCTGGCGGAAATCCATTTTCGGGCGGGGGTGCGACGGGCGGAAATCCGTTTGGCGGGTTTGATTTTAATGGACAAACATTTAATTTTGATTTCGGCGGAAACGGAGCGTTTGATGATATTTTGGGTAGTATTTTTGGATTTGGTGGCGGAGCGAGACGACCGCGTCGAGGAGCGGATTATCAAGCGACAGTGACTTTGACTTTTGAAGAAGCAATTTTCGGGACGACAAAAAAAGTATCAACAAATGGCGAAGATTTGAAAGTAAAAATCCCGGCGGGAATTGATGACGGAATGTCGATTAGATTGCACGGTAAAGGTGGAGAAGCGCCGGCAGAAGGAGGCGAAAAAGGTGATTTGTATGTGCGAGTAAAGGTGAAGCCGCACAAGCATTTGACGCGAGAAGGGGCGATTATTCTGTCGGAAGAAAAAATTAATATGGTGGATGCAGCGTTGGGTTGTGAAATTGAAGTGGAAACGGTGGACGGAACGGTAACAATGAAAGTGCCGGCGGGAACACAGAGCGGAACGCCGTTTAAGTTGTCGGGGCATGGAGTACCGTTTCGAGCGGATGGCGATCGCGGGCCGCATATTGTGACGGTAGTGGTTGAGACACCGAAAAACTTATCACGAAAGCAAAAAGAACTTTTGGAAGAATTTCGGAAGACGAAAAAACGCGGGTTTTGGGGCTAATTTCGCTTTTTCGTGGTATAATAGAAGTGGAATATTATAATTGATTATTTGTTAGACCACTGATATCAGGAAAATATCAGCAAAAACATTTAGAAAGGGCAATATGGAAATAGTTATCCCAATTATTGCCGCCGTGGCGGGTGTAGCTGCTGGGGCAGGCGGGATTTTTGCATACAATAAACGTAATGAAAATGGCGGAAAAGATAAGGCTGATGATTTAGTGCGAAAAGCGAAACGGGAGGCGTCAGATATTGTGCTGGCGGCGAAAAAAGAGGCGGCGGATGTAACGGAGAAAAATCAGAAAGAAGAAAATGAACGACGTCGTGAATGGAAGAAGACGGAAAATCGGTTAGCGGAGCGCGAGGGAACTTTGGATGCGAAATTGGATCAACTGGAAAAGAAATCAGACAAGTTAAATAAAGAGACACGCGAGATTGAAGATTTGAAAAATGAAGTGAAAGAAATTCGTACGAAACAACATGAAAAGTTGGAGAAAATTGCAGGGCTGTCGAAAACGGATGCGCGAGAAAAATTGATGAAAATGACAGAACATGACATTAAACAAGATTTGGCGGGGTTGGTAGTTAAAGAGCAAAAAGAATTTCAACATGATATTGATGAAGCGGCACAGGCGATGCTTTTGACAGCGATGGAACGAATGTCGTCGGAAGTGACGGCAGACCGAACAGTGACGGCGTTGAAGTTGCCAGATGATGATATGAAGGGACGAATTATTGGTAAGGAAGGTCGAAATATTCAGGCGTTGCAACGAGCGACTGGCGTAGATGTGATGGTGGATGATACGCCGGGAATGGTGGTGTTGTCGTCGTTCGATCCGATTCGACGACAAGTGGCGCGATATGCTTTGGAACGATTGATGAAAGACGGGCGGATCAATCCATCATCGATTGAGAATGCGGTGGCGAAAGCTGAGCGAGAAATTGAAAAAGAAGTGGTGCGAGCGGGAGAAGATGCAGCGCGTGAAGTTGGCGTGGTGGGAATTCCGCGTGAATTGATTCATCTTTTGGGTGAGTTGAAATTTCGAACTTCTTATGGACAAAATGTTTTATTGCATTCGATCGAAATGGCGCATGTTGCGGGAATGATTGCGGAAGAAATTGGCGCGGATAAACGAGTAGCGAAAACAGCGGCTTTGATGCACGACATGGGGAAGGCGGTGACGCATAAGATTGAAGGAAAACATGCGGATATTGGGGCGGAGTTGGCGAAAAAATATGGCATGCCGGATTCGGTGGTGCATGCGATTGCGGCGCATCATAATGATATCGAACCAACAACGCCAGAAGCAGTGATTATTAAAATTGTTGACGCGATGAGCGCAGCGCGACCGGGTGCGCGAAATATTTCGGCGGAGAATTTTGCGGAGAGAATGCGCGACCTTGAGAACATTGCGACGTCGTTCCCGGGGATTGATAAAGCGTATGCGATTTCGGCAGGACGTGAAATCCGGGTGATTGTTGAACCGAAGCAGATTGATGATTTGTCGGCGTTGAAGTTGGCGCGTGATATTGCAAATAAGATTGAAGCAACGATGAGTTATCCGGGAATTATCAAAGTTAACGTCATCCGCGAGACGCGTGCGGTGGAATACGCGAAATAATTTGCTGTTTTTGCGGAAAATATATTTATGAAACGCGGTCGGAAAAGTTTTCGGGGTGATCCGTATGAGCCGGAAAGGTGTTGGGTCGGAGAGACGCATAAGATTTGTTATGCGACACGAGAAGAAGCGGAGCTCGCGGCGCGAGTGGCGGAATATGATCACGGGATTTCGGGGTTGACGGTGTATAAGTGCGAGTATGGAGAGCATTGGCATTTGGCGAGTGGGGTAAAATGATTTTAGAGTTTTCAAAAATAGGTTTTTGTGATATAAT
>CAVDHS010000021.1:9724-14696 GCA_963609155.1 Bulleidia sp. | reverse complement strand
CTATCTCTATTATAGCGCAAAAATTAGCACTGTCAACCCCCGAGTGCTAATTTTTCAGTTTCTTTTAAGTTTTACCCAAACCACCCCTAAATTTTTTCCAACGGCCCCAGCCTTTCTCGCGCTGTTTTTATCAAATATTTTATTTTCTCAACAATCGCCTCTATTTCTTCTTCACAAAATCCCTTTTGTCCCCACTGTTCAATCACCCCTGTTATCTCTTTAATCAAAATATCGGACTGTTTGTCCGATAAGTGTAATTTTTCCATAATTTTCGGCTTTAATTCCGCAACTAACTTCTCGATCACTCTCATCCAACCTCCATTTACCAGTATTCCCAACTCCTCACGATGAAAAGTCAACACCATCAACATCTGCCGAAACAGACTCATTAGTCTCACTTTTCTAATTCGCATCAAAATTCGCGTTTCTCGCCAATATCGTGCCACCAAATAATCTTCAAAATCCGTCAAAATCTCATATGAATTATTATGATGCCGGTATGCTGTCGATTTCGCGATTTGCGCCCGTTTTGCAATCGTCCCCATACTTGGAAAATTTCGAAAAGTAAGCAACGCGATTAAAATTGCCTTTTCTGTCTTCCGATATCTTTTATTTTTCATTTTTCTCTCGGTCAGCCCACCGCGCGTTCTCATATTTTCATTATATCATAAAAATTATTGCCAAACTTTGGAAAATTTCAATTTTCAATTTTCGACCCCTATTCCATTCATCTACCGCCTTCGCTACCCCTGGTAAAGCCGAATTTTTATAATCGTGTACTAAAATCACGCCGCCCAAAGCCATCTTCGGCCCCACCAATTTCAACGAATCTTTAATCGATTCATACAAATCCCCATCTAAAAACGCAAATGCCACTTTTTCTGGCAAATCCATCTCTGTTAAATTCTGGAACCATGCCTTTTTAATTTCCGGAACCATCAACCCCGCTCTCAAAAATCGTTCCTTCACCGCTCTTTTTGTCACAAACAACTCCCCTTCCCGAAAATCCTCTCCTAAAACCGACTCATCCGCCTCTGTTTTTTCCGGCAAGCCTTCAAATGAATCATAAATCCACAATTTTCTTTTCTTAAAGTTTTCCACAGGTTTTCCACAGCTATCACCCTTGTTATAATCCCTCAATACTTCCGCCAACAGTAGCGATGTGTCCCCTTCATAACACCCCAGTTCCACAAAATCTCCCTCCACATCCGAAAGCATCTCTCGTGCCACCGCTAAAATCTTCTCTGTCTCTCCCCTAGAAACTTGTTCATTCCGAAAAGCCATTTAATTTAAAGCCTCGGTGCCAATTCCTTCGTGTAAGTCGTATCAAAATTTGCCCCTGTCCCGTCACTTTTGTCCGATGTCCCGCTGCTTCCCCAGAGATAAAGGTTCGGATCGAAATTAATAATTTCCGCTGGCACAATCGAATTCGCCCCTGTTGCCGCGCCATAAGTCCGGTTTGCAGTCAACTTATACGCCACCACCGCACCATTAATGGTCAACTGGCGAGAATTCATTTTACTATTCGAATCATTCGATTCATAACAAGTTTTCACTCCGTCTGTACCTTCAGCAATCAAAAGTCCGTCAATCCGATTCACATTACAAGAAATATTAATATTCCCTTCCGCATAAACCACTAATTTTGGCATTTCCTCGAGAGTTTTATAACCGCCACTGTCCGCTCCTTCGTAGATCATATCTCCCGAAATCGTAATATTTTTCTTCGTGTAGATAACTCTCGTTTCACCTTTCTTAATCGTTTCACCTCCAACCGTAAGATTTGTATTTGTATTATTATCTCCCACTAACTTATTTTTCACCGAATCTTTACCATCGCTCGCGCTATTGGTCGAAGTCGAATTCCCCAGTGCTCCCGCCGTCCCACTACACGGATTATTTGCAAAAGTCAACGGGCTCAGTGTGCAGAAAGAAGTGATTTTGCTTCCTCCCGGATTATCACCCGTATTGGCTTTCCTGTTATAAAATTTATTATACGGATTCGGCGTCAACGCCCCATTATTATTTTTTGCATACCCCAGCGCCGTTCCGGAAGAAAATCCTTTCACCGTCCCGTTCGCGATCACCCCCATCTCGTTCCAAGAACCAAAGATATATTTCGTCCCGCCATAATCTCCCTGAACACTATAATTATTATAACCATTCAAATGTTTTTTCGTCGCCAATGCTGTAGTGATATTGCTACCCGAGAAAATGTTTCCGCCCCAAATTTGTAAACTTGGTTTCTTCGCAACTTTGTAGCATTTTTTCGCCGAATATGCCCATTGGTGATTACCTTCCGCATCGCTCCAGTTTTTATCACTACCGCTCGTCGCCGGATAAACCGCCGATCGTAGACAAACTTCTGTCCCCGCTGCCACATCCGGAATATTCACTGTGAATTGTTGATTCGAAGTCACGCCATTAAGATTTCCGGATCCATTTAAGTTCCCACTTTTTTCCGATGTCCATTGACAAGTGCCATTATAACAAAGTTCTAACTTCCACTTCGCATTCCGCACAATCGTCGCATAATTCCCACCGGTCGTGTTATTTTGTCTTTTATTCGTATTAATCTTAAATGTAATCGTCCGATCTTCCCCCGCGAAGAAAGTAGTATTATATGTATTATCGGTATAAGTAATTTCTGTGGTGTTGGTGAAATTGTAAGGGACAAGGATGTTGGCGGTGTCCCAGATAGAACTAATATCTACAGTGGTATTAAAGTTTTGTTTATTATTTTGGTTGAATTCGAATTTAACGGATTTCGGTGAGTTCTTGGTAGAATCTATATGGTTAGTTGCAGCAGTAACAGTAATTTTTCTACCAACATCTTTTGTATTTACATTATAGCCATAATCTTTATTTTTATCGATATTATTATAAGCAGAAGTATTGCCAATTTTATTTGAAACACTGAATTCGGAAAAGACTGTAGTATTTCCGGATAGATAAATCGAGAAGGCATTCTTCCAATTTGCAAGACCATTACAGCTATTAAACAAAATTTGAACAGTGTTATATCCAATAAATGGATCATTAGCTGAAAAAGCATTTTGCTTATAACATTTTTCACTTCCATTTTGCTTAACCCACAAAGCCCCAGTACGTTTATTACCAACGCCAGCCTGAGCTTTCGGAGTATAAGTTCCCTTAAAATGCATTACGTCCGTAGGTTTTACATAAGTGTCGTTATCTGTCCAATTTTTAGAGCTGTTTTTACTGGTTTTAATATCAATATCGGAACTATCCCAACTATCACTTGGTCCATAAGTGCCATTTGCATAAACACAAGCTGTAGTTTGGCCCCAGTTTCGAATATTTCCGCTTATAATTTCATTACCGAATCTCAACGAACTACAATTGTATTCACCGGTAGTTATCCTGTAATCTTGAGTTTGAACAACTGGATCACCTCCATCGGTCCATCCTGAAGTAGATCCATTGCCGATAATTTCATAATTTGTGGAGTTATTACCTTGAGTTCTCCTGAGTCCATGAGTAAAATAAACGTTGCAGCCATTGTTACAATTACCAAGTCCGAGAGATACTTCTCCTCCCCAATGTTGCCAATCTGTCCAATTCCCGCCACCACTTCTACTGGTAACTCCAGAGTAGCCATCGTATTTAGTAGCCTGAATAATTTTAATTTTTAAATCAGTAGTATCGGAATAACAAGCCCCATCCTCTTCTGGTGTATGGACACCAAAGCATCTATAAGCTTGAATAGGGATTTCATACACTTTATAATTACCATCTATGCGAAAGTCATTCCTGCCGGCTATATCACTAACTCGTATCATTATTTTTCTAACTCCGGAGTTCACACTATCAACCCAAAAACTATTTGCAGGTCGCCAAAAATCTCCATAATCATAAATATATGTAACGTCTCTGTTAGTGTCAGAGTAAATTTCTGTACCTTTAATTTGGGTACCCCCTTCTACTAAATGCACGTTGGTAGCATCTGCACCGAGAAGATATTCGTTTTCAGTAAAAATTGCGCCATGCAAATAAGCTTCAACATCTCCAGATTCCCAATTATCTATCACAATTTCGTCAGAAGTATTCCGAGAATCGTTGCTGCTACTAAACCACATAGCACCTCGATCTATCGAATTTCCTCTGGTAAAGCGTTCGTAACAGACCTTGCTGATCGAATTATTACCGGTAATGTTACAAACGGTAGCATAGGTATTTTGCGGTAAAAATTGACTCCCTAAAAAGATGAAGGCGAAAGTCAAGAAAAATTTAATGAGTTTTGTAACTGTTTTATTCATCCAGCTCCTTCAATATTCATGCCGCGTTCTTCGGCCAATTCACGATACCGTTCGGCATTTTGTTCATTGCCGCCGGAAAGCATTTCGAAATTAGAAATTAACCAAGCTGATTCAGCACTAGGGGAAACTTCTTCCGCTTTATAGGCATCGGATAAAGCAGTTTTATAATATGACTCGCACTGTTCTATACAACTACTAGCGACTTTCATTGATTTTTCTAAATAAAGTTTCGCCTTCTCTTCATTCGTTTCTGCGTTCTGGATTTTTCTTTCTATCTCAGTTATATAATTATCTAGCTCGGCATTAGTCGTTTTAGAATCTTGATTTTCTGTGCTTTGAGTTTCGGCAACAGTGCCGTTTTTGGTAGAATTGAGACCTCTGGCGATGATGACTACACCTAATATCAGTGCGATCACACACAACCCCGCCAAAACCCCTACCAAAATCTTTCGCTCTCGCTTTTCACCGAGACCGTTTTCAGGACTACGCTTTATCTCCGAACTCTGGCCATCCTCCATAACTCCATTATAACATAATCATTTTACAAATTACAAAAATTCGCTCTACAAATATTTCCGCAAATATTCCCCTGTTGGCGTATTCGCTTTTTTCGCTAGCTCCTCCGGCGTCCCCGCCGCCACCACTCTTCCCCCTTTCATGCCTCCCTCTGGTCCCATATCAATCGCCCAGTC
>CAVDHS010000021.1:0-9714 GCA_963609155.1 Bulleidia sp. | reverse complement strand
ACCCCCACCTCTGTTATATTCCTCCAACGCCTCCGCCAGCATCAGTGACGTGTCCCCCTTATAGCACCCCATTTCCACCACATCACCCCTCACCCCCAGTACTTCCCTTAAAGTCCCCAAAATCTTCTCTGTCTCTCCCCAGCTTACTTGTTCATTTTTCCAAACCATTTTTCCTCTTTAACTCGCCCCACCACGCCAAAAATTAAACAATCCTACAAATATTTCCGCAAATATTCCCCTGTTGGCGTATTCGCTTTTTTCGCTAACTCCTCCGGCGTCCCCTCTGCCACCACTCTTCCCCCTTTCGCGCCCCCCTCTGGCCCCATATCAATCACCCAGTCCGCCGACTTAATCACCTGCAAATTATGTTCAATAATAATCATCGAATTTCCATGGTCCACCAATCGCCCCAAAATCGCAAGTAGCCTCTTCACATCATCCGTGTGCAATCCCGTTGTCGGCTCGTCCAAAATATACAAAGTTTTCCCCGTCGAACGGCGCGAAAGTTCCGTCGCCAGCTTAATTCGCTGCGCTTCCCCGCCCGAAAACGTCGTCGCCGGCTGCCCTAACCGAATATATCCCAGCCCCACCTCTTGAATTGTCTTTAATTTCGGCGCGATCGACGGAATATTCCCAAAAAACTCCACCGCCTCGTCAATCGTCATCTCTAGCACCTGCGAAATATCTTTCCCCTTATACTTAATTTCCAGCGCCTCCCGATTATATCGCCGCCCCTTGCACACCGGACATTTTACATACACATCTGGCAAAAAATGCATCTCAATTTTATTTACCCCATCACCCTGACAATGTTCACATCGCCCTCCCTTAACATTAAACGAAAACCGCCCTGGTTTATAACCCCGCACTTCCGCCTCTGGCTGCGCCGCAAACAATTCCCGAATTTGCGTAAACACGCCCGTATAAGTCGCCGGGTTCGACCGCGGTGTTCGTCCAATCGGCGACTGATCAATCACAATCGCCTTATTAATTTTCTCAATCCCCTCAATTTTTTCATGCGCCCCCGCCACCGTCTGCGCCCGATGTAGCCGCGCCAAGAGTTCATTCGCCAAAATATTATTCACTAGCGTCGATTTCCCCGACCCCGACACTCCTGATACCACCGTCATCACCCCCAACGGAAAATGCACATCAATATTTTTCAAATTATTTTCACGCGCCCCCACGACTACTAGCTCCTGCCCTTTCCGAATTTTACGCCGTTTTTTTGGCGTCGGAATCGACATCTCTCCCGACAAATATTTTCCCGTCAGTGAATTTGGATTTTTCATCACTTCCTCTGGCGTCCCCGCCGCCACTAGTCGCCCACCATTCACCCCCGCCCCAGGCCCAATATCAATAATATAATCCGCCGCTAGCATCGTATCCTCGTCATGTTCCACTACTAGCACCGTATTGTGCAAATCTCGCAAATGTTTCAAAGTCGCAATCAACTTGTCATTATCTCGCTGATGCAACCCGATCGACGGCTCATCCAAAACATACAGCACTCCCTGCAGTCCCGACCCAATCTGCGTCGCCAGCCTAATTCTCTGCGCCTCCCCACCAGACAGCGTATTTGCCGCCCGCCCGAGTTCAAGATATCCTAGCCCCACATCTTGCATAAACTTCACCCGCTCCCGAATTTCTTTCAAAATCGGCGCTGCAATCAAATTCTCCTCTTCCGAAAATCCCAAATCTTGCGCCAACACCTCCAGCGTCGCATCCACATCCAAATTACACATGTCCACAATATTCAAATCATGCACTGTTACCGCCAGCACCGCCGGCTTCAGCCTTGCCCCATGACAAGTCTGACATTGCCTCACTCGCATAAACCGCTCAATATCATGTTTCATAAACTCCGAAGTTTTCGGATCATGATACCGCCGCTCCAAAGTCGGAATCACCCCCTCATAAGTCGTCTGGTACACCGTTCCCTCGGCAAACTTCCCCGACCCAGCAATCTTCATCTCATATTTCTCGTCCCCCGTCCCGTACAAAATCAAATGTTTCACTTCCTCGGACAACTCGCCAATCGGCGTCTGGATATTAAATCCATGTCGCACTCCCACCCCCATCAACCGTTTCAGCCACCACGAATCCTGCCCAATCCGATTAAACGGCCGAATTCCCCCTTCCGCAATCGTCAGATTATTATTAAACACCAGCTCCGGATCAATTTCCATCCGCGTCCCTAGCCCCGTACAAGTCGGACAAGCTCCCTCTGGCGCATTAAAACTAAATAGTCGCGGTGTCAGCTCCGGAATTAACTCATCCGGGTGGTCCGGACAGGCATATCTCTGCGAATAAGTCAAAATTTCCGTATTTTCCGCCCCAATCCGCGCCTCCCCCACCGCCGTCGTATTATCTACCACCCGCAGAAGTTGAATAATTCCCTGCCCCATCTCCAGCGCCTGCTCAATCGAACTCGCAATCCGCGCCCGCATCTCCGGATTCAGCACAAATCTATCCACTACAATCTCAATATCATGCCTCTCATTCTTATTCAGCTTCGGAAATTCATCTAGAGCATAAATAATTCCATCCACCCGCACCCGCGAGAACCCTTTTGCCAAATATTGCTCCGAAATATGCAAAAACTCGCCTTTTTTCGCCGACACAATCGGCGCAAGCAACATCAATTTCGCCCCAAGCGGCAATTTCATCACCTCATTCACAATATCTTCCACCGACCGCCGTGACACTTTTTTATGACAAATCGGACAATGTGGCACCCCCACTCGCGCAAATAACAATCGTAAATAATCGTACACTTCCGTCACCGTCGCCACAGTCGAACGCGGATTACGCGAAGTCGATTTCTGGTCAATCGAAATCGCCGGCGACAACCCCGTAATCGAATCCACCTCCGGCTTATCCATCACCCCGAGAAACATTCGCGCATAAGAACTCAGCGACTCCACATATCGCCTCTGCCCCTCGGCATAAACCGTATCGAACGCCAGCGATGACTTCCCTGATCCAGACAGCCCCGTAATAATCACCAACTTATCCCGCGGAATATCCACATCTAGGTTATGCAAATTATTCTGCCTCGCCCCCCTCACCCGAATTACATTCTCATTCCCAAAAATCTCTTCCATAATTTTTCCCATCTAAACGCATATATTATACACCAAATCACCCATTTTGTCCATTATAAACCCCTCTCCATAAAATTACCTCCCTATTCACCAATTCCCCCTTGCAATTTCCAGCATTTTTTGTTATGATAATAATTATTATGGCCTCTTAGTATAACGGTTAGTACATCGGGTTTTCATCCCGACAACGCGGGTTCGACTCCCGCAGAGGTCACCACTAAAGTTTTGCGCCTCTGGTGGGCGTTTTTTAGCTTATATTATAAACGACAACATAGTCATGTTGATCTGCATATCTTTGAATAGCAATTCTTTGATTTTCTAGCGAAGCACCATCCACTTGCTCTTCGGTAGATACACGAGTATAACCGTATGCTACCCGTCTTATGTCGTCTTGCATGGCTCAATTATACCACATCGTTATTTGGAACTACATCTGAATCCAAGATACTTTCTGCCATCTGACTGAATAAACCAATTATTCTAGCAAGGTCTACATCTGAGAGCTTATCCGAGACCTCTTTTCCTAAGATTTCACGAGCTTCTTTGACAGAGATAATAATTGAGTCTGGTTTTGGACTTTTATTCTTACCTTGCTTGGTCTTTGGTTTTATCTCCATCATAACTCTTTTCTACATGCAAAAAACGCCAAGACATAATAGTCTTGGACGTTGTTTGATCTTATTTATATTGTAACGCTAAGGACGGATTTTTACAAGACTTTGTGGGCAAAAAAGTGGAAGAAAAGTAAGTGAAAATGTGGCAAAAATATAGATCCGAACGCATGGTCTTTTTTACGAAAACGGCTAGGTTTATGCCGTTTTTTCGCCGTTTTCCAACCGTTTTACTACTTTCTCCAATGTCAACAGTCCATTATTTAAGTCTTCGTGAGCAATGAGTAATGAAGGCATTATTTTTATTACTTGATCTTCCTTGCCACATCGTTCTATTATCACTTTTTGCTTAAAAGCCTCTCTTTGAATCCGTTCTGCCGTATTAGTATTATCACATTCAATTCCATAGACCATTCCTTTTCCTCTCAGATCTATAATATGCGGACTCACTAGTTTCAAGCTACCGAGATGAGACTCGATTATTTTCGTTTTTTCCGAAATACTTTTTTCCAATTCTCCATATTTTGACCAATATTTTTTAATTATTGCGGTAGCGGAAACGAAAGCCAAATTATTTCCACGAAAAGTGCCATTATGCTGTCCAGGCTTCCAAACGTCGATATCCGGATTGATAAGCAATAAAGAAAAAGGTAATCCGGAACCAGATAGTGATTTTGACAATACAACAATGTCTGGAATAATATTATAATGTTCGAAACTAAAAAAGTCACCGCTTCTCCCGCACCCTGCTTGTATATCGTCAATAATCAATAGACTTCCATTCTTCTTGCAACAGTCGGCTACGCTTGTTAGCCAATCTTTTGTAGCGATATTGATGCCCCCTTCACATTGAATAGTTTCCAATATTACAGCCGCTGGTTTTTCTTCTGCTATTAGCTTAAGCTGATTCATTTCATTGAAAGGCAAAAATTGCACATCCTGCAGCTCCACTCCGGATGCATTCCTAAAATACTTCGATGCAGTCGCAGATAAAGAGCCTAGCGTCACTCCATGGAACGAACCGCTACAGGCCATAAGGGTAGATCTGCCGGTTGCCAATCTAGCTAGCTTAATGGCCGCCTCGACGGCATCAGTTCCAGTCGGACCAGTAAATTGATACTTATATCTAAAATGGCGCGGTTGAAGAATAAATTCATCAAATGTCCTTATAAAATTTATTTTTGACGTAGTGGCAAAGTCCAAAGAGTTGATTATTCCGTCCTGTTCTAGGTGTACTTGCATTGCTTTTATAGCCACATCGTTATTATGACCATAATTCAAACTCCCAGCAGAACAAAAGAAATCTAGATATTTATCTCCATCATAGGTTTTTAAGCAAGATCCTTTTGCCGAATCAAAAATAACAGGAAAATTTCTCACATAACTTCTAACATTGGACTCTCTTTCTTTGATGACGCGCATCTCATTGTCTAACATTTTCTAGCTCCTTTCTTAGCGCTGTTAATATTTTTTTAGCAACCTTTCTTTTTCCAGACCTGTTTTTATCATAATAACATTCTACGACATATTTATCATTCTGTTTTTCGATAAATAACCCATAATTTGCTTCAGGTGGCAAAACCGGCAACCTCCAATTACCTGACTCATTAAAGCCCAGCACTCGTCCTGCCCTTAAATCGTTCTCAGTCTTTTTGGGGTAATTTTCGAAAACATAGGCCATAACGTTGTTGTTGGCGTGAGTCGCATCCATTTTAGCTTCTTCATATTTAGCGAAACACCCGACAGCGTCTAAGTTATTTTGTCCTATATTGTGTCTATTATTTTCGTAGCGCAACATTTTGCTGAACCTATACCTATTCAATATTGCGCGGACATATTCTTCAAATATCTGACTGTCGGTGGTATTTTCTTTAATTTTATCTCTGTAATGTTTTGTAATGGCGTCACTTATTTCAATTTTCACCGAACCTATTGATGATTTTAGCTTAGGATATTTTTGCTCCTCCAGATTATTTAATGTAAATACCGCAATTTCCTTGGATGTATTTCTATTTTTTTCTAAAGAGTATAATTTCATCAGAGATTTTAATAATTCGGAAAAACTCCAACCATCCGTAACTAATGTTGAAAAACAAAGAAATAAATACCAATGTTTCCGATCTTTATCATTAATTGTATAAACGCGCAACAGCTCACCGTTTTCTGGGTTAAATGGACGCATTGAATCGTAATTCGAAATTGTGCTAATTGCATCGTTAAAATCTCTGCATTTTTTGTTTACATCTATATATTGAACCCTCGACACAGTATCCGATACCCTCATGCCGTTTCGGTAATAAAATGTTCTCAAAGTTTTTATATATTTGCTGATTTTTGTGCATGCGATATTCATAGCCAACGGTTCATAGTTGCCGGACAAACGGAACGCTGCTTGTTCGTGATAATTTTTCTCATATCCGATCAAATAATCGTTTAGAATTTTCTCTATTACAGCAATATTGCTCTCGCCTTTTTGCTTACTGTCAATTCTGTATATTTGCAACATTAGCTCCGTTAATGTTTCTGATGATAAAATGGAACCTATTGAAGCATCGAGCATCAATTCATTAAGTTTGTTTTTCAATTTTAGTGCCAATATAGAGTCGCCACCATTCGCGATAAATGATTGATCGAGGTCGATGTTTTTTGCGTCCGTTGAAACAACATCAGAAATTATTTTTTTAAAACTTTGCACATCCAAAAAACTAGCATTCTTTTTTTGCACGGTTATAGCATATGTGGGTTTTATTTCATACTCCTCGCCGCTCAATAATGCACTTGTAAAATTTGCAAAGGATTTGATTGCTACATTTGGTTTAATATTGCCACCCGACACAATCGTTACGACCAATTCGCCATTAGAAAAATCAAAATCAATCGTAAAAGGAAAATCAGTCTCTTCATAGGTATATACGATATTGTATTTCTGATTATTTATATTTCGCGTTGTTATGGTTAGCAAAATATCAAAAGATATAAATTCGCAAGGTGAAAGCGCCAGTATATTCCTAAGAGGATATTCTTTAAATCTTTCACGTTCCTCATTTTTCGACACAGTATCTAAGATATTTTTTATTAACGTCTTTTCGTGCGACACGAAAGGCACTGTATTCACTGATGGCCCCAGATTATTGAAATTGACTATACTATTTCTGGTATTGTATACAAAGCCATACCCAATGCAATCCTTCCCAAAGTATTGAAGTGCCCAACAGTTGAAGATACTCTGTATTATTATGGCTGGCGTAGTTGAAAATCTTTTAGATAAATCATAAATTAATTGTGTTGTGTTTTTGCTTAGTGCGACTTGTTCTTTTCTACGACAAGTTATTTGTGATGTTCCGAAAAAGTCAAAATCACTTGCATTTATTTTTTGCATCTCATCTTTCCAATACGAGATAACTTCTCTTTGATCATATTGTTTTAATGGTAATGATGAAAGTTCGTTTTTTATATCCCCGTTATTGGTAATATAGTCAATTAAAAAGAATACGCTATCCCCGTCCAATAATACATGATTATAGCTAATGCATAAATAGAGGTTGTCTATCGTATCAATAAACAGATAGCGGATTGGGGGATGTTCTCGTAAATCTGGAATTAGCCTACGTTCACTTAAAATTTTTTCATTAAGCTCCGATTCCATGCAACCTTCTTCTATTATTGCAGGCGGAGTAATTCCGGAATCTTTTTGAAAAATCTCTCCCTTTTTTTCATAGAATATTGTTCTTAGAGCCTTCGTTATTTGTGTCATGCGCGTTATACGCTTCTTAATTTCTTCTTTAGCACTAAACGGTACCTTAATAACAATCTGTTCCCTATATAAATCATTTTTTCCGAAATCGCTTCCGATAAGAAACCCTCTCTGAGCTGGCGTGGCAGGCGCGTCATTGCTTTTTCGTAGTTCTGAGCGTATTTTATTCAATATATTTTTCTCGAGAGCAATATTATTCTGCATAGAAACCGTAGAGCGTTCTGGCCCAATAGTAATATCAATTTCAATAAATGGGACTACCCGATCAATCCTTGTAGGTAATATGGATAAATTTTTATCGGCAATTTGGTTTTCGATTATCGTGTTAAAAATAATTAATGGTTTTTTATCTGATATTTTTACATTGCACGCCTTCTCAATTTCACTAAACTGAGAAGTTTCAAAGTTGAATTTTCGCGGTTCATAGTAAGTCCCCCAACCTATAGAGTTGACTACACTGTTGTCGTCATTCCTAACCGACAACTCATTCAGGAAGGTCACATTGTTGCCACTTATTATCTGTGCATCATGAAGTAGTAACAACAATTGAGCCTTTAAAAAATCTGGCTCTCTAACACATTGAGGGATTTCAAAGCTACTCTCCTTCGTTTTTTTGCACCTCATCTGAGCATCAATTTTAAAACTTATTTTCTTGTATGATTTATTAGACAATGCTATTTTTAAATATTTTTCATCCTTAACATTAGTAAATTCTGTTTTACCATCCAGGATCGTATTTAATACATCACGCAGTATCTTCCACGAATAAATATCGAAATAAAAATGATGTGCTACAAATAAAATTTTTATGTCATTGCCTTGACGAAATGGAGTGGCTACCATATTTATCCTACCCAATTTAAGTCTTTTTCTGTTTTTCTCTAATTCACTCTGAATATCGGCCATCCCAGGTAAAGACAATATGCTGTTTGAGTATCTGAGTTTGAGAAATGGTAAAGCTTGTTGCATTGCGCTTAATAAATGTATAAAATTTTTATCATCTAGTTTTTTGTTAAAATATATTCCGGCTTGAATCTCCGCGTTATCTCTAGAAACTCCCGATAATTTTAGATACGTTGCTTGTATGTCTGAATATTTTGACAAATTGCAACAAACATTTTGACTCTCATTCTTCCGGTTGTCTAATAATTGTATAATGTTTGCTGGCGTCCTTTCTTTAATTATGTCCCTTGGCCCGACTAATATCCCTTTTTTCTTCAACTCATTTGAAACCGTTAGGCACAACAAAGAATCCCCTCCAAGTTCAAAGAAGTCCGATTCGACACCTACTCTACAGCCCAAAAGTTTTGCCCAAGTATTGCATATCTCTTCCATTGTTTTAGCTGCGTTATAAGGTATACATTTTTCTTGCATAATACTGGCTTCTTCACATAGGTTATTTAATTTTTTTCTATCAAGTTTTCCGTTATTATTGGTTGGAAATTGGCTGATTGATGTTATGTTCCACGGCACCATATAACAGGGTAAGACCTCAGACAGGCGGATCTTCAATAAACTAGTATCTATTTGAGAGGAGGACTCAATAAAACAAATTAACCTCTTGTTGTTTTTAAAGTCATGAAGAACCACTGCTACTTTTTCGATGTTCAAAATTCGTCTAATTTTTTCTTCAATTTCACCTAGCTCTGCACGTTGTCCCCGTATTTTTACTTGATTGTCGCGACGCCCATTATAACCCAACACGCCATTTTCGACCCATTGCCCATAATCACCAGTTAAATAAACTTTCTCTTTTACGCAATCAACATATCTAAAAGTTTCAGCAGTTTTCGTGAGATTATTTATATATCCATTAGATAGCGAAATGCCATAAATGCATATTTCGCCTACAATTTTAGATGGGCAAATTTGCCCATCACAATCCAAAATTATTGTTCCAATATTATTCAATGGCGTGCCGATGGGAATATCTTTATTGTTGGCTATTGATTCTGGGGATATCTCAAAAAAATGAGTATCATCCGAAGCTTCTGCTGGACCATATGCATTCACAAGATGATTGTTAGGGTATCCCTCATTCCATTTTGTTGCAATTTTTCTAGCGATTCCTTCCCCCGTGGATATAATTTTTACATTGTCCAATATTTTATTGCCCCTATCACAGGTTAGCTCATAGTCTAAATATTCGTTTATTAACGATGGGACTGTTTCTAAAATAGTAATTTTATCTCTAGATATTTTATTTAACATATTTTCCGGATCGATTAAAATATTTTTGTCT
>CAVDHS010000020.1:4316-12282 GCA_963609155.1 Bulleidia sp. | reverse complement strand
TGCAGCCGTTTGAAAAATCGGAAAAAAATAATTTGAATGAAATTTTTGGGATTTATCGAACGGCGAAACATGATGGGAAAAAGGCGGTGGAGATGTTGGAGAAAATTGAAACTAAGGAAGAGCCGATAAAATTTTTGGGGCTGTTGGTGTCGCAGGCAGTAAAAGATTTTGTAGCACATCCAGGTGCAAAAGAAAAGAGAGTTTTGCTCGAACTCTCTAAACTTGATTTGCAACTTAAAGCTGAATCTACTTTGTCGCCTTGGCTGTTGATTTCGGGGTTTTTGTTGCGGTTGTCTTCGTTGTAGTTTTCTTTGTCGCGGTCTTTTTTGCGGGAGCTTTCGCAGTTTTCGCTGCAGCTTTTTTCACGGCTTCAAGTTTAACACCAGCAGCTTTCGCGAGATCGTAGACTTTTGCTTTGCGACGCGAAGCAGTATTTTTCTTGATTAAATTCTTTTTCGCGGCTTTGTCATATTCGGACTGGATTTTGGCCAGAGTCGCAGCTGTAGGGTTAGACTTGAAAGCCTTCAAAGCGGCTTTAATGTCTTTTTTGATTTCCTTGTTATGCTCGGTTCGTTTAACAGCTTGCCGGGCAGCCTTTTTGGCAGATTTGATAATCGGCATTTTCTTCCTATTTAGTTAAAAATTAATGACTTCCTATTATTATAACTCTTTTTTCTGAAAAAGTAAAGAGATAAATATTGTATTTTTTCAAAGCTTATGGTAATATTTAATTAGAAAGGAAAAACATGCCTGACGAAAGCAGTGCAACAACTACTCCAGTAAGCCCAACGGGTGCGCCGAGTTTGCCTACGGTGAACGCGCCTGATGTTGAGGTGCCAGAAGCGCCAGCGCCAAGTCCGGTGGTTGAACCAACTGTGCCGCCAGCGCCAGCGCCGACAAATCCGGCGGCTGTGGCAGCGAATGCAGCGTCAACTGCAACTGCGGAAGCTGCGAAAACTCCAGTGCTTGATACGACTGAGGTTGTAGCTGAAGTAGTGCAAAAAATTGGCGAATCGCACAATGTTCTAGTCGCTTTATCTTCGGATCCTTCGGTTGACGAAATGGCGGCGGCGATTGGGATTTCGCTTTATTTGGATAAATTAGGCAAGCGAGCTACGGCGATTTATTCCGGAGCGACGCCGAATGCATTGCAATTTTTGAAGCCGGAAGAAACTTTTGAAACTTCAGTGGATACGTTGCAAGATTTTGTAATTGCATTGAATAAAGAAAAAGCGGACCATTTGCGTTATAAACTTGATGGTGATTATGTGAAAATTTATATTACACCATATAAAACAAAAATTGCGGAAAATGATTTGGAATTTTCATATGGTGACTATAATGTTGATTTAGTTTTGGCGCTTGATGTGGCGAATGGGGTGGATCTTGATTCGGCTTTGAGAGAACACGGACGGATTATGCACGATGCGGTGATTGTGAATATTACAACTGGAAATCCAGGAAAGTTAGGAGAAATTGAATGGAGCGATAAGAGTGCGAGTTCGGTTTCGGAAATGATCGCGAAATTGTTGTATAGTATAAAAGGTGATGTGAAAATTGAAAAAGAAGAAGCAACGGCATTTTTGACGGGGATTGTGGCGGCAACAAATCGGTTTTCGAACTCAAAAACAACGCCGGAAACCATGAAATTGTCTTCGCGATTGATGGAATCGGGAGCGAATCAGCAACTGGTTTCAAAGAATATTACGCCGGATATTGAGAATGAAATGTTATCGATGTCGGGAATGTCGGGAACAACAATGGCGTCGATGAAAATGGATGATGATCCGACGAAATTGGATATTGTGCACGGTAATGAGAAAAATGTTGATGAAACGAAAGAAGTGGACGATACGATAACTGAGAAGGAGTCGACGTTGCTCGATGATTTGAAGGCGGCGGAAGCAAGTCTCGCAACGGCGGGTGCGGAAACGGTGCCGGATAAAATACAAGAGCCGTTGAATATTGATGATTCTTCAGTGGAACCGGAAGTTAAGACGGAGGCTAATGCTGGAGTGAATGTTAGTGCGAATATGAATGTTCCAGAAATCACAGTACCAGAGGCGGTAGTTCCGGCAAATGTTGAAAAACCGGCAAATGTTGATGCTACTGAAACTGCTGAAGTTGTTGATGCTGCGAATAACGGAGAGGCCGAAGGTTTTGTGAGCGAACGTCCAGAAAAAGTGATTCAACCGCCGAGTGATATGGGCGAAATAGGTTCGGCGGCGGATGATACTAATAAATATGGTCAAATGTTAGAGGATGCTTTGGCGGGTGTGGGCGGAAAAGTCACGGATCAGGCGATTGTTTCGAGCCCAGCTGATACTGGTCCCGCAGTAGATACGAATCCGGCAGCATCGGGTGCGCCGACAGTGCCGACAAATCCGGAAATTAATGGTGTGCCGGAGATGAATTATATGCCGATGCCGGGAGAAGTAGTGTTGCCGCCACCACCAGCGCCACCGATTGATATGAATGGAAATATGCCGACGGGCGTGGGAGCGGTTGAGCCGATTGCGCCAGCTTCGCCGGCAGCAGAGCCGACATTGACTTCGCTAGGAGCGCAACCTTCGATGCAAGATCAGGTTTATGCGCCGCAAGCGGCGGATCCGGGAGCATTTAAAATTCCGGGGATGTAGGGTTTTGAGAGTTGCATTTTTAAGATAAATGCGATATAATAAAGCTACGGAATCGTAGCTCAGTTGGTTAGAGCGCTGCCCTGTCACGGCAGAGGTCGCGAGTTCGAGTCTCGTCGGTTCCGCCACTTAAAAACCTTGAAAAAGTTTACAAGGTGTGATATAATGTTAATAATATGGCTATAAAAGTTACACGAAAAGATCAGGGCGAGGCGAATGAGAATATTATTCGACGCTTCAACCGAAAAGTTCTACAAAGCGGAATGATGCCGCTGAAAAAGTCGCAAATGCGATTTTCGAAACCGATTTCGAAACGTGAACGACGTTTGAAAGCGATTATTCGCGAACAGCGTAAGGCGGAAAAAACCGAGCGAATCAAATTAGGACTTAAATAAAATTTCTCCCCAATAAGGGGAGATTTTTTAGAAATGTGATAAAATGGGAAGAGAAAAGGAGAAAAAATGATTGCATTATTTGGTCTGGCGGGTTCAGGCAAAGGAACTCAAGGAAAAGCATTGTCGGAAATTTTTGGTTGGCGATGGTTGTCGGTTGGAGAAGCAATTAGACAAACGGGAAAATATAAAGAATTGACCGATCAAGGTGGGTTGATCCCGGATGAAAAAGTGATTGAATTGATGAATGTACAGATTAAAAAAGCGGAAGATGAAGGGTTTGAAGTGATTTTGGATGGCTATCCACGAGATTTGACGCAGGCGGAATATATTGTAGAGCATTATCAGGGGAAAATTGACGGAGCGATTGTGTTAGAAGTGCCGAAAGAGGAGCTTTTGCGGCGGCTTGAATTACGGGGGCGAGATGATGATAAAGAAATGGAAAGCATCGAGCGTCGGTTTGAGATTTTTGAGCAGAATACCCAGCCGATTTTTGGGTTGTTTGAAGAGGCAGGAATCCCGATTCGACGAGTTGATGGAGTGGGTAAAATCGAAGAAGTGACGGCGCGACTGGTTGCGGTGGTGAAAAAGTTGGATGCGGATGCGACTGAACAGGAAAATGATGTAAACGGGGGAGAAATTGAGCGTAGTTATGGTGAATAAAGAAAATAGTTCGCCGGAAGTGCTGGCGGAAAAAATTGCGGCGATGCGTGAGGGGGGGCGGATTATGGGGAATTTGTTGAGAGATTTGAAAAATTATGTTGAACCAGGGATGACGGGGAAGGAAATCGATGCTTGGGTGCGAAAAGAGATTGAAAAACGGGGAGCGAAAGTGGCATATGATATGCTCGAAGAAGAATTTCCGGGGGCGATTTGCATTTCGGTGAATGATCAGCTGGTGCACGGGGCGCCGTCGGATGAGATTTTGGAAGCGGGAGATAAAGTTTCGTTTGATCTTGTGATTCAATATAAAAATTATTTTACGGATGCGGCATTTACGATGTTGGTTGGAAATACGGGCTCACCAGCGGTGAAAAAAATGATTTCGGTGACGGAAAGTTCGTTGTGGGAAGGAATTGAACAAGTAAAACCAGGGGCGAAAATTGGTGATATCGGGCATGCGGTGGAAAAAGTGTTGAAAAAAGGGCATCTCGGGGTGATTGAAAATTATATTGGGCATGGAATTGATAAAAAAATGCATCAAGCGCCAGAAGTGCCGAACTATGGTCGGAAAGGGACGGGTTACAAATTAGTGGAAGGGGACACGATTTGTATTGAGCCGATGTCGTGCCTGGGCAAACCGGCGAATTACGTGGATAAAGACGACGGTTGGAGTGTGAAAATGAAAGATGGATCGATTGGTTGTCATGTTGAACATACGATTTTGGTGACAGCGGATGGTTATGAGGTTTTAACTCTGCCGGATGGGGAATAACTTTGTTGTGATTTTGGGTGAGGGGCGATTTTTAGTGATAAGTTTGGCTAACTTTTATAATTTATGATAATTGTGTTATAATAAGCTTATGGATGAAAACAAGCGATTCGTGACAGGACTGGATATTGGTACGGAAAATGTGCGCGCAGTCATCGCAACGACATCGAAAGATGGCGAAGTGACAATTGTGGGATATAATGAGGGGAAATCGCTAGGGATGCGAAAAGGAATTCCGGCGAATTTAACTGGTCCGGCGGAGGCAATTGATAAAATGTTGGGAGATGCGGAACGGATGGGGGGAGTCGATGTACGAAATGCTTATGTTTCAATTAACGGTTCGACAGTGATGTCAACATTATCGTCGGGCATGATTGCCGTGGGAGCGGTTGAGCATGAGATTAACTTGGAAGATTTGGAACGAGTCGAAGGGGTAGCGGTGACTGGACGCATTCCAGCGAATCGAGATGTTTTGGATGTGGTGCCGCTTGAATACGTTTTAGATGGACAAGGCGGGATTAAAGATCCGCTCGGAATGGCGGGGGCGAGGCTCGAGATGCGAGCGTGTGTGGTTTCGGCTTTGACGCCGAACTGTGAGAATTTGAAACGGGCGACGTTGACAGCGGATGTGAAAGCGGAGCGTTTAGTGCCGTCGGTGATAGCAGCGGCGAAAGCGGTTTTGACCGATCGACAACGTGAGAATGGCGTAGCAGTGGTGGATATGGGTGCGGCGACAACTTCGGTGGCGGTATATGAGGAAGGCGATTTGCAATATGTCGGAGTAGTGCCGGCAGGATCGAACAATATTACGAACGATTTGGCGATTGTGCTAGCGATTGATCCGGGACTGGCGGAAGAAATTAAAACGCGATTTGTGACGGGAGATTTCGAAACGGAAAAAAGTCCAGCGATTAAAATTGGTAAAAATGGAGAACGAACTTTTGACCGGCATGAAGTTGAAAAAGTAGTAAAAGAACGATTGGAAGAGATTTTTGGTGAAGTGAGGAAGAAATTGAAAGCAGCTAAATATGACCAACGTTTGCCGGAAGGAGTGATTTTAGTTGGCGGTGGAGCGAGAATGCGTGATATTGATTTGTTCGCGAAAAAAGTGTTGGAGGCGTCGGTAAAAATTGGTGTGCCGGCTGGACTGAACGGTGTTTCGGAAGAAGTTTGCCGGCCAGAATTTGCGACGGCGGTGGGGTTGGCGATGCTGGCGGCGGAAGATGTGAATTACGGAGCAGGAACAGAGAAAAAAGGCTTCAAAAAAGTTATAAAAAATAAGGATGATAAGAAAAAATCCGGATTATTAAAGCGGATTTTTTCGAAATTTTAATAAGTTTAGCGACCATTTTTGAGGCGCGGATGTCGACGCTTGTCGCTGTGCTTGTGATTATTGTTCCGGTTTTGTTTACTAACCGGCTTTAATGTGATTTTTCTTGCCATGAGATAATTATAGCATATTTCGGGGACTGAGGGAAGAGGTGGTTTGAAAGGTTGGTTTTTGAGGTGATTTTGTGATATAATAAAAAGCGGAAAGGTGGCCGAGTGGTTGAAGGCACTGGTCTTGAAAACCAGAGAGGGAAACCTCCGCAGGTTCGAATCCTGTCCTTTCCGCCAAAATAGCCCCCGAGATAGCTTGCTATCGCGGGGCTATTTTGAAGGGAAGGCCTAGGATATTCAATCCTGTCCTTTCCGCCATGCTCCTTGCGGAGCGCACAAAAAGTATTTTTAGAAATTGCCGTTTTTGGCGATTTTTTGTGCTATAATGGAATTAGCTTAAGGTCATTAAATTTAACGGGTGGGAGGAGGTTGCCCGAAATGAAAAATAAAAATTGTAAATATATTTTTGTAACGGGGGGAGTGCTTTCGGGCGTCGGTAAGGGGATTACGGCGGCGAGCATGGGGGCGATTTTGAAGGCGAAAGGCTTTAAAGTGACGATGCAAAAGTGCGACCCGTATTTGAACGTGGACGCAGGGTTGCTCAATCCGGTGGAGCATGGGGAATGTTTTGTGACGCATGACGGGGTGGAGACGGATCTCGACCTCGGGCATTATGAGCGGTTTTTGGATTTTGAAACTTCGAAATATTCGATTACGTTGTCGGGGTCGATTTACAAAGAGTTGATTGAACGGGAGCGGTCGGGGGGATTTCACGGTAAGACAGTGCAACTAGTTCCCCACTTTACGGGGCTAGTGTGCGAGAAAATTGAGAAAGCTTCGGCGGAATCGGATGTGCATATTGTGGAAATTGGGGGGACGGTGGGGGATTATGAGGGGTTGCCGTTTATTGAGGCGATTCGGTTGTTCGCGAACAAAGTCGGGCGCGAAAATTGTTTGTATGTTTCGGTGGTATATGTGCCGTTTATTCATACGTCGAATGAGTTAAAGACTAAGCCGGCGCAGAATGCGTTGAAAGATTTGAGGGGGTTTGGGATTATTCCGGACATTGTGTGTGTGCGGACGGAGGAGCCGTGTGAGCGGACGATTTGTGAGAAAATTGCGGCGTTTTCGGGTATTCCGGGGGAGGCGGTGCTAAATTTGCCGGATATTGAAAGTGTTTATGATGTACCATTCAATGTTTTGAAAAGTGGTGTGTTGCCGATTTTGAATAATTTTGTGAACGATGAGAGCGAACCGGACATGAGCGAATGGGAAAAATATTCTGGACGACGAGCGGAGAAACACGATAAAACGGTAAAAGTTGGTTTAGTGGCGAAATATGTTGGGAATGACGACACTTATATTTGTGTGACGGAAGCGTTAAAATCGGCCGCGGCGTGGGCGAAAGTGAATTTAGATTTAATCTGGTTGAATGCGGAAAAAGTGACTGAAAAACAATTGACAAAAGTGGATGGAATTGTGGTACCGGGGGGATTTGGCGAGCGCGGTGTTGAGGGGAAAATTAAGGCAGCGAGTTATGCGCTAGAAAATGATGTGCCGTATCTAGGACTTTGTCTTGGGATGCAGACGGCTTGTATTGCAGCAGCGCGAAGAGGCGGAGTTAAAAATGCAAATTCGGAAGAATTCGGTGCGAGCGAGAAGGCTGGGAATAATGTGATTTATATTATGGAAGGGCAGAAAGGAAAAGAATCAACAGGTGGGACGATGCGATTGGGAGATTATGTGGCGGTGCTTGCGAAAAATACTAAAACGGCGGAGGCTTATATTGAAGCATATGAGAAGGGACATTATATCGACGGGACGAAAATTGAGAAAAGTGGAAAAGTTAAAGTGGTGGAACGACACCGACATCGTTATGAAGTGAATCAAAAGTTTTTGCCGGAAATGGAAAAAGGCGGGATAAAAGTGGCGGGAACTTCGCCGGATGGTGAATTAGTGGAATTTATTGAAGCACCGGAAAATAAATTTTTCATTGCTACACAAGCGCATCCAGAATTTAAATCGCGACCGTTATTTGTTCATCCGTTATTTACGAAATTTGTAAAAAGTTTGAAATAATTTTTGAGGCTCGCGAATGCAGATTATAAAATTTATTTAAGCTATAT
>CAVDHS010000020.1:0-4306 GCA_963609155.1 Bulleidia sp. | reverse complement strand
ATATTAATCTCATTTGGAGTGATGGTGAGAGTACTGCCGGATTGAGCAGCGCCGGAAAGGATGGCGGCAGCGACGATGTTTTCGACGGTTTTTTGGACAATGCGACGCATAGGACGAGCGCCCATTTTCGGGTCGTAACCTTTTTCGATGAGAATTTGTTTGGCTTCGGGCGTAACGGTGACGGAAATTTTTTGCGGAGCAAGAGTCTTATTGGTGGAGGCGATGATGAGATCGAGCACGCCAACGAGATCCTCTTTTGAAAGTGGCTTAAATAAACAAATTTCATCGAAACGATTTAAAAATTCGGGCTTGAATTCGCCAGCAGCGATTAAATCTTCTGTAAGCTGTTCTTTGAAATTTTCGATTTTGATGCCAGCGGCGATTTTTTCGCGGATTTCATTTGCACCGGCATTGGAAGTGGCGATGATGATACAATCGCGGAAACTGACTTCGCGATTTTTCTCGTCGCGCAAAACTCCTTCGTCGAGAACTTGGAGCAAAGTTGTTAAAACGGAAGGATGTGCTTTTTCGATTTCGTCGAGCAAAACGACGGAAAAAGGTTGCTTCATGACTTGAGCGGTGAGACTCATGGCGTCGGTTGCGCCATCGCGAATAAGGCGCGAAACATCATCGGCAGAGACAAATTCGTTAAGATCGAGCCGTACGATATTGCTTTCGCCGTTAAAATAAACTTCGGAAAGAGTTTTCGCAAGCTCAGTTTTACCAACACCAGTTGGACCAAGAAAGAGGAAAGTTCCAATAGGACGACTTTGATTTTTGACGCCAGCACCAGCGCGACGCAAAGCATTCGCGACGGCGGAAACGGCTTCGATTTGGTCAATCATACGTTCGTGAATAAGTTGTTCGAGATTTAATAATTTATTGCGATCTTCATTGGTGTCAGCGACTTTAACCTTGACGCCATAAGATTTTTCAACTGCGATTTGGACTGAATCGGCAGTAACGAGATTGCGGTCGGCATAACTCGCGGCTGATTCGAGCAGAAGTTTAGCTTTGCCGGGCATTTCAACGTCATGGATGTATTGTTCACCGAGTCGATAAGCTTCGGTTAATGCGCGATAAGTATAAACTACATTTTTTTGATATTCGAGATAAGGAACTTGGTCCATGAGAATTTTTAAAGTTTCTTCACGATTTGAAGGAGTGACGACGATTTTGTTGAGAGTATTGGCGAGTGCGGGATTTTTGGCGGAAATTTCGAGAAATTTTTGATCGTCCATAATCATGATGATGCGAATGTTGCCAGCTTCGAGTACGGGAACTAAGAGATTTGCGATATCAACCGAACCTGGTCCTTCTTCGAAAAAGAGATGAGCGTTGTCGAGGCAAAGGATAATATTCTTAGCGGAATAAATTTCGTTGAGGATTTTGATCATAAGATATTCGATTTCACCGTGATTTTTAGCGGCAGAAATTAAACTCGGGGCGTCGAGGGAATAAATTTGACGATATTTAAGGCTGCGGGGGATTTTTGAATCGGCGTTCATCAAAGTTTCGGCGAAAGAATTAACGATGGTCGAACGACCGGAGCCATAAGCGCCGATTAGGGCGACATTTTGACGACCGCCGTGGGTGAAAGTGTGAATAATTTTTTCAAGAATTTCAGCATTTTCGGCTTGTTGAACTTTATATTCGGAGCCGGTGAAGCGAGTGGAAAGATTGATTGCGAAACGTTGGAGAGTCGGAGTATAGCCAAAAGCAAAATCGCGCGCGATGCCGCCGGTGTGAACGGGTTTTTTCTGATTTTTAATGGTGCCGTTTAGATAGTTAAACCAAGTGATGCCTTGATAAAGATCGGAAATTTCGAGTTTAAGTTGACTTAAAATTTGCTCGTAGTTCGGTAAGTTTTGAATAAGAGCGGTGGCGATGATTGCACCATTGATTGTTTCAGAATTAGTTTGTTCGCGAATTTTGCGAGCAGTTTCATAAATTGGCTCAGTCGAAGTGGGCAGAAAATTGGCGACTTGTTCGAAAAAGGGAATTGAAAGTCCGAAGCGGGCCATCAGAAAAGCGCCAGAACGAGATTTTGGTGGGATTTTAGTTAAATCAGCAGGCGTCATTTTTTCGTTTAAAAGCAATAATAAATCCGGTGAAAGTAAATCGGTGAAATCGGAAGTTTTGCCGATCGGAACGCTGTTCAGAGCGTTTTTAATCCAAAAAATCAGCATTAAAGGCAGGACGGAAAAACCTATTACGAGCCAGCCGAGCGATTCGTGAAGAAAAAGTAAAATTCCGCCGCCGATGAAAAAGGCTAGAAAGAGAACAAAATTGAGAATTAATACTGGTGGATTGTTTAAAGTACGTTTTTCGCGTGCGTAATGAATACGCGGATTTTGCGGGTCGAAACTGTTGTTCATAAAGTGACTCCCATGATACATAAAATAATACCGACAATGGGGAGGAGGGGAACGAATGGCCAAAGAATGATGAGAATAAGGCTGATGATGCCACCGAAAATGATTAAAATGCAGCCGGCAATTAAGAGGATAAGGCGGGTACAAAAACCGACGGTGCGAGAAACGAGGCGGTCGAGAAACATTTGGAATTTTAGATCGAGCGAGGAATCGACGTTGGCGGTTTCGGCGGAGATTTGACGGAAGGGTTTGAAAAGCGTGCGGATTAAAGAATCCATTGAAAAGAAATCGGTAATGTTTAGCATAAATCCGCGAACTTTACGAATAAAAATTAACCAACCGCGGGTATACCACCACAAAAACATTTCAGCAATCGCCATACTATTATTATAACACTTATGTTATAATATGGGTATGAATGAAGAAGAAATTCAAAAGCGACGACGCGAGAACGAGGAACAGGCGACAGCAAAGCGATCACAAATTTTAGGATTACCATATTTAGATACGCGAGAATTTGAAAATGAAATTGCGTTGGTGCCGGATTTGGTGGAAGTATCGAAAATGCACCAAGATTTTCTGATTCCTTTGCAACGCGGAGGTGGTGAGGAGCATTATCAGTTTATGGTGACTTCGCAGACACCGCGTTCGGTGATCGATAAAATGCGACAAGCTTATACGGATGAAGGCGAAAAGGCAGATTTTTTCCTGATTTCGAATTCGGCGTACCAAGTTTTTATGTTGCGGTATGATCCGCCGAGACAGATACACTATGATGATATTAAAATTGCGGGCGAGGGCGATTCGGAAACGATTGCGAGCGTGTCGAAAACTTTGAATGAAGTTTCGACAGAGAAAGTGTTTGACTTTTTGGTAGATCAGGCGGACAAACTCGGCGCGAGCGACATTCACATTGAGAATTTGCGAAATGAAATTCGCATTCGGATGCGGGTGGATGGGATTTTGCATCCGGTGGCGAATATTGACCGAGATAGGTATCGGATTTTTATGGGCGAGTTGTCGTCGCGGGCGAATGTGTCGATGGCGTCGAATAAACCGCAGTCGGGGCATATGCAAAAAGAGATTACGCGAGACGGTGCAACGCATCTTTTGAATATTCGTGTAGAGACGATTCCGACGATGTATGGGCAAGATGCGGTGCTGAGGCTATTTAATTTTGACGAGAGTTTGTTGAATTTGGATTTGCTCGGACTATCGAAAGAGGAGCGCAAAGAAATTAATGAAGTGATTTCACATCCGCGGGGGCTGATGTTGATGGTGGGGCCGACTGGGTCGGGGAAATCGACGACGCTGTATTCGATTTTGAATGCGCTGAATACGTCGGATAGGAAAATTATTACTCTGGAGGATCCGATTGAATATGGAATTACGGGGATTTCGCAGATTCCGATTCAGACAAATAATGGCGGGTCGTTTGCGGAGGGGCTGAGATCGGTGCTGCGTTTGGATCCGGACGTGGTGATGGTGGGGGAAATTCGGGATGCGGATACGGCAAAAACTGCTATTCAAGCTTCGATTACGGGGCATTTGGTGTTGTCGTCGTTTCATGCGAATTCGACTGCGGCGGCGTTTTCGCGAATGATCGATTTGATTGGTGTAAATCCGATTTTTTCGTCGTCGATTCGGTTAGTAGTGGCGCAGCGTTTGGTGCGTAAGTTGTCGGCGACTAAAAAAGCGCGACCGGCGACTGAGGCGGAAGCGAAATATATCCGTGAAGTCTTAAAAGACGCTTCACGGGAAAAATTAACAGGGGTGGATTTGGAAAATATTACTTTGTATGATCCGGTGCCTTCGGAAACGAATCCGTTTGGTTATAATGGTCGGACGGTGTTGATGGAACAGTTGGTTGTGACGGAAGAAATCCAAGCATTTATTCGCGGAGAAGTGGCAAATGTGAACACGGATGAAAT
>CAVDHS010000019.1:4250-5248 GCA_963609155.1 Bulleidia sp. | reverse complement strand
GACGGCGATTAAAAAGTTGTTGGACGAGATTAATTTGGACGAATTGATCGAAAATTTGCACGAACAAGCCGAAGAATCGAAAGGGCAAAAAGAAAAGAAAATTCAAAAACGTTTGAAGACGCTTGAAGGCATGCAATCGGCAGGAATTAAGCCGACGGATTTGATTTTGACGGTGATTCCGGTGATTCCGCCAGATCTAAGGCCGATGATTGCACTGCCTGGCGGACGGTTTGCGACTTCGGATTTGAATGATCTTTATCGACGCGTGATTAACCGAAATAATCGGTTGAAAAAATTGTTAGATTTGAACGCGCCGGAAGTGATTTGTCGTAATGAAATGCGAATGTTACAAGAAGCAGTAGATGCGTTGATCGACAACTCGGCGGCGCGTGGTTCGCGTAGCGCGAGCGCGACGAATGGACGACGAAAATTGAAATCGTTGTCGGATTTATTGAAAGGTAAACAAGGACGATTTCGTCAAAACTTGCTTGGTAAGCGCGTGGATTATTCGGGTCGCTCGGTGATTGTAGTTGGTCCGGAATTGAAATTGAACGAATGTGGTTTGCCAAAACAAATGGCACTCGAGTTATTTAAACCGTTTGTAATTTCTTGGTTGATCGGTAATGAATATGCGAATAACATTCGGGCGGCTTCGCGGTTGATTGAAGCGAAAGAAACGATTGTATGGGATGCGCTGGATGAGGTGATTAAGGGTAAATATGTGCTCTTAAATCGTGCGCCATCGCTACACCGTTTGTCGGTCCAAGCATTTCAGCCGAGATTGATCGATGGCAAAGCGATTAAATTGCATCCTTTGGTTGCGTCGGGCTTTAATGCGGACTATGATGGCGATCAGATGGCGGTACACTTGCCGCTTTCGGACGCAGCGCAAGCAGAAGCGCGAGATTTGATGTCGACGCGTAACAACTTGCTTAAACCGGCGGACGGTTCGCCAGTGTTGGCAATTTATCAGGACGTAGTGTTGGGCGCTTATTATC
>CAVDHS010000019.1:0-4240 GCA_963609155.1 Bulleidia sp. | reverse complement strand
ATTATCTGACTTATGACAAGCCAGGAACCGACACGGACACGCCAAAGGCATTTTCGTCGATTTATGAAGCGGAAATGGCTTATGACCAAGGAATTATCGCTCTACAAACGCCAATTCGCGTGTTTGCAAAACGTGAAATTCGCGATACGACGCTTGGACGAGTGATTTTCAACGAAATTTTACCGAAAGATTATCCGTTTGACAACTCGGTCCAAACTAAAAAACATTTGTCGAAAGTTATGGCTGACATTTTCGATAAGTATGGTTCGGATGTAATGGTAAAAACAGCGGACGATTTGAAAGATTTGGCGTTTGAATATGAAACGATTGCTTCGATTTCGACAGCGAAGGACGATTATCCGACTTACGATGAAATCGACGACTTCATTGCGGAAGGCGATGCGAAGACGGCGATGATTCAAGAACAGTTTAATGATGGTCTTGTCACTGAAGAAGAGCGATATAAACTCACGATTGCAAACTGGCGCGATATTGATAAAAAGATTTCGGAGTTCTTGTCTTCGAAGTTGTCGGAGATGGATACCGATATTGCAGTGATGGTGAACTCGGGCGCACGTGGTAATATTTCGAATATCAAGCTTGCGTCGGCAGAAATCGGCATCATGGTCGATATTAACAACAATGAAATCGAGTTGCCGGTGAAATCTTCGTATAAGAAAGGTTTGAATACGCTGGAGTCATTTATCGCAACGCGAGGCGCGCGTCAGGGGCAGGTGTCGACGGCTCTGCGTACGGCGGATTCGGGTTATCTGACGCGACGTTTAGTAGATGTGTCGCAAGATGTATTTACAGTCGATACAGAAGCGGAAGACCCTGGATTTGTGGTTTATCGCGATGAAACTGAACTTTCGGGAATTTCGTTTGCGGCGCGACTTTCCGGTCGTTATACGGCGGAAGCGGTGTCGGGATATCTCGGGGCAGACGAGTTGATCACAAAAGAATTGGCGGAGCAAATCGATGCGGATGAAAAAATCGAATCGGTGAAAATCCAGTCGGTGCTGTCGACTACGGCGGTGGACGGAATTCCACGCAAGAGCTATGGTGTTGATATGTCGACTCGAGAACTTGTAGCAGCGAATGAGCCGATCGGAGTGATTGCGGCACAATCGCTAGGTGAGCCGGGCACGCAGCTGACGCTTGATACGAAACACGGTTCGGGCGTGGCTGGATCGGGTGCGATTGCACGTGGTCTACCTCGAGTTGAAGAGCTTCTCGAAGCGCGCACGCCGAAGGGCCAAGCTTTCATTTCGCCGATTGATGGCGTAGTGGAAGTGAGCGAAAATGGCAACCGCTATGTGATTCAAATCGTGCCGCAAGCTGGAAAAATCACAAAAATTGAGCTGGACGGACGAAAACCGGCGGTGAAAGATGGTGAAAATGTGAAAGCTGGTGCAACGTTGGTGAAAAAGAGTGGAGAAAAGGAAGCAATTAAAGCGCCAAGCGACGGAGTCGTGGAATTAGTAAAAGATGCGATTATTTTCGTGGCGGAAGCTGGCGGGACAACTCGCATCGAAGTGCCGGGCGAAGCCGAATTGACTGTGAAGTCGGGCGATACGGTGATGGCGGGCGATCGGTTGACGGTTGGCTCGTTGAACTTACAAGATCTTTTGAAATACAAAGGCATTGAAGTGACGCAGCGCTATATCATGAACGATGTTTTGAATGTTTATGCAGCGCAGGGTCACGAAATTTCGCCGAAGCATTTGGAGATTTTAGTGCGACAAATGTTCTCGCGGGTTCAAATTAATGAGCCGGGCGATTCGGAATTTGTATCGGGAGATATTATTTCGAAGGCGTCGGTGATGCTTGAAAATAAGAAACTTGAAGCCGAAGGTAAAGAGCCAGCGACATTCACGAATTTGTTGCTCGGAATCACGAAAGTTTCGATTTTCTCAGATTCGTTCTTGTCGGCAGCATCCTTCCAAGACACAACGCGAGTATTGATTAACGCGGCAATTAATGGTCGGGTCGATCATCTTCGTGGTTTGAAGGAAAATGTGATTATTGGACGAAAGATTCCAGTAGGCACTGGTGCGAAACCGCTTGAAAAAGAACCAACCGCAGAAGAGCTCGAAGAAATCTAAAAAAAGCCCCTTAGGGGGCTTTTTTTGTGGGCCGAAGTGTGGTATGATAGTTATTAAGAAAGAGTTTATATGCATTTTAAGACGATTTTTAAATCTCTCAAAAATAAAGATATGCAAAAACGAGTGCTTATCATCCTCGGGATTATTGTGGCATATCGACTTTTGGCGCAAATTCCGGTGCCGATGGGGGATGCAGCAACTTTTAAAGAAGCAGTGACGAACCTTTTAGCTAAATCGGACTTTTCGAGTTTTCTGAATTTGATTTCGGGCGGTGGTCTGGCTTCGTTTAGTATTATTTTGGTGGGGTTGTCGCCATATATTACTAGCTCGATCGTAGTTCAGCTCGTAACGAAAGCGGTACCGAGTTTAGAAGAACTTTCGAACGACGGGGGCGCGGGCCGAAAGAAAATTAACCAATGGACGCGAATTTTAAGCGTGCCGCTAGCGATTGTGCAGTCGATTGCCTATATTTATATTCTTTATCAGTCGACTTTATCGGCAAACATCGCAACTAATTTTACGCCGACTTTTGCTGACTGGGCGCTTTCAGTAACAGCGATGACAGCGGGTTCGATGATTTTGATGTGGATGGGGGAATTGATCACTGAACAGGGAATTGGTAATGGTATTTCGATGATGATTTTTGCATCGATTGTTTCGCAATTACCGACGACAATGGCATCGCTCGGAGAAGCTTTATTCAATACCAGCAACGGTTCTTTGAATTTGTTTGGTTGGTTGGAATTGCCAGTTGATCCGACAGTATTTTGGATTGTGTTTGGATTTGTGATTGCGATGATTGCAGTGATTTATTTCTTAGTAAAATTAAATGAAGGCCAGCGAATTATCACGATTAATTATGCGAAACGAGTGCACGGAAATTCATCTTATGGCGGAATTAAATCAATTTTGCCGATTAAAATTATTGCGGCGGGGGTGATTCCGGTGATTTTTGCGACTGCATTTTTGTCGTTGCCGGCACTAGTTGGACAAGTGATAACCTCGACCGATCCGAATAATGAAGTCGGCGCGACTTTAGTGACGACTTTTTCAGCACCATCGGCGAGCAATTTCTCAACTTTGTACCCGAACGGAATTACGGGACAATGGTTTGTTTATCCGGCAGTATATTTCTTGTTGGTATTCTTATTCACTTATTTCTATACTTCGATTATTTTCAATACAAAAGAAATTGCAAACAACTTACAGAAGCAAGGCGGATTTATCGAAGGCGTGCGTCCAGGCTTGGCAACAGCAAATTATTTGAGCAAAGTCGTGAATCGGTTGGATTTATTTGGTGCGTTGGCGCTGGGATTAGTCGCGATGTTGCCGTTTATTACTGATTATATCTTTATCGTGTTAACTGGAGCGCCGATTGGTTTATCGATTTCGGGAACGGGGCTTCTGATCGTGGTAACGGTGGCATTGGAGAATCTGCGGTCGATAGACTCTCGAGCTTTGATGGTAACATATGACGATTTTGGGGATGAACTTAAGGATTAGTGGGCGAAAAATCGCAAAGTGGGCAATTTGGTCCGTAGTGATAATTCTGTTTTTGGTATTTTTCATTCGCGTGGCGACTTTTGAAAGTGATTATTATAGCAGTAAAGAAGGTACCGAGCGCGCTGTAACAGAAGATCAAAATGCTAATGGCAATACGGATTTGGACGAAACGGAGCCGACCGACGCGGAAGTGGCGGAATACACGGTGGCGGCAGACCGTCCGCGCTATTTGACGATTGAAAAATTGGGAGTGAAAAAGTCGCGAGTATTGGCGATGGGAGTAAATAAGTCAGGCGAGCTCGACACACCACGTAATATTTTTGATGTTGGCTGGTATGAGAGTTCTGGAAAACCGGGACAAGGCGGAACGATGGTGATCGATGGGCATAATGGTGGTCCGCATGTTCATGGCGTATTTAAGAATTTGCCGAATTTGACAACGGGCGATATTATTCAGATTGAACGAGGCGACGGCGCGATTTTTAAATATAAAGTGGTCGAAAACGTGGCGGTGGATTTAAACGATTCGGATGCTTATATGACAACAGCGATGCATTCGCCAGAAGTCGGCAAAGAATCGATCACTTTGATTTCTTGTACTGGCGAATGGTCACAGGCGCAAGGAACTTATC
>CAVDHS010000018.1:0-14083 GCA_963609155.1 Bulleidia sp. | reverse complement strand
CTTGTTTAATGGTCCAAGCGCGAACTTCTTTTTTGCCGGCGGTGAGGAAAGATTGCAAACCGAGCGTGTCGTAGGCTGCGCGAATGAGTTCTTCGAGCGCATCGTGTTCGACGCCGTAGCTTTTTAGGAATTCTTTGCGTTCGGCGCGGGGCATGTCGGACATTTCTTCTTCGAGTTTGGCGTTGACAAAGACGGCGCTAGCGGGATTAGTTTTAGAATCGTCATTTTTTGCTGATACAAGGTCGCTCAGTTTTTGTTGTAAATCTTCATCGGTCAAGCCAGTTTCGTCAACATTGAACATATAGATGACTGGTTTATCGGTTAGAAAAGGGATATTTTCGTCTTCGGGGGACTTTTTGCGCTTGGCAGCGATTTTAGCTTTGGTTTCTTCGTCGGCAAGTTGTAATTCTAGATTGATGATGTCGATATCGTCTTTGGCTTGGCTGATGATGTCGTCTTCGGGTTTGTTGTCGGCTCTTACAATGTCGCTTGAGCTAAAGGCGCGGACGACGTGGCAGATGGCTTGGCATTCGCGGATGTGGGCGAGAAATTTGTTGCCAAGTCCTTCGCCTTTTGAGGCGCCAGCGACCAATCCGGCGATGTCGACAAACTCGACAGTGGCGGGGACGACTTTTTCGGTGTCGTACATTTTGGCGAGAACATCAAGCCGGTCGTCCGGAACAGGAACGATGCCAACGTTGGGTTCGATAGTGGCAAAAGGATAATTCGCCGCCAACGCGCCAGCATTAGTTAAGGCGTTAAAAAGAGTCGATTTCCCGACGTTCGGAAGCCCGACGATGCCGATTTTGAGATTCATGACTTAAATTATACCATAAAGATGAAGGTTTGTGAGAAGGAACGAACGTGATATACTTAAACTATGACAGAACAAACTAAAAAACGACATTTCGGTCGGTGGATATTCTTGGCATTGCTGATTTTGGTGGCGGCGGGAGTGGTCTGGAAGGGGTCGTGGATTTATGATTATTATCGGGCGCAGACTTATCAACCGTCTTCGGAAATGGCGCGAATTCGGGAAAGCCTTAATTTGACGGAACAGGGAAAGTTTTTGTTTAACGCTTCGCAGCCGGAGCTTGATTCGGCGGCGGATTTTAATACCAATTGTCAATCGAATAATTCCGAAATGGCGGTTTTAGGGTGTTATACGGTAGGGACGATTTATGTTTATAATATTGATTCGGCGGAACTTGATGGAATTCGCGAATTGACGACGGCGCACGAACTTTTACACGCGGTTTGGGCGCGAATGAGTGAGGAAGAAAAAAGTGCATTAAATTCGGCATTGGCGGAAGTGCGGGCGACAAATTCGGCGAAATTGGAGGAAGAAATCGGAACATATGATGCGAGCGAGAGCCAAGAAGAGCTGTACGTTCGCGCAGGAACAGAGGTGGCGAATCTGCCAGAGACTCTCGAACAGCATTATGCGAAAATTTTTCGGGACCAGGATGCGGTGGTAGCATATTATGACAGATATATCGGGGTTTTTCAATCTTTGCAGACGGAATTGGATAGTTTGGCAGCGGAAATGGAGACAGCGAAGACAACGATTGATTTGAAAACTAAGGAATATGAGAAACGGAGTGGGCAATTGAACGCGGACATTGTTAGTTTTAATAGTTGCGCGGAAGTTGTCGGTTGTTTTGAAACAGAGGCGGAATTTTCGGCGGAGCGTGCGGAATTGGTGATGGAACAAGAGGCGTTGGAAGTTTTGTATGAAGAACTAAATGGATTGATTACGGATTACAATGCGAAAGTAGAACGATATAATACAGGAGTGACACGGGGCGAAAAATTGAATACGTTAATAAATTCAAATGCGAAGCCGAAAGAGGTAGAGTAGGGGCGAAATAGAGAAAATCTGGTATAATGGGGGTATGAAAATGAAAATGGGAGTGAAAACGCGAAGGATTCTGATAGTTTTAGGCGCGTTTTTGTTGGTCGGGATTTGGCTGGCGGTAAATCCAGCGAGCTACGAGGCGATTTTTACGCCGGTGGAGAATACGGGTGCGGAGATGGATTCGAGCGCATCTGAAAACTCCGAAAATACAGGGGTTGGGACGCTGGCAACGGAGATTTTGGAAAAGTTGGAAGTCAAGGGACGAGCGCCGAAAACTGGTTATTCGCGGGAGGAGTTTTATTCGGGCTGGCCGACGGTGGACGGATGTAATTTGAGACAGAAAATTTTAAAGCGGGAACTGGGCGAGACGGCGGTGCTGGATGGTTGCGACGTGGTGGCAGGGGAATTTGATGAGCCGTACACAGGTGAGCATAAGAAATTTACGACGAAAGCGGAGATTTCTAAAGGACTACAGATTGACCATGTGGTGGCGTTGTCGGATGCGTGGCAGAAGGGGGCGCAATATCTATCGAAAGAGGTGCGATACAATATTGCGACGGATCCGTTGAATTTGTTGGCGGTGGATGCCTCGACCAATCAGGGAAAATCGGACGGGGACGCAGCGACGTGGTTACCGCCAAATAAGAAGTTTCGGTGTCAATATGTGGCGAGACAGGTGTCGGTGAAATATAAGTATAGTTTGTGGGTAACAGAGGCGGAAAAAGCGGCGATTAGTGGAATTTTGGAAAATTGCCCCAAAGAGCCGGCGGTTGGTGTATAATTGAAGAAATAAGTGGAGTTAATATGAAAAAGTTGTTTTGGGGGATGTTCGCAGGGGGCGCGGTATTGATTATAGGGGCGTTTTTGCTTGGGCGGTATGCCTGTCCGAACTTGGAGCTGGTGAAATTGCCGACACCGGAGTTATCAGAGGGGCAACGGGGAGAGCTGGGGATCGATAAAAATGTGAATGAGGCGACGATTGACCAGTATCTGGGGCGGTCGGATGCGGTGTATCGGGATCTTCGGATGTTGAAAGACCCTGGGAATTATGAAGCGATTGGGGGCGATGCGTATCTGTCGGGATTTATTCGGGGGTTTGAGGTGGTGCCGTTCCCGTATCTGGTGAATGTGGAGGGTTTGCCGGAGGCGGTTGGCGAGACGTATCAGGGAAAAACGCTGTTTACGAATCATGACGGGGAATATACGGCGAATTATAAGGAAAGTTTGGCGGTGCTAGAAGCGCTGTTCCCGAAAGATAAGGTGTTGTTTTTGATGTGTGGGGGTGGGGGTTATTCGGGGATGATGAAAAATATGCTGGTGGCGCTTGGTTGGGACGGCACGAAAATTTATGATGTGGGCGGATATTGGTTCTATGAGGGGGCGAATAAGGTCGAAGTGAAGCGGACTTTGGCGGATGGAACGGCGGTGTATGATTTTTACAAGGTGCCGTATCATGAGTTGGATTTTGATGAATTAACAGAGGTGTAGAATGGGGGGTTCGCGATTTAAGAAGGCGGCGGCGGAAACAAAGGAAGCGCCGGGCAAGACCCCGAAAAAAGCGCCGGCTAAACTTCCGAAAAAAGCACCGAAACGGAGGCTAGAGCGAGTGCAGAAACAGGGGTGGCGAAGTTGGGGAGTGGGAAAATTGACGGTGGCACTAGTTGTGGTGGTGCTTTCTGGGGTGCTGTTTGTGGGGGCGGCAAGTGGATGGTTTGATGGGGGTAAAAAAGTGGTTTTAGATGCGGAATATGTTTGCGAGGCGGAATGCGACGGTGAATTTTTAGAAGGGGCGAGCGGAACAGGGCTTTCGGCAAGCGAATATGAAGAGTTGATCGCGGCGAAAAAATCATTTATTTTGGTAGTGGACCAGGGAGGATGCACGACGGCGGAGCGGTTAAAGGGGTATATGCGGGATTTTGCGAAAGAGGCGGGCGTGAAGGCGTACCGGATGATGTTTTCGGAAGTGAAAAATTCGTCGCTACACGAAAAAGTGAAGTATTATCCGTCGGCAGTGGTAGTGTCTCGGGGCGAAGTCGTGGGGTATTTGCGGGCGGATAGTGATGAGGATGCGAAAATGTATAATGATTATGAGGCGTTTAAGGGGTGGATGCGGGGGTTTGGGATTCCACAAATTGTAAAGTAATTTAGCAAAAAAGTGAAAAATCACTTTACAGTTTAGGGGTAAGCGTGATAGTGAAAAGCCACGGCTTTTTGACGAATGGCAGAGGTTTCCGGTGATTTGGGATAGCGTGCGGACTGATGTGGATGAGACTAGAAAAAAGGGGCAGTATTTGTTGACTGGCTCGGCGCGTCCGGCGGAAGGGTTGACGATGCACTCTGGAACAGGGCGAATTTCGCGAGTAGTAATGCGGACGATGAGCCTTTACGAATCGGGGGACTCGGACGGAAAAGTGTCGCTTGCTGATATCGTTTCAGGGAAAGAGATTGTTGCAAAAAATGATTCAAAGCTAGAAGATATTGCGAATTGGATTGTGCGGGGTGGCTGGCCAGCGATTTTTAGTACGAAAAAATCTCTGCAGAAAGAAATCGCACCGGAATATTTCGACTCGCTTTTAAGAGAGGAAGTTAGTAGTTTGGACGGAACGGAGAGAAACTATAGTAAAATGCGAGCGGTGCTGGAAAGTTTAGCACGCAATATTTCTACGCCCGTGTCAAACACGACGATTGAAAAAGATACGAAAAATAATTTTGGATCAGGGGTTTCGCGAATTACGGTAAAAGATTATTTGGAAACGTTAAAAAAACTATTTGTGATTTACGATATTCCGGCGACGAATTTGAAATTTCGTTCCAAAACGGCGATTCGGACGACGCCAAAAGTGGAATTTACGGACCCTTCGGTGGCGATGGCGGCGCTAAAAATGTCGACAGATGATTTACTTCACGATTTAAACACCTTCGGGTTTATGTTTGAAAGTTTAGCATTGCGAGATTTGGCGATTTATTCAAGGCAAAATGGCGAAAACATCTATTACTATCGCGACGCCGAAGGGTTCGAGGTAGATGCGATTTTGCATACGGAAGATGGTAGATTTGGTGCGGTCGAGATAAAATTGGGCAGTGGCGAGATTGACAAAGCGGCGGAAAATTTGCTAAAATTTGCGGAAAAATCGGTCGAAAAACCAGCGTTTTTGATGATTATTACGGGGACGAACTATTCTTTTTGCCGCCCAGATGGGGTGTATGTGGTGTCTTTGGCGTCGCTGAAAGATTAGGAGTTTAAGGGAAAATAGTTTCTGTACCGATCCGGCGCGGATGGTGCGGTATTATGACCAGTTTGTGACGTTGGAAAGATAAGAGCGTCATTTTTCAAAAAACTCCCCGAAAGGGGAGTTCTTTGAATCTACGAATCTAGTACTATTGTTGACCGAGATTATCGAAAACTGTATTGTTCGGTGTTAAAGTGTAAGTAATAGAACCCGTGTAAGTTCCTGCTGCTTGGTTAGTTGAAGTCGCTACATCATACTTGATTGTGGCGGTGTCGCCAGCAGCTGGAGTCATCGTATTACTAGAAAGTACAGTAGCGCTAGCGCTGAGATAAGCCGTTTCAGTCTTTGTAGTGCCGTTTACTGTCGTAGCAGTCGTAGCCGCATTCCAACCTGCCGTCCCTTTGGTCAGTGCTCCTGTTGCAAATGGTATTGTTTCATTACCAGTTCCAGATTTTGCGGGACCAACTAAATCACCAGGTTTCTTATCGTCAGAATTCACAGATACCTTATAACCAGTGGCGTCATTACATGTCACAACCATTTTCGTAGTTCCTACTGTCGTAACATCAGAATTTGCTGCCAAAATTTTGCTATAAGCGTGCGCGCTCGGAGTGTCTGAGTCGCTAGCTTTACTAAAAGTACACTCTGGATTAACCGTTACGTTGATCGTGTCAGTCATCGTTCTTATATCTGTGCTTGCCGCAAACACCCCTGCAAACGGGACCACTGCGAGACCGAGAGCTGCGACGCCAGCCCCTGCGATTAATGATTTCTTCATAAGTTTTTTCTCCTGCGTTTAAAAACGCAATTAGTTTATATTTGTGTTAAAATATGACCTTCTCGGGTAGGGGGTTGAAAATTCTAAAAAATTTGTTAGTATTTTTGGTCGAAAAAGTTACTTTGAGTCAGCGAAATATGCGACTTTTGAGTGCGAGGCTTGCAAATGTCCGAATAGAATAAAGATTTTACCAGAAAATAAAAAACTAAAGTCTAATATTGACGTATATAAAAATATGTTTCGTGATTTTTTTGATTAGAGAGCCACCTAAAATTGAGCAACCCGCCATTTCTGACGGGTTCTCATGAGAGTAGCACCAAAGTGGTACTCCCGACGGTGGAGCCTAAACTCCGATATTTCTATTTTAGCATACATTTAGTAAAATGTCTAGTTTTTGTGTTAGTATGTTCCAAAATAATAGAGAAGGAGAAAACATGAAACCCATTTATGATCAAATCGAAAATTATTTGACTTATTGCGAGAAAGTGCGGAAAATGAGTCCGATAACCATAAGCACAAAGCGTTATATTTTAACCCGTTTTGTGCGCGAAACAGAGGTCAAAAATCTCAGGAAACTTTCTAACCCGTTGTTTGATCGCTATATTGCGAAATTAACTGAGACCGGCGCAAGCGGGCGTTCGGTTAACACTTACAGCGCGAACATCCTTGCTTTTGTAAAATATCAACAAAAACTGGGGTTAAAAATACCGTTTCGGCCGATTTTAGTGCAAAAATTGAAAGAAACGAAGACGGAAAGGGTCTTTTATACCCAAAAAGAGATCGAAAAAGTGCTAAAAAGGGCCGATTTTGAGACAAAATTAATGATAAAAATTATGTTTGAAACTGGCATGCGGATTAACGAGACTGCGAATTTGAAAATTACAGATTTTAACGGTCAGCGGATTCGGTTTATCGGTAAGGGCAACAAGTTGCGTGAAGTTTACATTAGGTCCGCGACGCTGAAAATGTTAGAAAAATACCTCGAGAAAAACCAAATTCGAAATTTTTTGTGGGGCAACACTTTGAACGGTGAACCGCCGACGACGCACACGCTCCGGAAAAGATTAAAACGAGCGTTCGCTGAGGCTGGCTTTGCGAATTTTTATCCGCACGCTCTGCGCCATTCTTTTGCGACGAATTTACAGAGAAACGGCGCTTCGGTTGCGGAAATTAAAGAGATGATGGGGCATTCCAGCGTCGCCACCACCGAAAGATACCTGCACGGTTTTGACGGCAAAATGCGGGAATTGTTTGAGAAATATGGTTAAAGATTGTAGACGCCATACCGGTGGAAAAAATCTAAAAATTGGCTTAAAAAAGTGCTTGACATTGCTATTCCGGTTACGTATAATAAGAATTGTTAAAAGGTCATATTTTAACACAAATATAAACTAATTGCGTTTTTAAACGCAGGAGAAAAAACTTATGAAGAAATCATTAATCGCAGGGGCTGGCGTCGCAGCTCTCGGTCTCGCAGTGGTCCCGTTTGCAGGGGTGTTTGCAGCGACTCCATTAACGGCAACGATGACGGATAATTTGAATATCACCGTTGAACCGACTTGTCTGTTTACTCAATCAAAAAATGCAGGCACGACTGGTTGGGAAGCAGATGGAGGTAACACATATACTAAAACATTGGGCATTAATCAGGTAATAGACGAAGTTGGGACTACCAACATGCGAGTTATTTGTAACGATGCTAAAGGTTATACAGTGACGGCAACAGAGATTACTGATCTTACTGGTCCGGAAACCGTAACTGCTGGCACATACTCAAAGATCCCGTTTGCAAGTGCAGCCGTAGCAGCAGGAACTTCAAGCTGGAGCGCGTATAGGTCCAATTCGTCAATTGATGGGACTTCTGACGGTAAAAGTTTCTATATCGCTAAGACGGGAGAAAATAATACTATCTTAAGCAGTACCAAAACAACTAATAGCACGATCGATTCTGATGGAAAAGTCGCTGGTGATACAGTTGATATAAAATATGGTGTGGGTACTTCAGCTAGCCAAGCGGCAGGGACCTACACGGGTCATATCACCTATACCTTGACGGCGACTAGCCTTACAAAATAATTAGCACAAGGCTAAAACCTAAAAAAACTCCCCGAAAGGGGAGTTTTTTGAATCTACGGATCTAGTATTATTGTTGACCGAGACTATCGAAACTTGTATTGTTCGGTGTTAAAGTGTAAGTTAGTATGTAACTTTCCCATTTCCAGCTCGTTTATGCTATAATAGAAAAAACTAGGAGGTATATGGAGGAAAAATCCCCAGAAAATCAGGTCGGGAATCAGACCCAACAAGAAAAGCCGAAAAAGCGCAAAAAGAAAAGTAAAACGAATTGGCCGGCGACAATTGGGACGACGTTGATTTTGACGGCGATTGTGCTATTCTTATGTTTCTTTTTACAAGGGGAAACAAAAATAACCGATAACGGAGGTACGACGACGGTGACGAAATCATTGTCTTGTGAAATTGAAGGGGTACAATATCCGTTTTTCGATTACGATAATTCAACGAAAAAGACCACAAAAATCAATGCGACGTTTGATAATGATGAATTGAACACAATTTCTCTGGTACATGAGTTATATTATAATAGTAGTGACGAAGTTACGCGTAGTGAAGCGGAAAATCACGCGGCGCTGAACTTGAAAACGCAGGATGAAGGGCTGGGACCGGATTATCCGGGGGCGAATTATGCGAAATTGTCGAATCCGAATCGATTGAAATTGAGTCTATATATACAGGGGAAGAAGTTAAATTATGGAACGGTGAAATATTTTGAGCTGGACTGGGTCGAGAGTGGCACTTATAATTTGTCGACGGTGGAAAAAATTTATACCGAAAAAGGTTTTAAATGTGAAGCCAAAGATAATTAGTGTGGTATAATTGAAAAATAATTAAGGAGGTAAATGAAAAAGTTTTTAAATAAAAAGAGTTGGCTTGCGGTTGTGGCGATATTATTTGCAGCGACGGCAGTAATGACTCCGGCGGTGATGGCAGAAGATGAACTGTATGGGTTTTCGATATCGCCGATGGATCAGCAAATCGTATTGACGCCGGGTGATTCATATGAAAGTTCATTGAAGGTTTCGAATCCGGGATCGTACACGACGGATCTTGATTATGAAGTGACGGTAAAACCGTTTTATCGTAATGATGAGTCGTCGGTTGTTTTTGACAATAAAAATGGATACGGGGAAATGGCGAACTGGATTACGATTACTTCGCACCAGACTGGACATTTGTCGCCGAATGAGACTGATGAGGTGACATTTAGGATTGATGTGCCGGAAGATGCGCCAGCGGGTGGTCAATATGCGTCGGTGCTTGTGTCTTCGAGTTCGAGTTCGAATGATAACGCAATGATCAAAGAGACGCGACAAATTGGGCATTTGATTTATGCAGAAATTTCGGGTGAAACTACACGCAATGGGGAAATAATGAGTATTGACGTACCGTCATTCTTGTTGTCTGGAAACGTACGAGGGACGGCTTCGATCAAAAATACTGGTAATGTTCACGGCGTAGCATCGTATAAATTACAAGTTTTCCCGCTGTTCTCGAATGAAGAAGTCTATACGAACGAAGAGAATCCGGAGCGATTTCTGATTATGCCGGAACAGACTTATTATGATGAAACAGCTTGGGAACAAACGCCAGAAGTAGGGATTTATAACGTATTATATACAGTGGAATTTGAAGGTAAAACAGCGCAAGTTTCGAAATTGGTGATTAAATGTCCGATTTGGTTGTTATTTATTATCTTGTTTATCGTGGCAGGAATTGCGATTTGGTTGGCGACTCGGGTGTGGGGTCGAAAATCGCGAAAAAATCGCGAAAAAAGGGGTTGATTTTATAGAAAATGTTTGATATAATGGGAGAAGTTTAAGCAAGTCGCGGAGAAATTTTAAGTTAGCGACCTCTACGAAAAGAAAGAAAAGCGAGGAAAATTTTCGAGGTCGCTTGGCGGTCGCGGAGATACATGAGACTTTTCGGCTTAACAATTTGTAACGATTAAAGATTTTAAAGACGGAACGAGCAATTAACTTTGAGAAATCAAACTTCGATTGCTAGTTAAGTCAATGCATAAAAAGGTAATTAAGGGCACTGATAGTGGATGCCTTGACAATCAATACCGATGAAGGCCGTAGGACTCTGCGAAAAGCCTCGGGGATCTGAGAACGAGAAATGATCCGGGGATTGCCGAATGGGGAAACCTAATACGAGTCATGTCGTATTGTCGCTACCTGAACACATAGGGTAGAGGACGGGAACGGGCCGAACTGAATCATCTTAGTAGGTCCAGGAAAAGAGAATAACCAATGATTCCGAAAGTAGTGGCGAGCGAAATTGGAACAGCCTAAACCTTTCAAGTTCTAACTTGTGAACCGGTTTACCGGAGCGAGATAGTATGGTTTTAGCGGCCAATGCTTGAAGGGGGTTGCGAAATTAGATAATTTTTATGCTGAAACGCGGATTTTTCCGAGTTTCGGCATAAGAACCAACAGCGCTAAACTGAGTGGGTAAAGATACAATCCTTTAGATCGTAGCGGAAGCTTCTGGAATGGAGCACCAAAGAGGGTGAAAGTCCCGTATGCGAAACGGTCTTAGGCTTTATTTATCTTTTTTCAAGTAGGACGGGGCACGAGAAACCCTGTTTGAATCCGGCAGGACCACCTGCCAAGGCTAAATATATTGATTGATCGATAGCGAACTAGTACAGTGATGGAAAGGTGAAAAGAACCCCGGGAGGGGAGTGAAATAGATCCTGAAACTCAGTGCCTACAAGGTGTCGGAGCAGCTTCGGCTGTGACGGCGTGCTTTTTGTAGAACGATCCAGCGAGTTAATTTTATCGGCGAGGCTAAATCAGATGATGGAGCCACAGTGAAAGCGAGCCTGAATAGGGCGACAAGTCGGTGGAATTAGACCCGAAACCGGGTGACCTAACCATGAGCAGGTTGAAGCGACGGTAACACGTCGTGGAGGACCGAACCAGGGTACGCAGTAAAGTGCTTGGATGACTTGTGGTTAGCGGTGAAATGCCAATCGAACTCGGAGATAGCTGGTTCTCCTCGAAATAGCTTTAGGGCTAGCGTCATGTAGTAGCAGTTGGGGGTAGAGCTCTGAAAAGAACTGGGGCGGGCAACTGTACCCACTCTTATCAAACTACGAATACCATCTGTGTAATCATGGCAGTCAGAACAGCGGGGCTAAGCTCGTTGCTCAAAAGGGAAACAGCCCAGACCATCGTCTAAGGTCCCTAATTAATACTAAGTGGGAAACAAGGTGAAGTTTCTTAAACAGCTAGGATGTTGGCTTAGAAGCAGCCATTCATTTAAAGAGTGCGTAACAGCTCACTAGTCAAGAGATTTTGCGTGGAAAATGTAACGGGGCTAAGTATTAAACCGAAGACATGGATGTCTACTTTAGTAGGCGTGGTAGAGGAGCGTTGATATTGCGGTGAAGTCGTTTCGGAAGGAACGGTGGAGCGGTATCAAGTGAGAATGCTGGAATCAGTAACCTTAAGACAGGTGAGAATCCTGTCGGTCGTAAGAGCAAGGTTTCCAGGGCGACAGTAATTGTCCCTGGGTTAGTCGGTCCTAAGCCGAGGCGTATCAGCGTAGGCGATGGACAACAGGTTAATATTCCTGTACAGGTAATAGTTGTTAACAGTTCACATTGTGTGACCGGAGCGGTTTATTGGTATACAACCGTCTAAGTCTCTTGGGAACGAGAGATGAATGAAAGGCTCCCTTCGGGAGAGTCGATTCTGGGTAAAACGGTGGCTAGAAAAGCTGGTTAACTTAGGCTATTGCCTACCGTACCGCAAACCAACACCGGTGCTCGAGTCGAGTAGACTAAGACCTACGAGAGACCCTTCGCTAAGGAACTCGGCAAAAAAGCGTCCGTAACTTCGGAATAAGGACTGCCCTCTCATTAAGTTGAGGATTTGCTAAAGTTGTCTCATGCGAAAGATGAGGTTAAAATTACCTAAAAGTCGAGATTTTTGTAAAAAACAAAGATTTTGGCTAAAAACCTAGAACTTTTGAAAAGTTTGAAAAATCTTTTGTCGAGACACAGACTTTGGCAGCCTAATCGTCAATTTGATGAGAGGGCCGCAGCTAAAGAGCCCACGGAACTGTTTACCAAAAACACAGGTCTCTGCTAACGCGAAAGCGGATGTATAGGGGCTGACTCCTGCCCAGTGCCGGAAGGTTAAGGGGAGAGCTTCACGGTTCAAACTGAAGCCCCGGTGAACGGCGGCGATAACTATGATCGTCCTAAGGTAGCGAAATTCCTTGTCTGGTAAGTTCAGACCCGCACGAATGGAGTAATCATGTGGGCACTGTCTCGGCGAAGGCCTCGGTGAACGTGCATTGGCGGTAAAGATGCCGTCTGATCATGCCAGGACGAGAAGACCCCATGGAGCTTTACTACAACTTTGCATTGATTGTTGGGATATTTTGTGTAGAATAGGTGGAAGACTTTGAAGCAGATACGCTAGTATTTGTGGAGTCGAAATGTGAAATACCACCCTGAGTATTTTAACAGTCTCACGCTTGACCTGATCGGCCAAGCGGACCGTGCATGGCGGGTAGTTTAACTGGGGCGGTTGCCTCCTAAAGAGTAGCGGAGGCGTTCAAAGGTTGGCTAACTACGGATGGAAATCGTAGTGGTAGTGTATGCGCAAAAGCCAGCTTGACTGTGAGGACTACAATCCAATCAGACACGAAAGTGGGAGCAAGTGACCCGCTGTATTGAACTTCGGTTCTATTTACGTGGGAAAGACAGCGCACACGGATAAAAGTTACCCTGGGGATAACAGGCTGATCGCGCCCAATAGTTCACATAGACGGCGCGGTTTGGCACCTCGATGTCGGCTCATCACATCCTGGAGGGGGAGCACCTTCCAAGGGTCCGGCTGTTCGCCGGTTAAAGTGGTACGCGAGCTGGGTTCAGAACGTCGTGAGACAGTTCGGTTTATATCCGGCATGATCGTTAGGAATCTTGAGGAGAGCTGTCTCTAGTACGAGAGGACCGAGATGGACGAACCTCTAGTGTGCCGGTTGTGGTCACCTACTGCATCGCCGGGTAGCTATGTTCGGAAGAGATAAGCGCTGAAAGCATATTAAGCGCGAAGCCCACTCCAAGATAAGGATTCCCTAGGAGACTCCAGAAAGAAGATCTGGTTGATAGGCTATAAGTGGAAGCACGGCAACGTGTGGAGCTGAGTAGTACTAATAGGTCCATCGCCTTTTTATGTTCCGTGTTTTCGGTAAGACTGTTTCAAGTCGCGACGGAAACACGGGGAGGACTTAACTAGCAACCGACGTTTGATAGGATTTTGGACATGTGCCTAAAAAATGGACATGTGCCTAAAAACGGAAACGTCGCGAAGTTTTTAAAATCTTTTGGCCCTGATGGACATCAATAGTTCGCTTGATGTAAGCGAGCGTACGATTTGGTGCCCATAGCGCTGGGGAAATACCTGTTCCCATTCCGAACACAGCAGTCAAGCCCAGTAGCGCCGATTATACTGCAACAGCGGGAAACTAGGAAGGTGCCAAATTATCAAAAAACCACCCTACCGGGTGATTTTTTGATGGGGATTAGAGGAGGTTTATTCCTCCTCTGCCTCCTCGAGTGCCGACAAGAGAGAATCTTCGACGTTTTTGCGTGCCTTTTTCGGGGTAGCTTTGGCAAGTTCGATATCAATATCGTAGCCAGTGAGCTTCGAAGCTAGGCGGACATTTTGCCCTTGTTTGCCGATGGCGATGGATTGCATCTCTTCGGAAACGGTGACTTTGGCCTTTTTGCCATCAATTTCAACTTTCATAATCTCAGCCGGAGACAGAGCTTCGCGAATGTATTCCGAAGCGTTGTCGCTCCAAGTGATGACGTCGATTTTTTCGCGATCGCCGATTTCATTCATCACGGCTTGAACGCGCACGCCACGACTGCCAACGAAAGTACCGACTGGATCGACACCTGGAACAGTAGACATGACGGCAATTTTGGTGCGACGACCAGCTTCGCGAGCAATACCACGAATTTCAACCGCGCCATTTTCAAGCTCTGGCACTTCCTGACGGAAGAGATATTCGATAAAATCAGCATTACCGCGCGAAAGAACAAGTTGCGCGCCACGCTCGCCGCGTTCGATTTTCTTGATTAAGACTTTAATTCGTGAACCGACAGTATAATAT
>CAVDHS010000017.1:8222-16565 GCA_963609155.1 Bulleidia sp. | reverse complement strand
ACACCGCGCGTTTCTGCGCAAGAATTAAAAGATCAGGCGATTAAAAAGGCTTTAGCTTCAGCTTCGAACATGCAGCCGGCAGAAAATTCGACTTTAGTTTCCGAAACGAAGCCGACGAAAAAGAAGAATATTAAAGAACATATTCATTTTGGCATGGGACGAGTAGTTCTAGCTTTATCTTGTGCAGCGGCGGCAGTTTTCGCGATTGCTTATTTCGTGAATTTGAATATGCCTGATATTTCGTTGCGTGTTGCGGCGATGCAGACTGGCATGGACCCGACATACCCGAATTATGTGCCGCGAGATTTTAACGTCTCGAGCATCACCTCTGAAGAAAATGAAATCACGATCGAATTCACTAACAGCAATGAAAATACTAGCTATAAATTGATCGAAGAAAAATCTTCTTGGGATACGAACGCGCTGGTCTCTAACTACATCAAACCGACTTATAATGAAAATTACACGATCGTGCGCGAACAGGGATTGACGATTTATATCAGCGGAAGCAATGCTGCTTGGGTGAGCGGTGGCATGGTTTACAAAATCAATGCCAACAACGGCGTATTGACCAACAAACAAATTCGCGCTATTGCGACGTCATTGTAATTATCGAATTTTTCATAACGCTCGCGCAACGGCATTCAAACGTGCGAGCGTAACTTCTCGTCCCAGCACTGACATAGTAAGATTAAGCGCCGGAGAGAAGGGTGCGAAACTTAGTGCAATCCGAATTAGGCTGAACAACTCCGCAGGTTTTTTCTCGGTTTCTTCGAGAAGCTCGTTCAAGACTTTTTGTAAATCATCCACCGACCAGTTTTTAAGATTTGTTAACTTTACAATCGCCTGTTTCAAGAGATCTTCCAGAGAAGAAAGCGACAACTTTTTAAGAAATTTATTATTTACCAGTAGGTTGAGGTCGATTTCAGGGTCTTTAAAGAAATAATCAGTCATCGTTCTCAAATCAGACAAAGTTTTTAGTCGATCGTAAATGATCGAGAGTACTTTTAGTTTATATTCGGTATCAAAACTCGCTGCCGATTCCGGCCAAAAGCCTTCTGTGCGAGTATAGAGCGCCTCAGCACCTTGCTCATCAAAAATTCGTCGTAACCACTGACCATTAAGCCATAATAATTTCGTTTCATCGTATTGTGCACCGGAACTCTGAATGCGAGCAAGCGAGAAATGTTGAATTAATTCTTCTTTGGTATAAATTTCTTGCTCGGTGCCATCATTCCAACCCAAGCATGCTAAATAATTCAGCATCGTTTCGGCGAGAATACCATCGTCGCGATATTCAGTCACTGATTTTGCGCCATCGCGCTTGCCGAGCTTCTTCTTTCCGCCTGGCGCTAAAATATGCGGCAGAGAAACGAATTTCGGTCGTTCCAACCCTAACGCTTCGTAAAGCGCGAGATAATTCGGAGTACTGGAAAGATATTCTGCACCCCGCATCACGTGTGTTACGCCCATTTCCGTATCATCGACAATATGTGCAAAGTTATAAGTCGGTAGACCATCCTTTTTGATCAAAATTATGTCATCCTGAGTTTCAGGACCAGCACTCAAATCACCCATCACTTCATCATGCCAGCTATAATCCTTCGGCTCGGCTTTAAACCGCAATGGAATACCCGGTTCCCACTCCGGTGGATTTTCTGGACGAAAATGACGGTAGAGAAATGGCGTTTTTTCAGCATTACATTTTTTACGATATTCGTCGATTTTCTCGGGTGGAGTCGGATCGGCATAAGCTCGGCCAGACGCAACCAATTTTCGTGCATATTGGAGATAGAGTTCACGCCGTTCACTTTGGAAATATGGACCATGATCACCTCCAACCAACGGACCTTCGTCCCAATCCAATCCCAACCACTGCAGAGTTTCTTCAATCAACTCCGTCGCGCCCTCGACATAGCGAGCCCGGTCAGTATCTTCGATTCGCAGAATCATTTTTCCGTCTTTAGCTCCGCGAGCGAGCAGATAAGGATAGATCGCAGAACGGACGTTGCCGATGTGAATATAGCCAGTGGGGCTCGGCGCAAATCTTGTAACAACTTTCATGAAGTTATTATACCATATTTTTTAAGATATTCGAGTCTAGAGTTCTTCTTCCTCTTCTTCGTCATCATCCTTACGGCGCTTAGCCAAGATGAAGAAGAACATTCCGGAAGTCGCAGCAACAGCGGCGGTAACTGCCAGACCGACAGCGAGCGGTGTGCCGCTACGGATGCTTGCGGTAGTGTGTTCAGTCACGCCAGCCGGATTGGCATAAGAATCAGTCGTATCGCCATCGCTGATTTCGGTGGTCGTAGTTGAAGTACCGTCACCGTTATCGGTATTCGTGGTATACGAGGTCGTACCATTAGTTCCGTGCCCTTTAGTCGTACCAGCGCCAGAATAACTCGGATTAGTCTGCGTGTTGTCATTCGGAGTAACTGGATCGGTTGGAGTAATTGGGTTGTCATCATCAATCGTGTCCGAAACTACACTAATCACAACTGTGCTAGAATAAGTTCCTGATGCTTGAGCAGAATCTGCTTTCGCACCGAAATAAATATCTGTTGAAACGTTGTCGGCGGCTTCAGTGCTGCTTAAGACCGTAATCGGGCTAGTGCTACTACTTACTAGCGGGTTGTAATTGCTACTTGCATCACCAGCTGCAGTGTCATCCAAAGAGTAGCCCCAACGATTGGCAGGGAAATCTGAGCGCGTAGAAGTGCCGGATAAAGTCTGAATCGTTTTCGAGCTATCACGCGTATTGATCAAATTAGTAGTGTTATTATTCGTATACATCGAAGCGGTAAACCCATTAACATTTGTAGATGAAACATTCAAATTCACAGTATTGCGCATAAAAGTATTCGCGGCGCCACTAGCACCACTGTTTGGCGTAGTAATTGCGACCGAAAGAGTCTCAGCAATATTAACCTTGAAAATCGTGTTCGCATCAGCGGATACCTGGTTCGCAACGATGTTGCTTGCGCAAACCCCAGACGCAACTGACAAAACGCCAACAAAACCTACAATGACCTTCGTTTTCGCTTTAAGCATATGTTTATTATAACATAAGCGCGTTGATTTCGTGTAGGGTTTTTTTGTGTAAAGCTTATTTTTCATTTTTATGCATGACCTTTTATATTTAAGATAATAGCATAAGGGCAAAGCAATGTAAACCCCGAAATTCAAAAAAGTATAAAATTGTGGAAAACTATGGAAAAAAGTTATGGTTTGGATTATAATATATAGTAATTATTGCTTAAAAGCGGAGCATAATATATGACAGAGAAAAATAAATCAGAAATCACCGACGCAGATTTGCAGGCGGCTTTTGTCGGCAGAGCGGCGGAGAAAGAACAAGGGCAAAAAGCGTTACACGGAAAAACTAAAGACGCAAAACGTGAACGGATTTTTAAAATCGTCGGCGGAGTGAGTCTAGTTGGCGGGATTGGTTGCCTTTTAGTCGCATTTTTGGCTTTCGGAAACAATCGCGATTCTTTGAACTTCCCAACTATTCCGTCAAAAGCGAATAACTCAACGGAATATAGCGCTTTAACTGGCGAGCCGTTAAAGGACGGACAAACTAAAAATGCTCCGACTTACTGTATCCAGACTCCAAACGGAACAGATGGTGCACGTCCGCAAGCTGGTTTGAACGAAGCAGGAGTAGTATTTGAAGCGATCGCGGAAGCGGGAATCACTCGTTTCGCAGCGATTTATCAAAATCCATCTTCGGCAATCATCGGGCCAATTCGCTCGCTGAGAACTTATTATCTCGAATGGGATACGCCTTTTGATTGTACAATTGTCCACGCTGGTGGTTCGAGCGATGCGCTGGCAGCGGTGGCGAATGGCTACAAAGATTTATCCGAAGATTACCAATACATGTACCGAGGAACTTATGGTTCGAGATTATGGAATAATTTATTTACAACGTCAAATTATTTGAAGCAATATAGCACTGACCATAAAAACGACACATCGAATATTAAAGGTTTCACACGATTGACGCCAGAAGAATCGGAACAAGAACGCGCGGATAAATCGGTAACGGAGAAGTTAGTAATTACCGAACCGTCCAATAAGGACACTTCCGAAGTTAGTGTGCCGGTTGGGACAATTACGTTGAGACTGGGTAGCTGGGAAAACTTTAATGTGATTTATAAATATAATGTCGAAAGCAACACTTATCTGCGCAGTTATGAAAGTGGCAGTGCGCACGAAGTTTATAACTGTCCAGCAAGCGATCTCGGCGAGAAAAATCCGGAAGATGTTTGTAATTTGACTCAGGTTGCGCCGTCGGTAGTGGTCGCAATGGTAGTGCAAGAATCGAAAGCTTCGGATAATTATCACGAAGACATCACGACGATCGGTTCGGGTAATGTCTATATCTTCCAAAACGGCGCCGTCACAGAAGGAACTTGGAAAAAATCTTCCAAAGATGACCAGATCAAATTCACCGATGAAAAAGGGAACGAAATCAAACTTGCTCCTGGTCAAACCTTTGTCACAGCAGTGCCGAACTATGGAAGTGTTGACTTTTAGAATAAGCTGTGATACAATAGAGATGTGGACCTAACCCCCCTTGGGTCCACACTTGGTCTTTAGACAATTTTATATTGATATGTGGTCTCGTCGTCTAGTGGTCCAGGACTCCTGGTTCTCATCCAGGCAATCGCGGGTTCGAATCCCGCCGAGATCACCATTTTTTATGTTATAATTACAGATATGAGTAAGTTACCGATCGTAGCATTAATTGGTCAGACAAATGCCGGAAAATCGAGCATTTTAAATCGGTTGGCGCGAAAAAATATTGCGATTGTGGCGCGCGAAGAAGGGACGACGCGCGATAATGTGGCAGCGAAAATCGACAATCAGTTTATTTTAGTCGATACAGCCGGTCTAAAAGATCCTTCGGACGATTTTGAGGCTTCGATTCAGGACCAAATTCTCGATGCAATTGAAAGTGCAGATGTGATTTTAGTGACTCTTGATTCAGCGAAATACTTCGATCATCGCGACGCAAAAATTGCGAAAAGTGCACTGCGATCGGGTAAACCGATTTATTTAATTTTAAATAAATGCGATCTCGGCGAGTCTTTACCAATTGAGAATTTCCGAGCGCTCGGGATTGCGCCAGAACGGACTTTTTATGTTTCGGCGACAACGGGGCAGGGAATTACCCAATTAAAACGACAGTTGAAGGAATGTTTCCCAAGGAAGTCCGGAGACTGCTGCCGAGGAGAAGGGCCCGAGCTCTATGAAGATGGACGCGAGGAATCCGACCCGAGAAAGACGTTTCCTCAATTACCGTTAAAAATCGCCCTGATTGGGCGGCCGAATGTGGGCAAATCCAGTCTTTTCAATGCTCTTGGCAAAAAGCAACAAGCCATCGTCTCGAGCCGACAAGGAACCACTCGTGATATTAATCGCGTGAACGTGAAATTTAAGGGGCGGGAACTAGAAATCTTAGATACAGCGGGCTTGCGCCGACCCGGAAAGCGAGAAGTCGGAATTGAGAAATTTAGTGCGATTCGGACGTTAGCGGCAATCGAAGAGGCAGATATTTGTGCGTTGCTAGTCGATGGAACCGAACCGCACGCAAAGCTCGACCAAGCATTGGCCGGACAGATCATCGAAGCCGGTAAAGGAATCGTCGTTGTTGTGACAAAAACCGATCTCGTTCAAGCACGGTTGGAAGAATTTGAGATCGAAAAAGCTGCGCGCGATGAAGAGTTAACCGAAGATGGACGCAAAATTGAATTAGAAACTAGACAGCCAAAGGATCTCGAAGGTATTTTAGACGATTTGGAATATGATTTTAACTTTTTGCCTTACGCACCGGTGTTACTTACTAGCGCAGAAACAGGGAAAAATATAACACAGTTGTTTGAATTAGCGCTCGAGATTGACGAAAATCGCCATCTCGAAGTTAAAACTTCTGAATTGAATAAGATTTTGAACGAAGCGATCATCTCACACACTCCGGCAGGACTCAAAAACACCCGTCCAAAACCGAAATATATCGTCCAAACCGATACCTGTCCGCCGTGGTTTGTAATACATGGACATAATCTAGAATTATTACATTGGTCGTGGAAACGCTTTTTAGAACGCAAAATTCGCGAAAAATATCCATTTGTCGGAACGCCGATAATGTTTTCGTTCCGTAATGATGCAAAAAATAATGATCGCGATAGCCAAAACAGAGACAAAATTGACAAAAAAGCGTAAGTGTGATATAATTAAAGGATAAGAATTTTTTTAAGTTCCTTTTTTGTGTTAAACTGGAGTTAAGTGGGAGTATCTTTAAAAGGAGGAGGTGGTCTTATGTCAAAAGATCGGCTTACTTTTGTAGTAGACACAAATGTCTTAATCGATTATATCGATATTATTCCGTCGCCGGACGGGAAAGTGGTAATTCCGGAGGAACCAACGGTTGATTTATCGGGAGCACATATAATAATCCCCACTGTAGTAATTCGGGAGCTTTCGAGATTCAAAAAGGAGAAGAGCGAACGCGGGAAAGCGGCACGTGTGGCGTTAAAGCGGATTCGAGAGATCGTAGAATGCAAGATTTCTACGATAGAGGACGTCTATAATTTAAACGCGCCGGTAGATTTATCTATAGGAGGCCAGATCCTATCAATTTTGCCAGTGCATAAAAATTTCAAAGAATCCTTACCTTTTGCTCCTTCCGATGAGGATATGGACGGTCAAATTATCTTAGCTACATTAACGGCAGAATTTATCGAAGCTGGGTGGCCGATTGATGGAACCGTAGGGGCAGCGGTTGCACTGGAGCTGAGGACGGACCGAATAACGCTCTTGACCAACGACAACGCTTTAGCTATCCGAGCACGCGAACGTAGCATTCGCACGATGCGATACGGCTACAAATATCCGAAGCCTTATACTGGGCGTCGAGATATCGCTGTGCCGCCGGAACTTTATCAAGAGTTTATTAACTCGCGAGGAAAAGGCGTTACGCGGGCTTATTTCGAAGAGCAATTACCGAATGAGTCGAGGTTGATCGCAAACGAGTTTATCGTAATGGAACCGGAAGATCCAGCGATTTTGCCGGCAGGTTACGACCCGAAGGAAGACCCATATTTTCAATATATCGGGCGCTATGATGTACAAACCAACTCGCTTGTCCCTTTGAGATATGCGAAAAGCTTTCCGACTGGGGTGAGAAATCCTGGCCAAGCCATTTACGCGGAAGCACTAATGGACCCAGACATCGCTGCGGTGATTTGTACTGGTCCGGCCGGATCGGGAAAAACTTACATGTCAACAATTTATGGGTATGAAGCCTGTAAACACAGTGATTATATCGGGGTCACGGTGGTGCCGTGTGAAAATCGCAGCGACATCGGAGCGTTGCCAGGTGAACTTGAGGAAAAAATGGATCCAGACGTCCAGCCTTTGAAAAATGCATTGCGAAATTACTTCTTGCAGAACGAAAAAGGGTTCCGTAAGAAGGACCGGAAGAAAAACCAAAAAAGTGGCTACGATAAGCGGAACTGGCGGTTCGCAAAAACATTCGCTAAAAGCGAAAATAAAGGATCGTGTGGACATGGTCTGGGAAAATTGGTTCTCGAGCGTACCGATTGAAAATGCCAGAGGTCGTGATTTCGCCTATGAACTTGCGATTTATGACGAATTCCAAGATCAAAACGCCAAACAAGCCGACACGTTGATCAAGCGTATCGGCGCTGATGGGAAAATTGTTTTAACCGGCGATGTTCGGCAGATTCATTCCGCATATAACGATCAATCTAACAACGGTCTAGTTTATGCATCAAAACTCTTGTTCGATAACCCACTTGTCGCACAAGTGCATTTCGTTGAGAATGAAGTAATCCGACATCCGCTAGTGAAGATGATCGCTAAAAAGCAGGAGCTAGAAAGTGCTAACCGAGCGCGCCCTAGCGAACTTAATTAAAAACCATAAGATACTCCCCTTGCCCTCGTCCTTCCGACGGGGGCTTTTTTATGTTATAATATAGTTATGAAATTAGTGGTCGGGTTGGGGAACCCAGAGACGAAATATAACTGGACAAGGCACAATACGGGCTTTCTCGCGTTGGATTTCTTTTTTAAGCTTAATCACCTTAGTTGGGAGACAAAACCGCGCTACGGGGCGATTTTTGGCCGTTCAGGCGATATTTTGTTTATTAAACCTCAAGATTACTACAATTTAAGTGGAGAGGCAGTACGAAAATTCATGAAATTTTATAAAATCTCGGCCACGGATATTTTGGTGATTTGTGATGATTTTAATCTTGAATTCGGCAAAGTGCGTTTTCGCGCCTCAGGAAGCGACGGGGGGAATAATGG
>CAVDHS010000017.1:0-8212 GCA_963609155.1 Bulleidia sp. | reverse complement strand
GAATAATGGCCTAAAATCAATTACTGCTGAAATCAAGACGCAAGATTTTCCGCGCCTTCGAGTAGGGACGGAAAATAATGAATTACGCAAACGGATTGGCGATGTGGATTTTGTGTTGTCGAAATTCACCCCTGAAGAGAAAGAAAAATTACCAGAAATACTCAAAACAGTTGCGGAACGGATTGAGAAAGAGATTGATTTTTAATCGTCTAGAGCTGTCGGTCGGTTTCGGAGTTGAGCGACGTTTTAAGCCAAAGCCCAATTATTCATCCCCAGCGACCGAATCAGTCCCTTTAATTCCAGCAAAGTCAAAGTTTCAGCCAAATTCGCAGCAGAAAGATCCAATTTCTCAGCAATTTCACCACCATCGCGCAGGCCCTCGAAAAGCACCTTCAATACCGCCGTTTCGGACTTGCTTAGTCCTTCTGGAGGTGTGAATTTTGATGATTTTCGGGATTTTTTCACGATTTCTTCAGGGAAAATGAAGTTCAAAAGGTCTTCAGGGTCGGTATAGGGGAAAGCGCCCTGTTTTATCAGCCGATTGCAACCCACTGAATTTGGACTAGTCAAATTCCCTGGAACAGCAAAAACATCTTTCCCCTGGCTCAAGGCATGCGCGGCAGTGTTCAATGTCCCCGAGCGTTCCGCCGCTTCAACCACCACCACAACATCAGAAAGTCCAGAAATAAGACGATTGCGATGAAGGAAGGAACTTTTGTAATTAATTTGTCTCTGTCCATTTTTATTCATAAACTCGCCCGTGACCAGAGGGGCATCCGAATTTGTCGGTGGATATTCAGAAAGTATTGCGCCACCTTTTTCAATAATCTCGGCAGCAAGTTTTTCGTGATTTCGGGGATAAATTTTGTCGATCGCCGTTCCGAGCACCGCCACAGTTTTTCCGCCAGCATCTAATGCTGCCTGATGTCCGATACTGTCGATCCCATAAGCTAGCCCCGAAATGATCACTACTCCGCGCTTCGCAAGCTCGTATGCCATTTTATAGGTAATTTCTTCGCCGTAACGAGTATTGCGACGCGAGCCGACAATCGCGACTGATTTCGGACGCATGGATTTTCCGTTTTTTGACACATTTTCCGGCATTTTGCCACGAAAATACAATGTTTTAGGCGTAAGCGCAATGCTATTTAACACCTCTGTAAAATTTGTCTCTAGGGGTGATATTTGGTTGATTTTTGTAAAAAAGTGTGAAAAAAGTGTTGACATTTTATTTCTCCCGTGCTATAATTAGAACAGTTGGTACACAAAAAGTGTGCCACACCGCACCTAAATAAGTTATAATTTCAGCTATACTGATTTAAGTATAGCAGAAATTGCGAGCTTTTGAAACCCTTTCGGGCTTTGAATTTCTTCATGGTTCAACGCTTATAAGTATTACCTCCACTTTGAAAGGAATCCTTCAAAGGCTTAGCAATCCCTCTAACCGGCGGGCCCCAATTTGTGTGAGGTGGGTCGCGCTTCCGGGGTCTCTCCCGGTATAGTGAGAAGCGTTAGAGGGCCGAAATAGCCTCAGGTGATGCCCACCCTTACCTGAGGCTTTTTTGTGGGCGAAATTACGCAAGTTTTGCGGTTATGCTTGACGGGTGTGGTATGATTATATATATGGCGAAAAATTTAGTGATTGTGGAGAGTCCGGCAAAGGCAAAAACGATCGAGAAATATCTCGGAGCGGATTTTCGGGTGCTGGCGTCGGTTGGACATATTCGAAAAGATACGAAAGTCGATAAGTCAACCTTTGATGTGACTTATGAAATTGACCCGGGGCATAAACAGATTATCTCGGAACTAAAAAAGGCAGCCAAAGACGCGGAGCGGATTTGGCTCGCGACCGATGAGGACCGCGAAGGAGAGTCGATTTCATGGCATCTGTGCGAGGTACTAAAATTGCCGAAAGACACAGCGCGAATTACTTTTCACGAAATCACTAAGCCAGCACTAGAAAACGCGATCAAAAATCCGCGGACAGTAGATATGGATATGGTAGCGAGCCAACAAGCGCGCCAGACGCTAGACATGCTGGTGGGGTACGACCTGTCGGATATCGTGCGGCGCAAAGTGCCTGGGGCGGTGTCGGCGGGACGAGTGCAGAGCCCAGCGCTAAGATTAATTGTTGAACGCGAGAAAAAAATTGAGCAATTTGATAGCAAATTTAATTTTAAGATTAGCGGAAAATTCACGGCGACTGGCGAGATGAGAGCGATACCCCAAAAAACCGACTTCAATTTCGTTGCAAAAGGCGAAGTAGTGGTTTTTGACGGATTTTTGAAAGTTTATGGTAAAAGTAAAGATTCTGAGCTGCCGAAAATGGCAAAAGGCGAACAAATTCAGCTCGAAGGGCTCAGCGCCAAACAGAATTTCGCAAAGCCGCCGGCAAGATATACCGAAGGCTCACTAGTGAAAAAACTAGAGGAGCTCGGAATTGGGCGACCGTCGACTTATGCGTCGATTATGACAGCGATCCAGGCACGCGGTTATGTGGTAAAAGGGGAATCCGAAGGAGAAAAACGCGAAGTAGCGGTCTATACAGTGGGTAATCCGGGAACGAAAACTGCGGAAATTGATGTTGATGAAGAAAATGAATCTTCGGAGGAGCAAGAGGTTGGACTTACGCCCGAAATGGACGGGGCGCAAACTTTTATGGCCAACTTTAGCGGAGAAGCACCGAAAAACGAGACAGAAGCGGAGAAATTGTTGACGAATTTAACAGATGCAGAATTCGTAGTAACAGAGGTAGAAGAAAAGGAGGGTTCAAAAGCCAATCCAACGCCATTTACGACTGCAGCCTTGCAGATTGAAGCAAACGCGAAACTCGGTTTTTCATCGCGTACAACGATGAGCGCGGCACAAGGGTTATATCAGGCCGGTCTGATTACTTATCACCGAACCGATTCTTTGAACCTATCGTCGCAAGCAGTGGCAGCGATAGCTGGGTTTATTGAGGCGAATTTTGGCAAAAATTATCTGAAAGTGCGACATTTTAAGACAAAAGATGCTTCAGCGCAAGAAGCGCACGAGGCAATTCGGCCGACGAATATTCAAACTACTACTGCGGGAAAAAATAATTATGAAAAACGGCTTTATCAATTAATTTGGTCACGAACAGTGGCGACACAGATGGCGAATGCGAAAGTGACAAAAACCACAGTGAAAATTGGGGCCGATATAAGCGCCAACAAAAACTCCGAAAAAGCCGCGAAAAATCCGACAAAAACAGAGGTGAAACGGAAGATTATAAGTGAAAAGTTCGGAGCGAATAAAGGAAAATTAATTCCGACGCCGATTGGAGAACTGGTTTCGGGATTTTTGACGGAAAATTTCCAAAATATCGTTGATTATCGGTTTACGGCGAATATCGAAAAGGATTTGGATTTGATCGCAGATGCGAAGCTGGAGCGAGTAAAAATGCTGCGAGACTTCTATGGGCCATTTCACGATACAGTTTTGGCAGCTAACGGAGTAGAGCGGTATAATAACGCACGGCTTTTAGGGCATGATCCGAAAACTGGTAAGCCGATTTATGCGAAAATTGGTAAAAATGGTGGTTTTATCCAACTCGGTGAGAACGAGAAAGAAACAGGGGAAAAACCGCGTTTCGCGCCATTACCAAAACGAAAATCGGTGAAAACTGTGAACCTGGAACAGGCACTAACACAACTTGCATTGCCGGCCTTGCCGCGATCGCTCGGAAAAGCGCCGGATGGAACAGAGATCATCGCCGCAAATGGACCGTTTGGACCGTATCTTAAGGGCGGGAAATATAACATTCCGATGAAAGACTTGGATCCTTACACAGTCAGTTTAGAGGAAGCTTTGCCGTTATATCAGGCGAAAATTAATTCGATCATTGCGGATTGGGGTGAAGTTATGATTATTAATGGGGCTTACGGACCATATGTGAAAGGTCCAGGGCGACGCAATAATGTCAAAATCCCGAAAGAGACCGATCCGAAGACAGTAACGCTCGAGCAAGCAGAAGAAATGTTGAAAAATAAGCCAAAAACTACTCGCCGAGGGGCTCGTGGGCGAGGAAAAACCAAAAAGAAAAGTGCGAAAAAATAAGTAATTTGCCAGAATTCGAAATTTTAAGAAATTTTGATAGGTTTTGGTTTGAATTTTGGCGATTTTTGGCGAATTTTAGATGAAAGGTTATGCTTTTTATAATTTTTTTCGCACTTTGTAAAAAATGTGCTACAATAGTAATAGAAAATAGATAATTTCATAGTTGACACTTATTCTAAACTATGATATTATAGTATAAATTGATAATATTAGCAGGGGTGGAATAAGAAAGGTATTTGATGGACCAAAATGCGGAAACTCTCAAAAAAGCAATTTCGGGCAGTCTAAAAATCATCGAGCAAGACCGAGAAAAGGAAATCATTTCGCGCCGATTTGGACTAAATGGCACTAAAGAAACTCTTGAACAAATTGGAGAAATGTTGTCCATTACGAGGGAACGAGTACGACAGCTGGAAAAAGCGATTTTGATTCGTTTGCGCATTGCTGCTGAAGATGGTCAGATTAAAGAGCTTGCTGCTGCTGAAAAAATTCTAATTCGCAACTTAACCGAAATGGGGCGAGTGGCGAAATTAACAGATTTGGCTGACAAGGTTTACGGAAGGGAAGCGACTGCGCCGGAGAGAGCCGGCATTTATTTTATCGCGACTTTTGCTAATAGTTTAAGCATTGTCGAGGAAAATGATCGCTATTATACCGCTGTAGGGATCGCAGAATACGGGGATGGTAAGAAAATTCGCGAACGCGTGGATGAAATCGTGAAAATTGTACGCGAGAATAAAAAGCCAATGACTTTAGATGAGCTTGACAATAAATTAAATTATGAACACCCTGACCATATAAAAGCAGTAGCGTCAATTTCTAAACTGTTGGCGACGCTAAATGGGGTGTGGGGGCTGGCGAAATGGCCGTCTGTAAACCCGAAAAATATTCGCGATAAGATTTTCGTGATTCTGGAAACGAAAAAAGAGCCGATGCATTTTTCGGAAATTGCGAAAGAAATTAAAGAATCGAATTTTAAGCGTAAAGACGTTACGATCCAAGCAATTCATAATGAGCTGATTAAGGATCCGCGCTTTATTCTGATCGGACGGGGAATCTATGCTCTGAACACTTGGGGTTATAAGAAGGGAACGATTTCAGATATTATAAAATCAGTACTAGAGAAAACTGGTGAACCGATGACTCGTGAAGAAATTGTCAAACAAGTATTAAAAGTGCGAAAAGTAAAAGAAACGACGATTTTGCTAAACTTACAAAATAAAGAACTTTTCAAAAAAGTCGACAAAAATTCTTACAAGCTCGCATAAGAATAATCATTTTAGCTTTATGTGATATAATAAGGTTATGGAAAGCGTCATACATTTTATTTTAATGCCGATATTCTGGATTCCGGTGGTAGGGTTGTTGGCGTTTTTAACTTATCGGAATTATAAAAAATTAAACCGTCTAAAAGTGCTGAATGTCGATTCGGTGCTTTTAATGCTCGAAATTCCACGAGAAAATGACAAAAAAGAGCTGGCGGCGGAACAATTATTTGCTTCTTTACACGGAATTTTGCGCGACCGACAAGAGCTGAAGAATTCCGGCGGAGTACAGGAACATTTGTCGTTCGAGATCGTTTCGACGGCGGGACAAATCCGATTTTATGTCTGGGTACCGAAGATTTTACAAAATTTTGTCGAAGGACAGATTTATTCGCAATATCCGACAGTCCAAATCTACAAGATGAATGAAGATTATGTGGATACACGGACAAAATATCCGATCAATTATCTAGCGGAGCTGGGGCTAACAGAGAACGAGGCGTTGCCGATTAAAACTTTTGATACGTTTGAAGTTGATCCATTAGCGGGAATTACGGGGACACTGGCGAAGCTCAGCCCCGATCGAGATGAAGAGCTTTGGATTCAAATTCTCGCACGACCGATTCCAGATGATTGGCATAAAAACACCACTGATAAGTGGATAAGAAGAATCAAATCGGGACGGAGTAGCTTTATCGGTAGATTAGGGATCGATTGGACGTGGCTAGTCGAGGCGCTGGCGGCGCTGTTTCGACCTCCGGCAGGTGGAACGAATTCCGAAGTGAAAGTCGAACTCTCGGAGCGCGCAAAAACTCAAATCTCAAAAGCCGAAGAAAAAGCAACAAAGCTCGGCTATGAGGTAAAAATTCGTTTGGCTTATCTGGGGCAGAATGAAACTGATGCAAAATTAAACATGCAAGCGCTAGTCGGGACATTTAAACAATTTAATTCGACGAATTTGAACGGTTTTCGGCAACTGGGCGGAACTTTCAATCCGGCCGATCTCGATGCTTATAAGATGCGCCAATTCACTAACCGCGGGTTCATCTTAAATATTTCGGAATTAGCCTCGGTTTTTCACTTGCCACATACTTCGGTCGAGACGCCAAATATCGTCTGGGCATCATCGAAAACAGCGGAACCGCCAGCGAAATTACCAGTGATAACAGGTGTAGTAGAAGAAGACAAGAATATCTCGGCGTTCGGACTAACAAATTTTCGAGGAATTAATTATCAATTCGGACTGTTACGCCGCGACCGCTCCCGACACGTCTATATCATCGGTCAAACTGGGGCGGGGAAGAGCGGAATGCTCGAACTTTTGGCACTTTCGGATATTTTCTATAATCAGGGGTATTGTATCGTCGATCCGCACGGTGATTTTGCGACTGATAATCTCAGTTTTATTCCTGAATCACGCGTCCGAGATGTAGTTTATTTCAACCCCGCGGATACGGCTTTTCCAGTTGCTTTCAACCCGCTCGAAGTTACCGATCCGGCAAAAAAACCGAACGTTTGTTCGGAAGTGATTGGGGTGCTAAAACGAATGTTTGGCGATTCTTGGGGGCCGCGGCTTGAGCACATTCTTCGTTATACTTTGCTGGCTTTGCTGGATCGCCCAGAGGCGACTTTGCTGGATATCTCCAGATTACTAACAGATAAGGATTTTCGTAAAGAGACTCTGGATTATTGTAAAGATGTGACGGTTTTGCAGTTCTGGAAGCACGAATTCGGGCAATGGAATGATAAACAGGTTAATGAATCGATTGCACCGGTATTAAATAAAGTCGGGGCATTCACAGCAAACCCGATTATTCGCAACATCATCGGCCAACCGAAATCGTCGTTTGATATTCGGAAAATTATGGACGAAGGAAAGATTTTAGTCGTGAATTTGTCTAAGGGATTGATCGGGGAAGATAATGCAGCCATTCTCGGGGCGTTCATCGTAACTAAGGTGCAGCTCGCCGCAATGAGTCGGTCCGATATTCCGAATGTGGCAGACCGACGACCATTTTATCTCTATGTAGATGAGTTTCAGAACTTTGCGACGGACTCGTTTGCGGTGATTTTGTCGGAGGCGCGAAAATACGGGCTGAATTTAACTGTGGCAAACCAATACGTCGCTCAGATGACCGACAATGTGCGCGATGCGGTATTTGGCAACGTCGGTACTACGATTTCGTTCCGAGTCTCGCCAGAGGACGCGCCGGTATTAGCTAAACAATTCGAGCCGACTTTTGAAGAGGCAGACATTATTCAGCTTAACAATCGTAATTTTGTAATTTCAATGATTATCAACGGGGAAAAAGTGCCCGCATTTTCGGCAACAACGTTGTCGATTCCGAAGACTCCAACCAACAATTTCGATGCTATCGTTGCTCATTCGCGCGAATATTTTGCTCGTCCGCGTCGAGAAGTCGAGGCGGAAATCGAAGAGACGATTGCACAAGCTGAAAAATATAAGCGTGAATTGGCAGATTCGGGGCGCCAAGAGCCGAGATTGGTGATTTCGAGCAAAGATTCATCCCAACAAACGTCAGTCTCACAAAAAGATCTCAAGGAGCGTAAAATCAGCCCCAACGCCGCAGAAGGCCGTAAAAACCCGGGTTTGAAGGATTTGGCTAGTTTAATCGAATCGCAAGGCAAAACGCCGCAGAAGGCCGCTCAGACGCCTCAAAATGACGTTTCTAAAACATCTGCAAGCGCTAATGATACTCCAAAAACTAGCCCAAAGGCAAAAAAAGGGAAGAAAAAGAGTAAAAAAGCCAAGAAAACAGCAAAATCAGAGACCGTTCCTTCCCCGACCCCTGTTATTAAGCCCGCCACCCCTGTTAGAAAACCGACTGTCCATGTTACGAAACATT
>CAVDHS010000016.1:0-4625 GCA_963609155.1 Bulleidia sp. | reverse complement strand
CTTTCAGACCCAAACCTTGCAACTCTTTCACTAACACGTTAAAGCCTTCTGGCAATTTCGGTCCTTCAATCGGCTCGTGTTTAATAATCGACTCATAAGCTTTCGCTCGTCCATAAACATCATCCGATTTAATTGTCAACATTTCTTGCAAAGTTGTCGCTGCGCCATAAGCTTCCAGCGCCCAAACTTCCATTTCCCCGAAACGCTGGCCACCGTTTTGTGCCTTACCACCGAGCGGCTGTTGTGTCACCATAGTATACGGACCAGTTGACCGCGCGTGAATCTTGTCTTCGACCATGTGGTGCAATTTCAACATATGCATCACCCCGACTGAAGTTCGTTCATTGAACGGCTCACCGGTCAGACCATCATAAAGTTGTACCCGGCCGTCTTTATTAAATCCAGCCTTCTCCAACTCTTCGTTAATTTTCTCATCCGGCACTCCGTTAAACGACGGGGTCGCGACTTTATAACCCAGCGCTCGCGCCGCCATACCAAGATGCGTTTCAAATAACTGTCCCAAGTTCATACGGCTCGGCACGCCCATTGGCGACAAAATCACATCAATCGGCGTCCCGTCCGCCATAAACGGCATATCTTCTACCGGCAGAATTCGCGAAACTACACCTTTGTTACCGTGTCGCCCTGCCAACTTATCACCAACGCTAATTTTACGCACTTCCGCCACAAAAATCTTAATCTGTTTCAACACGCCCGCCTTCAGCTCGTGCCCTTGTTCGCGTGTATAAACTCGCACATCGACCACTTTCCCGACCGATGAACCGTTCATTCGCACCGAAGTATCGCGCACATCTTTAGCTTTCTCACCAAAGATTGCTCTAAGCAATCGCTCTTCCGACGAAAGTTCTTGTTCGCCCTTTGGCGTAATTTTCCCGACTAAAATATCGCCATTGCGTACTTCTGACCCAACCGTCACAATTCCATCTTCATCAAGATGTCTAAGCGAATGTTCTGACACATTCGGAATATCGCGCGTTACTTGTTCCGGTCCAAGTTTCGTTTCGCGCACTTCCACATCAAAATCTTTAATATTGATCGAAGTCAAAGTGTCATTTTCAACCAACCGATTCGAAATCACAATCGCGTCATCCATGTTATAACCTCGCCACGGCATAAATGCTACCAGCAAATCTCGTCCAAGCGCTAATTCACCATCATTCACCGAAGCGCCTTCGATCAAAGTATCATCTTTTTTGACTTTTTGTCCTCGTTTCACGGTACAACGTTGGTTATAACAACGGTCATCATTTGTCTTTTCGAAATGTTGCAACTTATATTCAACATCACCACCCTTGTCGTAAGTCACCACCACCGAATCACCGTCGGCTTTCTTTACTGTCCCCGCACCAGAGGCCATCACGAGTTGTGAAGTGTTTTTTGCGACTTCACGCTCAATTCCGGTTCCAACTACCGGATTATCTTGCCGAAGCAACGGCACTGCTTGTTTCTGCATCGCGCAAGCCATCAACGACCGGTCAACCCGGTTTTTCTCGACAAACGGAATTAGCGATGCCGAAACGCCCAAAACTTCTTTGTGCGCTGCATCAACATGCGTTACACGCTCCGCTTCAACCTGCGCTGGCGTTCCGTGAACACGCGCCGAAACCCAATCTTCGACGAACTTTCCGTTTTTGTCCAATTTCACCGACGCATCCGCAATCACCATATCATTTTCCGTATCCGCGTCCATATAAACCACTTCGTCAGTCACTTTACCATTTTTCACCACACGATATGGCGCTTCGATAAATCCATATTTATTAATTCGGGCATAAGTCGCGAAGTTTAGCACCAATCCCACGTTCCCGCCTTCCGGCGTTTCCACCGTACAGATTCGACCATAATGCGTCGGGTGCGCATCACGCACATCAAAACCTGCGCGTTCCCGTGTCAAGCCCCCAGGCCCCATGCTCGACAACCGGCGTTTATGCGCAAGTTCCGAAAACGGATTTACTTCGTCCATCAACTGTGAAAGCTGTGAGGTAGCAAAGAATTCTTTCACTGCCGCGACGACTGGTCGCGAGTTCAAAAGTTGCGACGGAGTCACTTCTTCGACATTCGCCATTGACATTCGGTCAAGAATATTTCGTTGTAAGCGAAGCATCCCAAGGCGGAATTGACGTTGGACCAGCTCTCCAACCAATTTCACGCGTCGATTACTCAACGAATCAATATCGTCCGGCGCTTCTTGGGTATTGTTCAGGCGTATAATTTCCGCGATAATCGCCGTCACGTCGTCCATTTGCAAAGTGCGATATTCCGGCTCATTCGGCGTCTCGATTCCTAATCGACGATTAATTTTAAACCGTCCCACGTTCGAATAATCATAACGTTTCGGATCGAAGAACATTCGTTCGATCATCGATTTCGCATTTTCTACCGTCGCGAGATCGCCCGGTCGAATTCGGCGATAAACTTCGAGTAAGGCTTCGCCCTGCGTCGAAGTAGTGTCCTTTTCAAACGTCGCTTTAATATAACTTTTTTCACCATTGTCGACTTCACTAAAGCGTTTCTCAATGTCTGTCTTACTCATACCGAGCGCCCGCAGGAATGTCGTCACCGGAATCTTGCGTCGGCGGTCAATTTTCACATAAATCGACCCGTTCGCCGCAGTTTCAAATTCCAACCATGCGCCACGTCCCGGAATAATTTTCGCGCCATAATAGCGTCGCAAACCAACCGTTTCCGCGCTAAAGAACACGCCTGCCGATCGAATCAGCTGCGAAACGATCACCCGTTCGGTCCCATTAATGACAAACGTCGCCCGGTCGGTCATCCACGGATAATCACCAAAGTAAATATCCTGTTCTTTTTTCTCGCCGGTCGCCTTGTTTTCAAGCTCAACCAAAACATGCAAAGGCGCTTCATAAGTCGCAAGATTATATTTCGCGTCTTGTTCGCTCTCCTTCGGTTCTTTAAAATAATAATCTTTAAAACGGAGCGAAAGTTTTTGTCCGGTATAATCGTCAATCGGATTCAATTCCGCAAAAACCTCCCGCAGTCCATTTTCGACAAAGTCTGCCCACGAATCCTTTTGGTGTGCCGTCAGATCCGGAATTGGCAAAGCTTGGTCTCCTTCGGTGAAAAATACTCTCTCACCCGACTTCGGTTTTGTAGCCATTCTACCTCTTTTTCTTTAGTGTTGATAATCTTTTTTCAGCGCTGGAAGATTACTGCCCAGTTTCCCCTCTAGCCTCGCCACTCCTAAAGGTTACACAAAAACTAGGCACACTACTTCTTCTCTCCATTATATCACAGATTGTCAAAATTTTCAAGAGTTTTTTCATACCAAAAAATCCCCAACGGTAGGGATTTTTTAGACATAGATAAGCTCTCAACCTCTATTTTTCAAGCCGACTCGCAGTTAGTTAGCTTATGTTTAATTATACGCCCTCGAAACTAAAAGTCAAGACTTTTTCTAATTAAATATCAAGATCATCAAGATCTGCCAATTCCGCGCGCGTTTTTTCCGCCAAGGCCGAAGACTCATCATCTTTTGCATCATTCTCCGTATCGTCATCTGTTGAAGTTCCAGCCGAATTTTCATCTCCTGCCGCGTCCGATGTCGTATCTTCCGCCACCTCTTCTGTCGGCTTCTCCGTCGGTTTTTCTTCGTGTGTCGTCGCTCCGTCTTCATTCGTATTCACGATTTTCAAATTATATCGCGCATCTTGTTTCGTTCCGAGCGCCCGAAGCAACCCGCGAATCGCTTGCGCCGTCACTCCGCGTTTTCCAATCACTCGCCCAACATCTTCCGGATCCACAGTTAAAGACAATAATACTCCTTTTTCGTCAATTTTTCGTTCAACTACTACCTTTTCGGGATTGTTGACTAAAGTTTTTACGATATATTCGACAAATTGCTGATCAATGGTAGCCATATTTCCTCCGTTAAATTACTTATTTTTATTATAGCACAAAAATAGCCCCGCAGGGCTATATTTTGTATTTATTTTTCCGCCGGAGCTTCAGTCTCGGTTTCTGTCGGAGTCTCAGCTTCTGGAGCTGGAGCTTCCGTCTCTTTAGCTTCAGCCGGAACTTCCTCCGCTGGCGTTTCTTCTTTCGGCTGGTTCTTACGCAATTTATCTGCGTGTTTTGCCGTCGCCTTCTTCGGCGCCGCTTCTTTATACCACTTCGGCAATTTCACACCATTTTTCTTCAAAATGAATGCTACTCGCGAAGACGGCTGCGCGCCATTTTTCAAATATTTTTCCACCGCTTCCTTATCAAGGGTCAAAGCCTTCGTTGCGGGGTTATAGTTGCCGACGAGAGCCACAATCCGACCCGAAAGCGGGTGTCGCTGTGATTCTTGGACGACTATCCGGTACGTCGGGTAATGCGTCCGGCCATTACGTTGCATGCGAATCGCTAGCATTTTTTCTCCTTACTTTATTAACTTTTCCATTATAACACACTTTTTGAGAAAAGAAAAGCCCCGCCTAAGTGGCAGGGCAATGAAAACGTTTTCGATTTTAGATTCACTTCCTGGAAAATCGCGTGATTTTCCAATCCTGATATTCCTCTTCCAGGACTTGTATCGGAAGAACTTCCCAGGCCTTCTTATGCTTATCAGCAAGACGCCGGTAAAGTCTTCTCCGTTCAGG
>CAVDHS010000015.1:0-5433 GCA_963609155.1 Bulleidia sp. | reverse complement strand
GTGCTAGGTGGTGGGATTTTGATGGGGTCGGTGTCGCTGCTTGCGGGGCAACCTGGAATTGGGAAGTCGACACTTTTGATGCAAATTTCGGCAGAAGTGGCAAAAAAACATCAAGTTTTGTATGTCTCGGGTGAGGAAAGTGCTGGGCAGGTAAAATTGCGGGCGCTTCGGCTCGGCGCGGATTCGGAAAAATTGGCTTTTGCAGCGTCGACGAGCGGAAATGATATTGCAAAAACGATTGAAAGTGGGGAATTTGACCTTGTGATTATTGATTCGATTCAAACGCTTGCGATGGACGAGATTTCGAGTGCGCCTGGGACGGTGTCGCAGGTGACGAATTGCGGTAATTTGATTATTCAGGCGGCGAAAGCGACAGATACGGCAGTAGTGATTGTGGGGCATGTGACGAAAGAGGGAACGCTGGCTGGACCGAAAGTTTTGGAACATTTGGTAGATGTGGTGTTGAATTTTGAGGGGGATAGATATGGTGGATTTAAGACGGTGCGGGCGGTGAAAAATCGGTTTGGCTCGACTAACGAAGTGGCGATTTTTGAAATGGTGGAACAGGGATTAAAAGAAGTGCAAAATCCGTCGGCGGCGCTGCTGGCGGAACGAACGAATACGGACGGGTCGATTATTCTTGCGACAATGAACGGAAATCGACCAATTTTGGTGGAGATTCAGGCGCTGGCGAACAAGTCGAACTTTGGTTATCCGAAACGAACGGCGAGTGGGTTTGACTTAAATCGGTTGAATTTGTTGATTGCGGTGCTAGAACGGCGAACGAAATTGAAACTCGCGGATCAGGATATTTTTATTAATGTAGTTGGTGGAATGAAATTGGCGGATTCGGCGGCGGACCTAGCGGTGTGTATGGCGATTGCGTCGGCGGTGGCAGGGCGAAAGTTGGGCGAGGAATATGTGGTGTTTGGGGAAGTGGGGCTGGGAGGCGAAATTCGGTCGGCGTTTCGGTCGGACCAGCGAATTGCTGAGGCGAAAAAACTTGGTTTTAAGCACGCAATCGCGCCGCAAAATATTCATGATGATTTTGTAATCCCGGCTAAAGATTTGCGAGAAACCTTAATTAAATACGTAAGGTAGTTTAGTTGTATAATAATAGTATGAGGATTTTAGGGATTGATCCGGGAATTGGGATTTGCGGGTTTGGACTGATTGAGACGACAGGGCGCGCGGGCGCGCGGGCGTTGGATTTTGGGGCGGTGACGACAAAAGTCGGGGCGCCGTTGCCGGCGAGGTTACTAGAATTATACAATTCACTGAGCGAAGTTTTTGAACAAACTCAGCCGGAAGTGGTGGCGGTAGAGAAATTGTTTTTTTCGAAAAACATTACAACGGGGATTGCGGTGGCGGAGGCGCGGGGAATTGTGTTGCTCACGGCAGAACAAAGGGGAGTGCCAGTGTATGAATACACGCCAAACGAGATTAAGAAAAGTTTGACTGGATATGGCGCGGCGACAAAAACGCAAATTCAGGAAATGGTGCGACTACATCTTGGACTGGAGAAGAAACCGAAGCCGGACGACGCGGCGGATGCGCTGGCAGTGGCGATTACGTGTAGTTTTTTGTATCGGCAGGGAACGAATGGGGAATATAAGTTTTCGAACAAGGCGTGATATAATAGAGATATGATTGCGCATTTGAAGGGGAAAATTGAGGAAAAATATGGGAATTTTTTGGTGCTGGATGTAAATGGGGTGGGTTATGAAGTGGCGGTGGCAAAGTCGGATTTTGAGGGGGCGAAATTAAATGAAGAGCGAAAGTTTTATACATATCATCAAGTGCGGGAAAATGCGGAAGAGTTGTATGGGTTTTCGAGCTTGGCGGCGAAAAAGATTTTTGAGCTTTTGATTTCGGTGCAAGGAATTGGGCCGAAAGCGGCGATTGCGATTTTGTCGCTTGCGGAAGCGGAAGAGGTACGCAATGCGATTGCAAATGCGGACGCGGGGTTTATCGCAAAAGCGTCGGGAGTGGGGAAAAAATCGGCGGAACGGGTGATTGTGGATTTACGCGATAAAGTCGGGATCCCGTCGCGATATGGAGAGGCGGAGGCAGGTTTTGGTTTGGATGCTGCTGCTACGACAGGACAGGACGAGGCTTTGGAGGCGTTGATTGCGCTAGGTTTTCCGCTAAAAGAAGCGACGGCGGCATTAGCCGAGGTACCGCGAGATTTGCCGGTGGAAGAAAGGGTAAAATTGGCACTTAAGGGATAAAAAGTATTGATTTTTAGAGAAAGTGTGATAAAATAGTAGGTAATTGTCTAATAAAAAAGGTAAAATATGAGTTTTTCGATTTTGAAAGAGATTGGCGACGCACAGAAAAAGAAGGCGGTGGTTGATGTGCGTTCAGGGGACACGGTGAAAGTGACCCAGAAAATTAAAGAAGGAAATAAGTTCCGGCTTCAGACTTTTGAAGGCGTGGTAATTCGAGTGGAGCGAAAACAATCGCACACGGAGCGAATTGTGGTGCGCAAGGTGACTTCGGGTGTAGGCGTAGAGAAGTCATATCTAGTACATTCGCCGTTAGTAGAGAAAATTGAGATTACGAAGCGGGCGAAAGTGCGTCGAAATAATTTGTCTTATTTGCGTGAACGATCCGGTAAATCGGCACGGCTTAAAGGTCGCGATTTCGATCGAGTAGCAGTGAACGACGTGACGGTGGCGGAAGAAGCGCCAGCGGAAGTTCCAGCGGAAGCACCGACGGAAGCTCCGAAAGAAGAAGTGAAAGCCGAAACGAAAGAGACGAAAACTGAGGAAAAGGCGGAAGCCTAGTGGCAATTCTGGGAATCGATGAAGTTGGACGCGGGCCCCTTGCGGGTCCGCTTGTTATTGGTGCGGTGATTCTGCCGGAGGAAAAGCCGGAATGGGTGACGGAACTTAGGGATTCGAAAAAGTTGTCGGAAAAGAAACGTGAGCGATTGAGCGAAATAATTTTAGCGGAAGCGCCAGCGACGGGACTAGGTTGGGTGGCGAATGAAGAAATAGATGAGCTGGGGATGCCAGAAGCTTTGAGGTTGGCGACACAGCGCGCTGTGAAGTCAGTTCAAGAACTTCACGTGCCATTTTCCCAGATAGTGATCGATGGAATTGACAATTTTCTTGACTTGACACCTCTCGGAGAATATGTTTCTACTATGCCGAAAGCGGACGACTTGATTAAAGAAGTCTCGGCGGCGTCGATTATTGCAAAAGTGGCGCGAGACCATTATATGGTGGAGCTAGCGGAAAAGTATCCGGAATATGGATTCGAACGCCATAAAGGGTATGGGACGGATTTTCACCGTGAGGCGATTTCGAGATATGGGATTTGCCCGGAACATCGGCGGAGTTTTGAGCCGATAAAAAGCATGGTGAAATTTTCACGAACGAAAACGAAAACGAAAACCAGAAAAACTGTTGTAAAAAATACAACAGAAATTGGAAAAAAGGCGGAAACGAAAGTCGTAGAGTTTTTGGAACATTTAGGGCATGAAATCGTGGCGCGGAATTATCGGACGAAGCGATATGAGATTGATATTGTGTCAGTTTTTGAGGATGAGATTTATTTTACAGAGGTGAAATATCGGAAAACGGCCGATTATGGTGGAGGCTTAAAAGCAATTACGAGTGAAAAACAGCGCCGAATGACTTTTGCAGCAACAAGTTTTCTGGAATCACATCAAAAATATTGCCAGCACTATAATCCGGTTTTGGCGGCGGCGGATGTTATTGGCGAGGATTTTGAAGTGCGTGAATTTTTAAGGTTAAATTAAAAAACTGATGTTATAATGGGGGCATGAAAGAGAATGATTTAATTAAAAATAGCAATTCTTGGTGGGACGGGGGAGAAACTGGCGATGCTGGTGGGGCTAGCGTTGGGGCCGGCGTTGAAGGCGGAAAAGATAATGCGCGGAGTGGTGCGAAGAGGTCGCGTAGAAACAAGGGGATTTGTATTGGCGTCGGTGTGGCGGCGCTGGTTTTAATTGTAGGAGGAGTCGGTCTCGGACTTTATTTGGCGAACCAGAATGCGAAAAATAAAAACGGAACTGAGAAAATAACAGAGGTGGTAAATACGGATTTGACCGCGGGGACGGTGACGACGACAATTGGCGGAAAATCGGTGACTTATGCGGGCGCGTATGTGGTCGATGGGGTGAGTGCGACGATTGATTCGGGAACTTATGCCTCGACAACTGATGATCAGGCGGTATTTTTGGTGATTAACGGCGGGTCGCTAACGATTACTGGTGATGTGGCGATTAAAAAGAGTGGTTCGGCTGATTTTCAGGGGCGGGGCGATGAATATAGTTTTTATGGGACGAACTCGGCAGTGGTAGTGGTCGGAGAGGGGTCTTCGGTGTCGCTGGATGGAGTGTCGATTTCGTCGGATGTTTCGGGGGCGAATGCGGTGGTGGCGACCAATGGTGGGAAAGCGACGGTGAAAAATGCGACGATTGAGACTTCAAAAGATAATTCACGGGGACTTCACGCGACTTATACGGGGGAGATCGAGGCGGAAAATGTGTCGATTGCGACGCAAGGCGGTTCTTCGGCGTCGCTGGCGACTGATCGAGGCGAAGGAACGGTGACGGCGTCAAATATGACTTTAAGTACGGCCGGGGCGGGTTCACCATTGATTTATTCGACTGGGAACATTACGGTTTCAGAGTCGACTGGGACGGCGACGGGGGCGCAAATTGCGGTGGTGGAAGGTAAAAATTCGGTTACGCTGTCGGGTTGTGAATTTTCGGCGAACGGGACTGGCAATCGGAACAATGTTGATAACGCGGCGGTGATGATTTATCAGTCGATGTCGGGTGATGCGGGGGTCGGAACGGGGACATTTACGGCGACGAATTCGAAACTTTCGGTGCTTTCGTCATCAAACGTATATAATACGACGCCGTTCTTCTTTGTGACGAACACTAACGCGACGATTAGTCTTACGAATGTGGAGGCGAACTTTAGTACGGAACAGAAATTTATTTCGGCGCTGGGGACGGACGAATGGGGAAAAAGCGGTTCGAACGGTGGGAAAGTAACGGTTTCGGCGGAGAATTTGACCGCGACAAATACAGAGGTGAACACGGATTCGATTTCGAGCGTGAGCGGGATTTAGACGTTGAAACGGAATTCGACGACATCGCCGTCTTGCATTTGGTAAGTTTTGCCTTCGGTGCGAAGTAGCCCAGCTTCTTTGACGGCTTTTTCGGAGCCGAGGCGGACAAGGTCGTCATAATTCATAACTGAGGCGGCGATGAAACCGCGTTCGAAATCGGTGTGAATGGTGCCGGCGGCTTCGGGGGCGGTGGCACCTTGTTTGATGGTCCAAGCGCGAACTTCTTTTTTGCCGGCGGTGAGGAAAGATTGCAGGCCGAGCGTGTCGTAGGCGGCGCGAATGAGTTCTTCGAGCGCGTCGTGTTCGACGCCGTAGCTT
>CAVDHS010000014.1:0-11471 GCA_963609155.1 Bulleidia sp. | reverse complement strand
CTATAGGATAGCTTAGAATGGAAAAGTTTCCAAAAAATAATAATCTAATATCCAATAATCATGAATATGATATTGTCGAAGATAAGCAAAATATTGAAATTAAAGATTTTTCGAATTATTTTGAGCAATTTGGAGCTAAAATATGCAAACCATTGCCAGTAAAACGAGAAAATAAGACAACATTGTTTGTCTCTTCCGGAGTCCAATTACTTGATGACTGCATACATGATGAGGATGAAATTCCAGAAGGTAAATTATTTGTTGCTCAGCCCGTAATTAGGACACAATTTATCGGAAGCGAAGAGCCAGAGTCGCATACTTCATTTTACAACTTGTCGTTATTAGAGGCGCAATGCTCTTTTGATGAACATATTGCGAATTTTGAATCTTTCTTAGAATTTCTAGAAGATAGAGGATTGACACGTGAAGAAATGACTTTTTCGAAAAAAAAGGACGAGCCGAAATGGGGAGCACGCAAGTTTGAAAATTTTGTAATAAAAGTTTACCATCAAGGATTAGAAATTGGTGATGCGGTTTATATCCCCAATATGCCACAGGATAGTAGACCGTCTTTTTCAATTAGTGATATCGGTTTTGGTCTCGAACGGATTAATCATAAATACGATACAGATTTTTCTGTTGAGGACGATTTGTTAAGAACGTTGGCGCTTTTGGAATTATCTGGAGTGGAGCCAGGGAATAAAAATCATGGATATCGGTATAGATTATTTTCGAAAAAATTCGTTCAAACATTCGACTTGGATTATCGCGCGATGCGTGAGAAATTAGCAATGGTTCAGAACAGCTTTAATTATTGGGAAAATAGGGGAGGAGATTTTCAAGATTCGACGTTTGGTCTTGAACGAATCACACGAGAATGTGAAAGAAATTTTAATAGAGAAATTTCAAATTATTTAATAAGTGAACTGAGTGTCCATAATGATATCCCGATTAACCAAACGGTTGAAGATTTTTTGACACAATTACAGCAAATTGACGTGCTAGATGAAGAAGATTTTGTTAAGGTAAAGGAGAAGCTAAAATATGGGTAAAATATTTTTATCGGGAGGAGGGAATAAAGAACAGACACGAAAGTTAGATGAGCAATTTGCTCGATTGGTTGATGGCAAAAAAATGATGTATATTCCGCTTGCGCTTGAGCGAGATGGCATCGGGTTTGAAGCGTGCTTTGATTGGATTGTTGAGGTTTTTTCGCAGTTCAAGTATGAAATCGAGATGCCGCAAATTGAAATGTTTTTAGATCCGAAAGCGATTAAAAAGCAAATTGAAAATTATGATGCTATTTATATTGGCGGTGGAAATACGTTTAAGTTATTACAAATTTTATATGAAGGAGGAATAATTCCAAAAATTCATGAATTTTTAGCCAATGATAAAATAATTTATGGTGGGAGTGCTGGTGCAATTATTTTTGGTAAAAGCATAGAAACTGTGGCGGAGGAAAATGACCAAAATTATCAATATGTTGATGGATTGGATTTGTTGGGAGGAAATTCTCTAGTCTGTCATTTTGAAGGTGGCGAACTCGAAAAAGGAGTGATTGGCTTGAAAGAAAATGAAGGACTTATTGTTGACAACGGAGAAATTTTCTATGTTGTTTAAAACGCCTAAAACATTGGTAGTTTGTGATTATGATAACCCGAAAAACTATACGTTTCCAAGCTTTGGCTTAGGAAGCTCAGAAAAACGAATTTGGCATTTTGCAAAAACAGCTTCCGAGATGGACGATTTCCGGGTTATTATTACGGGCCCGAACTGGCTTCCGGAGTATGTTCCGAAAGCAGAATATTTTCCAGAACGATTAAACGCGGAGACTGTCGATAAGTTTATCGGTCGTTATGGAAAATGTGATTTTTTATTTGCGGGTATGGAGTATTTTGATAAAGATGAGTGGATGACCCCATTTCGAAAATGTTCACAAATACGATTTAGCTACCAACTACATCCTTACGATTATAAAAAAATAGCTTTCGATGGTAAGCGAGAAATACTTTTTTGCTATTCGAATGAAATGTGTGAAAAATATCGAAATCAAAAACCGATTAAACAGTTGTTGTTTCATAGTGGGGTTGATGAAGAACCAATTTTCTCGGAAGTTGGTGAGGACTATCTTTTATGGATTGGACGACTTGATAGGCAAAAAGCACCACATTTAGCGGTTAGGGCAAGTGAAATTTTAGGCAAGAAATTAATAATTTTAGGCAAAACGGTTTATGAACCAGAATATTTTGAAGAATTTCGGAGCTATTTTCAGCAAAAACATGTTGCAATGCTTGGTATGAAATTTGGACATGAAAAAATGGAAATAATTAGTAAAGCAAAGTGTGCGCTTTATACTTTAGATTGTAATTATTACGAAGCGGGTGCCGGAGTTTTAGGGGAAATATTGGCTTCTGGAGTACCGATAGCGGGTATTTCTTGGAGAGGAGGAGATGCCGTTTGTGCTGCAGTGGATGATCCGAGATTGGGTGTAGTATCAATTTTATGTCGGGAAGAACCAGACGAAGATGCGGCAAGAAAATTAGCAAAAAATGTTCAAAAGTGTTTGGAATTAAGCAGAGAAGAAGTTTTTCGTTTAGGCTCTAACAAGTATGATCCGAAGAAATTAGTGATTGAGTTATTTGAAAAAATAAAACAGATAAATCCTGATGTAATAATTTGAATATTACTCAAGTTTTTCGGCGTTTGTAATGTTGTAGTCGCCGATTTGGAGGCGGCGGAGGGCGGTGAGGTAGGCGCCGGTGCCGAGAGCGGAGCCGATGTCTTCGGCGAGGGTGCGGATGTAGGTGCCGGAGCTACAATGGACGCGGATTTTAAGCTCTGGGTAGTCGTAATTTATGATTTCTAGGTTATAAATCGTGATTTCGCGGGAGGGAACTGTAAAATCTTTGTTTTGGCGGGCTAATTTATAGGCGCGCTGACCGTTGATTTTGATGGCGGAGAATTTGGGCGGGGTTTGACTAATTGTGCCGGTGAAATTTGATAAAGTTGCTTTTATGTCGGCTATTGAGGGGGTGTTTGCTGGCGACTTTTTAAGATATTCAGAAATCTCGCCCTCGGGGTCGCCGGTGGAGGAGGTGAAGCCGAGTTTCATAGTCGCTTCGTAAACTTTGTCGAGCTTTAAAAATTCGGCGGATTTTTTGGTCATTTTGCCGGAGAGCAAAATCAAAAGTCCGGTGGCGAAAGGATCGAGGGTGCCGGTATGACCGACTTTGACTTTATGGCCGAACTCGACCTTTAATTTACCGCGAACTTTGGCGACCACGCCGAAACTGGAAATGCCGGCGGGTTTGTCGATCAAGATGATTTTGTCTTCATCCATTATTGCAATATTATAACAGATGTGCTATAATGGGGCAATGATTACAAAAGAGAATAAGAACAAGGCTATTGCCAGCGTTGCGCGAAATAAGCAAGATGTTGGTTCTCCTGAAGTTCAAGTTGCGATCTTGACGGCTCGGATTAAAGAAGTTACAGAGCACGTGAAGAACAATAAACATGACTTTATGGCCAAAAGAGGATTAATTCAAATGGTAGGAAAGCGGAAAAAACTGCTGAAGTACCTCGAAAATACCGATTTTGAGCTGTATAAGAAGACGATTTCGAAACTTGGGTTAAGGAAATAATAGTAAAAATCCGCCAGTGTGATGATTGGCGGATTTTTGATGGCGAAAAATGATGAAAAAGTGATGATTGGCGGATTTTTGATAACATGAAAAAGCCCGCCGGGTGGCGGGCTGGAACTGATTTTGGAGTTAGTCGGTTAAATGCGTATAGCCTTCGGCGTGGTTGTCGTCGTTCTCGATGATAGCCTCGCGACTAAACTTGAGATTACTACAATCGCTGCCGTCGTCTTGGATGATTCCATAACTGTTGTCGGCGCCGCGGAGATTAATAAACATGTTATCGATCTCGATTAGCATATCGGCGGCACGTTTAAAAACCTCTTCAGTTTCTGGCGGATATTCGCCATGATCACGCTTGTATTTTAAACGATGCTCGATGGTGGCCCAGTAATCCATGCTCTTGCAACGGATTTGAATTTCCATCGGGATCAACCTAGTCGCACCAATGATAGGTGAGAAAATTTCTCTCCTCATCATAACATGAAGTGAGCGATAACCGTTCGGCTTAGGCTCGGCGACATAATCCTCGACTTCCTCGACGTTCAAACCCGGGAGACTTTTGAGAAGCTGAAAAGTTTTTTTGATATCGTCAGGGAACAGGGTAATAATCCTAATTCCAACAATATCGAAAATATTCTTTCTAATTCCCTCAATGGTCTTTGGGAAACCTTTGCGTTCACACTTGCGCAGACAGGAATTAAGGGTCTTAATTCTGCCACGTGGCTGCTCGAATGGAGCATAGGGCGAACGCAAAAGTACGCTTCTGCGTAGAGCGTTGATTTCGCTGATGGTTTTTTCGAGTACGCCTTCGCACTCGACTTTGTACTCTTCATAACCAGTTCTTAAAATGTCTTCAGTATCCATATGGATCCTCCCTTAACTGAGATTGTCCTAAAACGAGATTGTTTTAGATTGCTTTGAGGTGAAATTGCCTCAACCTTACTATTATAGCACACTTTGCGAAAAAATGCAAGTTTTGATATAATGGTAGCAGCAAATTAACATTGGGAAGACGGCAGATAATTATTCAAAAATATTTTTAAATAATTACCTGAAGTTTTCCCAGAAAGGGTATTTTTATGGAAATTATCAATCCTAACGGAAAGAAGACGATTCGGCTTTCAACAGAGTGGCTGGGACGGGAGCTGACACTAGAGGTGAATCGGGTTGGTTTTCGGTCGACATCTTCGGTCTTGGTGACTTACGGGGATACTGTGGTGCTGGGTTCGGTAGTGGTGGGGACGAAGCCGGTAGTTTTGGATTATTTTCCGCTGTCGATTAGTTATGAAGAGAAATTTTATGCGGTGGGGAAGATCTCGGGGTCGCGATTTATCAAGCGTGAAGGTAAGCCATCGGATGAAGCAGTGCTGGTGGGGCGATTGATCGACCGACCGATTCGACCTCTGTTTCCGAAAGGCTATCGCCAAGAGGTGCAAGTAGTTTGTACGGTGTTGTCGATGGATCCGAACTTTCGGCCGGACTGCGTGGCGATGGTGGCGGCGAGTGCGGCGCTGATGAACGCGGGTGTGCCATTTGATGGGCCAGTTGCAGGGGTAAGAATTGGGCAAATTGGGGATGAATTTAAAGCCTTTTTGTCGTCGGAGGAGCGAGAAAAATCGCCATTAGATCTCGTGGTGGCTTGTAAAGATGAAAAAGTTGTGATGGTGGAGGCTGGGGCGAATGAAGTGCCGGAAGACACGATTATTGAAGCGATGCGTTGGGCGGTGGAAAATGTGCAGCCGGTGTTGGATTTACAGAGAAAATTGGCGGAACAAGTTGCAGCGGCGAAGCAGGAATATGAATTAGTTTTGCCGGATGAAGAAGTTTCTAAAGAGGTGAAAGACTGGACGGCGGGGAAATTTGGCTCGAAAGTACGGGGAAATGTGATGGAACGGGCACAAATTTTGGACGAATTGAAATACAAAATGCATGATGAATTTGCGCTCTCCAAGGGGCAGGGTGAGACGGATAACGAAAAAGTTGAGTGGTATGACGCGAATTTGAGGGATGTTTATGATCAGGCGTTTGAACTCGCGGTGCATGCGGAAGTGCGTCGAGGAATTGTCGAAGAGGGAGTGCGGCCGGATGGGCGGAAATTAGACGAAGTGCGACCGTTGTCGTCACAAGTGTCGATTTTGCCACGTACGCACGGTTCTTCTTTGTTTACGCGCGGAGTGACGCAGGCGATGAATATTGTGACGCTGGCGCCTCTATCCTATGCACAAGAAGTGGATACGATGGAGATTACCGACGGAAAACGGCGGTATATGCACCATTATAATGCACCACCATATACAGTTGGGGAACCGGGGCGAATGGGTTCGCCTGGGCGACGCGAGATCGGGCATGGTTATTTGGCGGAGCGGGCGTTGATTCCGGTTTTGCCTTCGGAAGAAGATTTTCCGTATGCAATTCGGTCGGTGACTGAGATTATGTCACAAAATGGTTCGACTTCGATGGCGGCGACCTGTTCGTCGTGTATGGCGCTACTTGATGCGGGTGTGCCATTAAAGCGTCCAGTATCAGGGGTGGCGATGGGGCTGATGGTGGACGTGCCGAAAGGAACGGAAATTACAGCGGACGATATTGACAAGGCCTATGTGTTGACGGATTTGATGGACGCGGAAGATTTTGCGGGCGATATGGACTTTAAGGTGACGGGAACTGAAGAGGGGATTACAGCGCTGCAGATGGATATGAAAGTACATGGTTTGCCGGTGGAAATTATGGAAAAGGCATTGAAACAGTCGCATGCTGGGCGGATGTTTATTTTGGAACACATTAAAAGTGTGATTTCGGAGCCAGCGGAGATTAGTGAATATGCGCCACGGATTGAGAAATTGATGATTAAGCCGGAGAAAATCGGGGCGGTGATTGGTAAGGGCGGCGAAACAATCAATAAGATCACTTCGGAAACAGGGGCGGAAGTGAATATTGAGGATTCGGGGCTGGTGACGATTTCGGGCGTGAGCGCGGAAGCGATCGAGAAGGCGACGGAATGGGTGAAATCGCTGGTCGAGGAGCCGGAGGTAGGCAAGATTTATAAGGGGAAAGTGGCGACGATTAAAGATTTCGGTGCGTTTGTGACGATTTTGCCGGGGATTGACGGAATGCTACATATTTCGCAAATTACAGATAAGAAACGGTTGGTAAAAGTGACGGAAGTGTTGCACGAGGGCGATGAAATTAAGGTGAGACTCGTGGCGATTGATGACCGGGGGAAGCTGTCGCTCACGATGATTGGGGTGGAGCAATAAGACAGGGGTCAAAAGCGGTAAGAATGAAGCCTCGGTTGACAAAATGTGAAAAGTGTGCTATAATGGAGAGTTAAGGTATTTATGGATAAAATTCGAAATTTCTGTATTATAGCGCACATTGACCATGGAAAATCGACGATTGCGGATCGGATGATGGAGATTACGGGGACGGTGGCAAAGCGAGAGATGCAGTCGCAGCTACTGGACTCGATGGAGCTGGAGCGCGAGAAGGGGATTACGATCAAGCTGGCGCCGGTGACGATGCAATGGAAGGGGTACACGCTGAATTTGATTGATACGCCGGGGCATGTGGATTTTTCGTATGAGGTGTCGCGGTCGCTACAGGCTGTGGAAATGGCGGTGCTGGTGGTGGATGCAACGCAAGGGATACAGGCGCAGACGCTGGCGAATGTATATTTGGCGCTGGAACAGGATCTCGAGATTATTCCGGTAATCAATAAAATTGATTTGCCGGCGGCGGAAGTTGAAAAAACGGCGGGGGAGATTATGAGTTTGCTCGGGTGTAAGCGCGAGGAAATTATTGAGGCTTCGGGGAAAACGGGGTTTGGGGTTGATAAAATTCTTGACCGAGTGATCGTACTTGGGGCTCAGCTAACGATTGTTTCGGCGCCGGGTTCCTCGCGCCTGTCTTCACAGGGCTCGGACCCTAATCCTCGGCAGCAGCCTCCGGAATGCGCCGAAACAACATTAGCTGAGCCCCAAACAACAACGGTTACTCGGGCGTTGATTTTTGATTCGTATTTTGATGATTATCGGGGGGTGGTGTTATATGTGCGCGTGGTGGAGGGGGAAATTCGGAAAAATGCGGAGATTTTGATGATGGCGGCAGGAAAAAAGGGGCTGGCGCTTGAAGTGGGGATCCTGACGCCAAAAATGACGCCAAAAGATAGGCTCGCAACGGGGGAAATCGGCTATATTGTGACGAATTTGAAAACGACGCGCGAGGCGAAAGTTGGGGATACGGTGACACTGGCGAAGGGGCTAACGGTGCGTGAAAATGAAGAGACAAAAACGCACGAAGCTTTGAATGCAAAAGGCGAAATTTTAGCGCCGCTGCCGGGGTATAAAAATGTGTTGCCGTTTGTATATGCGGGATTTTTTCCGGTAAGTAATGACCAATATAAGGATTTGCGCGAGGCGGTGGAGAAATTAGCGCTGAGCGATTCGGCGCTTCAGTTTGAACCGGAAAATTCGCCGGTTTTGGGGTTTGGGCTTAGGATTGGGTTTTTGGGGCTTCTCCATATGGATATTATTCGGGAACGGCTGGAGCGAGAGTTTAAATTGGATTTGATTATTACGAATCCATCGACGAATTATGAAGTGGTGTTGGCGACGGGTGAGACAATTGAAATTAAATCGGCGGCGGATTTGCCGGATGTGTCGGAGGTGGCGGAAATTCGGGAGCCGTGGGTGAAGGGGGAGATTATTGTGCCCCGAGAGATGATTGGCGGGGTACTGAATTTGATTAACGAAAAACGGGGGCATCAGACAAATTTGTCATATATTGAAGAGCGGGCGGTGATTGATTTTGAGGCGCCGATGGCGAATTTGCTGACGGATTTTTATGATCAGTTGAAATCCGCGACTTCGGGCTATGCGTCGTTTAATTATGAGTTGAGCGATTATCGGGCGGAGGATTTGGTGCGCGTGGATTTTTTGGTGGCAGGAGAAAAAATGGACGCGTTGTCGGTGATGGCGCATCGGAGTGAAGCGGAGGCGATTGGGCGAGAGGTGACGAAAAAATTGAAAGAAGTAATTCCGCGACAGAACTTTGAGGTGGCGCTGCAAGCGGCGATTGGGGCACGAATTATTGCCCGCGAGACGATTGGGGCGTACCGGAAAGATGTGACGGTGAAAATCCATACGGGCGACCGCGACCGCAAGGCGAAATTGTTGTCTAAGCAGAAAAAAGGTAAGGCGCGACTAAAACGATTTGGGAAGGTAGATATTCCGTCAGAGGCGTTTACGGTGCTTTTGAAAAGAGACTAATGGGTGTGTTATAATAAGAATATGAGGAAAAAGAGGCTAATCTTCTATTGTATCACACTTCTTATGTTTTGTCAAGTTTCTGTGGTGGTGACGGCTTTTCCGGCGGCAGCGGCTTCGGAGGCGCAAGAAAGTGCTGTAAAAGAGAGATGTGAGACGATTTTGAATGAGCTGAAAAATATTCAAAAAACAGATGCGCGGACGCGGGTTTATCTCGGAGGGTTGTATGAGACGATTTTGACGAAATTTGTGGTGCCACTTAATGTGCGGTTGGTGGAAAATAGTTTGTCATCGGCGGAATTGATTGAAAACCAAAATAAAATTAGCGAAACGAAGGAGTTGTTCGCGAATGATTTTGTGAGCTATCAGCAAAATTTGGAAAGCTTAGTGATGATGGATTGCCGGACGGAGCCGGGGAAGTTTTATGATCAGCTAGTAAAAGTGCGACAAAAACGGAAAGTAGTGGAGCAGGATACGTTGAAAATGCGGAGTTTGTTGTCGGTGCATGTGAAATTGGCGAATGAACTGAAGGGGAAATTATGAAAAAAAGACGGTTAGTTATGAAAAAAGAGCGATCAGGAGCACGAAATTTGGTGATTTTAGGAATAGCGTCGGTGGTGATTGCGACGTTGACAACAGGGGTGTCGTTGGCGATTTATCATAATTCGGGGGATATTTATCTCGATCGATCGCGGCCGGGTTATTTGCCGGATGAACAGGAAATTGTGGACAAAGAGGAACAGGAAAAAGAGCTGGAATATGAATTTGAAAAATCGGGGAAGATGAATATGGAAGTTTTGGAGGAATATTTGGAGAATTTAGAGAAAGAAATTCAGGCGGTGGATGATTACGAAAAACCGTTTGGCCAGGGGGTGATGTCGGATGACCAGTTGGGGATTCCGACGGAATAAGATTCGGGAAAAGATGAAAGTTTGGTGGTTCTAAGGGGTTGACTATTTTGAGAAAAAATCTTATACTTAAAATATGAAACAACAAAAGAAGTCTCAGGCCTTGATGATGACGGGGTTGGTGGTTTTTAGTGCGGGGCTTTTGTTGTCGGTCTTTGGGCTGTCGAAAACAGTAGAAAATATCGATAAAGTAGCGATTTCGGGAGAGCCGGAAGCAATTTTGGCGAGTGCAGGAGTTGAAGAAGGATCGGATATTAGCTTGCCGGTGGCATATTTTGATCAAAAAGCGGATGAATGTGTAAATTTGTATGATTTAGGAAATAATAAAAGTTTGAAAAATCGACAATTTGAATGGTCGAGTTGTGGTTATGTTTATCGAGAGATTGAACAGGGGTTGGTAGGATATGAGTTGAATGAGAAAAATTTGCCGGTGGCGACTGGAACAGGGAAAATGGTGCCGGATCGCGGTTTGACGGATTTGACGCGGTGGTTCGAGAATGTTGATGGGAAAAGTAAGGCTTATACGGGGACTTTGAAATTGACTTATGGGACGGGAGCGGAGTTTTCGTTTGAAAGTGATGAATTTTATCCTTTAGATGAAGCGGATTTTAGCGCTGGCGATAGCGTGAATGAAAAGCATAATAAGTTGTTTACAATGAATTTTGCGGTGCCATTTACGGTGACGGCGAGCGGAGAAGAGAATTTTGAGATTACAGCGGATGATGATACGTTTGTTTTTGTGGGAAATCGGTTGGTGCTGGATATGGGAGGAATTCATAAAGCTACGACGGGGAAATTGTCGGTGAATGAGGTGGGAGAAGTTTATGCGAGTGTCAATGGAGAGGACTTAGCATATAGCGGCACAACAGTGGCGAAAGGCGAAGGTTCGATCGTGCGAATTTTCCACGCGGATCGAGATTCGAAAGATTCGGTGTTTAAGGTGAAATTTTCGAAAATGAATTTGAATGTAGTCGAGTCGAAAGTTGCGGGGACGGATGGAGTGCAGGTCGCTTACGATCCGAATGATCCGTCTTATGTGGCGCCACTCGGGGAAACTTCGGTGGTAAAACCGGACGGGACTAAGGGGTATGCGATTATGGCGACGATTTTAGGAGTAGCGATAATTTCATGCGCGATGTTTACAGCAATTTTTGCGCACGCTTTGATTAAAAATCGGAAATAGGCGGAGTAGTTTAGGCTATTTTCTAGGAGCGGTGATGTTGGCGGGGCGGCCGTAATCGGGAAGAATGAGTTGTTGTTTTTTGCCGTGATGGTCATAGAGAGGGATATTTAGCTCGCGGGCGAGAGTGTTGACGATGGTGGCGCCGATGCGGAGACCGGTGAAAGAGCCTGGCCCACTCATGAAAGTAATTTTAGTGAGATCGTGGAAAGTTTTGCCGTTTTCGGCGAGTTTGTCGCGCAGGAAGCCGAGTAGTTTTTCTGCCATGTCGTGACCGAGCGTTTCGCGATATTCGCGGCCGTCTAATTTTAAGATGACTTCAGGGGTGGAGGTGTCTAGATACAGGTTCATAGAATGACCTCCCGACCGTTTTCGGCATAGCGGATTTCGATGCGGTAATGATTTTCTGGTAAAAGGTCGGCGACGGATTCGCCCCATTCGATGACGACGACATTATTTGGGTGTTTGAGAT
>CAVDHS010000013.1:0-5977 GCA_963609155.1 Bulleidia sp. | reverse complement strand
GATTAATCGTCATCGAAAAGTAGTTTATTTGATTCGGCGGCGAATTCTCGAAGGGGATGATATTTTCCCAGAGATAAAACGGTTGATGCGCGAAGAAGCAAAAACTTTGACGGAATTTTCATCGCGGGTGAATAAGAATTTTGACCAAGAATTCAAAGCGGTTTTTGATTTTGATGATGATTTAATTCACGGAATTGGGATTAAGCGGAAAGAAAAAGACCGTGAAAAGACGGCGCTAGAGGCGATTGAGGAAGCTTATGCGAAAAAAGAGGCAGAATTTGGCGCGGAAACGATGCGAAAGATTGAGCGCGAAGTTTATTTGAAAGTTTTGGATACTTTATGGATGCAACATCTGGAAAATATGCAACATTTGCGCGAGGGGATTCATTGGCGTTCGGTGGGACAGCGCGATCCGTTGGTGGAATATCGAAGCGAGTCGCAGAAATTATTCGATGGTTTACAGCGGAATTTAAGAGAAGAAGTTTTGAAGATTCTGCTTTCGATTACGCCGGCAGAGGCAGTGGCGGATGACGTGACGGACGGTGAAGAATATGAATCTGAATTGACGAAGATGGCGGAGAGCCAGACAGAGCGAGGCGTAAATGAGATTTCGAGTGGCGAAGAGAATCTCGACAAAGAATTTAAAAAAGCCACGCCAGGGGCGGGAGTTAAGAAAAAACCCGCTACTAAGCGGAAGAAAACTAAAGCTAAACGTAAAAAATCAAAATCGAAGCGGAAATAATTCCGATATTTCCATTATAGCACAGAATTGGAGATTTGTCAATATTATGAAACATTCGGTTGAAGAAGTAAAATTGAAGAACGGCGCGCGAGGACTTTTGATTGATATTCCGGGGGCGAGCGTGATGTCGACGCGAATTCAATTTCGGGCGGGGATGTTGTACGCGAAAAATAAAAACGTTTATGAAATTCCGCACATTGTCGAACATCTTGCATTCGGAGCGAATGCGAAATTTAAAGACGAACAGGCATTTGAGGCGGAATTTACCAAAAATGGGGCATACCATAATGCTTGGACGAGTGATATTTCGGTGTGTTATGAAACGGAATGTGCGGATTTTGAGTGGGAACGAATTATGGAGTTGCAACAGGTTTCGATTGCAGAGCCGAAATTTAACGAAGAGGAGTTGAAATCTGAAAAAGCGAATGTCAGGTCGGAATTGACGGGGTATATGAATGATTATTATCGGTTGTTGTGGCCGCGAGTGCAACAGGCGGTGGGAGAGGACATTTTGGATTTGCCGGAGCGACTGAAAACGATCCCAAACATCGAATTGAAGGATATTCGAGAGCATTATCGGCGGACGCATACGGCGAAAAATATGCGATTTATCATCGCGGGGAAGATTCGGGGGCGAAAGCATAAGCTGATTCGGATGCTGGAGGATTGGAATTTGAAAGAGGGGCGTGATTTTGAGATTCCGAAGTCGGATTTGCATTCTTCGGAAGCGGTGTCGATTCGGCGCAAGGACGCTTCGAATATTACTTTTGGTTTTTCGTTGGTGACACCGCGTCATCTCGAGCCGGAAGAAGTTTTTTCGATGAATTGTTTGAATCACATCTTAAACGGGACGACAAATTCGAAGATTTTCGGGGCGGCGCGGAAGCGAGGGCTGGTCTATGGCATGGGATCATCGGTGGCTTCGAACGCGACGAGTTCGTATTGGGATTTTGATGGCGAAGTGAATGTCGAGAATGCCGAGGCGCTGTTTGAATTAATCCAGACGGAACTAATGAAAACGCTAAACGGGGAGATTTTGGATATGGACTTTTTGGCGGCGAAGTCGTATGCTTTGGGACGATTTCAGATGGGCGCGCAGACGCCGTCGCAGATTGCGGATTATTATGCAGATGGATATTTCACAAACGGAACGATCGAAAGATATGATAATGCACCGAATCTGATTTCGGGGATTGATAAATTTAAGATGATTGAGCTAGCGCGCGAATTTGCGGGGTCGGGAATTCGCGGATTTGCAACCGTTTCGAGCGTGGAAAAGGCCTTTATTTCGGAATTGGAACAGCGATTGAATTTTTAGATTATAGACTTTTGATGAGATCTTGATACTTCGCACCGCGATCGTAGACATTTTCGAACATGTCAAAAGAAGCGGCGGCGGGAGACATCAGAACGATGGCGGAAGTGCTTTTTTCGGCGAGATTTTTGGCGGTGTGGACGGCCTCTGCGAGCGATTCGGCGAGGTGAAAACGCGAGTCGTCGGGATATTTTTCGAATAAGGCGTGGCCGGATTCGCCGATAAGGATGATGTTTTTAACCTGTGGAGCAGAAAGGATTTCGTAAATTTCGGGCAGGTCGGTGTTGGCGGTTTTGTCGCGGCCGCCGATGATAAGGGTGAGTTCGTCATCTGGAAAAGCGTTTACAGCGACGCGGGTCGAAGAAGTGCCGGTTGAGAAATTGTCGTCGTAATATTTGACACTGTTTAGTTCGCGAACAAATTCGAGACGATGCGGCAAGCCTTTGAAGCTGGCGAGTCCGGTGATAATTTCGGATTTGCTTGTGTTTAAATATTCATCTGGTGATATATTTTTGTAGCAAGCCACGGCAGCGATGGCAGCGAGAGCGTTTTCGAAATTATGCTTGCCGGGAAGTTTGACAGCGTTTTTAACTTCGGTCGGGACCGGAAAAGGGTAGGCGATTTTTTGTGCCTTCGAAGTTTCGGCGATTTTGATGGTTTCGGGATTGTTTTGATAATAAACAAGAAAATCGTCGGGAGTTTGGCGCTTAGTAATGTGTGCCTTGGCGGCGAGATAATCGTCGTAATCTTTGTGGACGTTTAAATGATCAGGCTCGATCTGGCCGATGACGGCGATATGAGGTGAAGTTCTTAAATCCCAGAGTTGGAAACTGGACATTTCATAGACTACAACAGAGGTGGGTTTAAGCTCGTCAAGAACTTCGATGGCTGGCGTGCCGATGTTGCCGACGAGATAGACATCTTCGTTTGCGGCGTCGAGCAGAGCTTTAATGAAAGAGCAAGTTGTGCCTTTGCCTTTAGTCGCAGTGACGCCGATAATTGGGCAAGGACAGTGATCGAAAAAGTAGCGAGTTAAGGTTGTTTCATTTTCGAGTTTCAGGGGCGGAATAGAGGGGCTGCGGAAAAATATATCATAGGATGAATAATCTTTGGCGGCGAATTCGGCAGGAGTGAGGTTTTCGAAGATGTCGAACTTGGCGTTTTTAAGCTTGGTTTCAAAGTATTTTTTAGTGGCTTGGCCCTCCTTGCCGTAGCCTAGTAGTGCAATTTCCATGTTTTAATTATAGCACAGAAACAGCTTCGCGGGCCTCGTCTACACTATGAGTTTCCATGAGTTTGGCGCGTAAATCTTTCGCACCCGGAAAATTGTTAATATAAATCTTGAAAAAGTGTTTGAGCGGTTCGTAAGGTATATGAGAATGCTCATTTTCGTATGCTTGATACAAATCGAGATGTAGTTTCAAAAGATCCATTAAATCTTCGCGGGTTGGTTCGTGGTCGGTGAAACAGAAAGGGTTTTCGAAAACGCCGCGACCAATCATAAAGCCGTCGACTTCTGGGTATTTTTCGTGAAGGGCGAGCGCGTGGGCGCGGTTTTTGATATCGCCGTTGATGATGAGTTTAGTTTCGGGCGAAATTTCGGCGCGTAATTTGACAATTTCGGGAATTAGTTCGTAATGTGCGGGAACTTTGGACATTTCTTTTTTGGTGCGTAGATGCACTGTGAGCGCAGCGGGGTGTTCGCGAAACAAAAACGAAAGCCAATCGCGATATTCGTCGAGAGAAGACCAGCCGAGCCGAGTTTTGACTGAAACTGGCAGATTGGTAGTCTTGCGGGCGTTTTTTAAGCATTCGCGGGCGAGTTCTGGGGTTTTGATCATGGCGGCACCACCGCCGGCTTTGTTGACGTGCTTGTCGGGGCAACCGAAATTTAGATCTACGCCAGCAAAACCGAGATTTTCTAGCGCGCCGGCAAATTCAGCGAAATGGGCGGGGTTTTTGCCCCAGATTTGAGCGATGATCGGGGCGTCGGTAGGGGCGAGAGCAACCCGTTCGAGGGCATTGGCACGACCTTTTTCGGAAACATAACTCGAAACATTAGTGAATTCGGTAAAAAAGAGATCAGGACGACCAGCGTGAGCGATGACCTGACGAAAAATAACATCGGTGACGCCTTCCATGGGCGCGAGAATTAAAAATGGGGTGGGTAGCTGAATCCAGATATTCATTAGAATATTATAACACTTTTTTGAGAAGAATAAAAGCTTAAGCCTTGACTTTTGGGCAAATGTGTGTTATATTGGAAGTAGGCGCTGGCGTTTTTATGGCGCTAGTTCTTTTAAAAGCTACTCAGTTTAGAGAATAGAAAATTTACGCAAGGACGGAAAACGAAAGGATGGAAAAAGGAGACTTTTATGGCTAAAAAAGTGAAAAAAAAGTTTGAGCTTACAGACGAATACGTACAATATCTCGACAAAACACTTTACAGAATTAGAGCGTTGAGAGAAATCCCGAATACAAAGGTGAAGCGTGGTGATCTTGGTGGATTTGTTGAGAGCGAAAATAATCTATCTCAGAAAGGGAGCTGCTGGATCTATGATTCGTCTTGGGTTTACGACGATGCTCTGGTGAAGGAACATGCAAAAATCGTTGGACATTCTAAGGTCTATGATCGAGCTCGAGTTGGGGGGCATGCGAGAGTTGACGCCTCTTCGAAAATTGCTGGAGAAGCCATGGTTGATGGTCATGCTATTGTGAAAGCGAGCCAAATTTATGGCGAAGCTTTTGTGTCTGGCAATGCGGGAGTCTTTGGCTGTTCAAAAGTTTTTGGAAAAGCAATAGTAAAAGATTCGGCGACAATCACGAATGATTCAGAGATTTATGGCTCGGCTAAAATCGTTGATCAGGTGCATATAAGCAACGGCACGCAGGTAGGCGGAACAGCGAAAATTTCTGGAAAAACCAGAATAGACGGGGTTGTTGCGATTCAGGATCTTGTGATTTCTGGACTAGCAACAACAATACGAAAACGAGAAGGTCTGGTATAGGAAATATTTGAAGGTTTGGTCGATTGAAACTGAAAAATAACTGAGTAGCTTTTGGGGCGTCGGTTTGACGCCCCTTTTTCATGGTATAATATTTTTATATGCAAGAGTTAAAGAAACAACTAGCGAAACTTGGGGCGGAATTTTCTGAATTGTATGCGAAAATGAAGATTGACGAGAAGATTGTGATGGTGACGGAGTTGGAGACAGAGGTGGCAGAACCGGAAATTTGGAAAGATGTGAAAAAAGCGACCGAGAAAAATCAGGAACTAGCGAAACTTTCGAACGAAATTCAGCCATGGGAACTTTTAAAGACCCAAATTGATGATTTGACAGAGATGTTGAAGATTGCGGACGAGGATTTGAAAACGGAAATTGCGGGGCAGATTGCGGCGATGGAAGCTGATTTTGCGGAACTAAAGAAAACTTTGCGATTTCGGGGGGAACATGATAATAAGGATGCGATTTTGAGGATTACTGCGGGTGCGGGCGGAACAGAGGCGATGGATTGGGCGGGAATGCTGGAGCGAATGTATCTTAGGTTTTGTGAGCGAAAGGGGTTTAAGGCGACGCTTTTAGAGCGCACAACTGGGGAGGAGGCGGGCATAAAAACAGCGGTGTATGAGATTACAGGGGCGAATGCCTATGGATTTCTGAAATCGGAGCATGGAGTACATCGGTTGGTGCGACTTTCGCCGTTTAATGCGAATAATTTGCGCCAGACGTCGTTTGCGCTGGTTGAGGTGTTGCCGAAAATTACTGCTGAAACAGGGGTAGAGATTGATGAAAAAGACATTCGGGTGGACGTATATCGGTCTGGTGGGCATGGCGGACAGGGAGTGAATACGACTGACTCGGCGGTGCGGATCACGCATTTGCCGACGAATACGGTGGTGGCGATTCAGAATGAACGGA
>CAVDHS010000012.1:1473-4013 GCA_963609155.1 Bulleidia sp. | reverse complement strand
ACCCGCGATTTTTGAGTTCGTCGGCCAAAACTTTGGCGTTTTCGACGATTTGGGCGGCATAAGTTTTAAATTCGGGCGCTAAGGCTTCGCCAAAAGCCACGGCCTTAGCGGCAATGATGTGCTCTAGCGGTCCGCCCTGCGTCCCTGGGAAAACAGCACGATCAATTAAAATCGGGATATTTTCGAGCGTTTTTTCGGGTTTTCTTAAGGGGGTATCGACATTGCCTTTGGACAAAATTAGTCCGCCACGAGGTCCGCGCAGGGTTTTATGCGTGGTGGTGGTCATGACGTGAAAACCGAAGTCCAAGGGGTTTGGATGCACTCCACCAGCGATAAGGCCCGCGACATGCGCCATATCGGCCATGAACAAGGTTTGGGGTAGTTTGGCCTGCAAGGCGGCAATACGTGCGAAATCGGGGATTTTCATGAACGCGGAGTAGCCGACAAGCACGATTTTGGGCTGCTCGGCGAGGGCTTTTCTCTCTAATTCAGCGTAGTCAATATCGCCGTTCTCGGTTACGCCGTAGCTGATGAAATTGTAAATTTTGGCCGAGCGTGTTACAGGGGCGCCGTGGGTCAAATGTCCGCCTGCCGGCAGAGACATTGCCAAAATCTTGTCCCCTGGGTCGCACCAAGCGAAATAAACTGCCTCGTTGGCGTTAGCGCCAGAGTGGGGCTGGACATTGGCGTGGTCCGCGTGGAACAGACGACAGGCGCGGTTAATACAGAGACGCTCAATGCGGTCGACGTTGTCCTGACCCCCGTAATAGCGAAAATTCGGTAGAATTTCGTTAGCGATTTTTTCTTCCGTCCAACTATCCTTGTCGCCAGTGCCGTCAAAACAGGGGTAGCCCTCGGAATATTTGTTGGTTAAAACTGAGCCCATAGCCTCTAAGACGGCGCTAGAGACGCAATTTTCGCTCGGAATTAGCTCTAAGCCCTCGCTTTGGCGAGTTTTTTCGTTTTCTATCAAATTGAATACTAAATCTTTCATGTTTACTCCTTAGTTTTAATGTCATATCGGTAGATAGAAAACGCTAGATCATGTTCAATGCCTTTCTTGATTAAAGTTTTTGCGTACTTTTGGGGTTCAAAATCAGGGAAAAAGGTGTCGGCGGACGGCTCCACGGCCTCAACTTCGGTCAAATAGAGAGTTTTGGCATAGGGAAGCAGAGTTTTATACAGCGCGCCACCACCAATGACGAAAATTTCTTGGTCAGAGTTGATATTTTCAGAGATGAAAGCTGGTAAATCAGAAATTGTACGGTCGGCGCCAGCGACAGGGTGCCGAGAAACGACGATATTTTCACGCTCGGGCAATTTCCCAGGTAAACTTTCCCAAGTTTTGCGCCCCATCAAAATCGGATGCCCCGAGGTCGTTTCGCGGAAGAACTGCATATCTTCCTTGACGCGAAAAATAAGCTGTCCGTTTTGGCCGATTTCGCGATTTTTGCCAACACAAGCGATTAAAATAAACATTTTATTCTGTTACGGGCATTTTGATAACGCCAAGATGCTCGTAGCCCTCCAATTTTATATCTGTTAATTCGCGGGAATTGTCGAAATCAGCAAATTCGGTAATGTCGGGATTAAGTTTAAGAACAGGGGCGGGCGGAAGCGTGCCGGCTTTTGTCGCTTGGTCGTAGCGCGCGATTTGCTCTGTTATTCCTGAGATTTGATTTTCGTAGATATGGGCGTCGTTGGTGATAAAAGTGAATTGTCCTGGACGGGCGCCGACTACCTGTGCGATAAGATGACACAATACGGCGTATTGAACGATATTAAAGGGAAGACCAAGCGGAACATCGGTCGAGCGGGAAGTAACGAGAACATTGAGGCGTCCGTCGATTAAATTCCACTGCGAATTCCAGACACAGGACGGCAAAGCGGCGGTTTCGAGCCACTCATTTTGCCATAGAGACAGCACCATACGACGGTTGCCTGGATTACTACGCAATGTTTCGATAAGATTGTCAATGAGATGGTATTTTTTCACGATCCAACCATAAGCCGTGCCAATAGTGTGTGCAAAATCTTCGGATGGCAAATCTGGATGACGCGTGGCGAAGATTTTGTTTAAGTTCCGCCCCTGATATTCGCCCGTATTTGAGGCCTCCCACTCGTCCCAAATATGCACTCCGCGCTCGGTTAGCCAGCGCACGTCGTTTGAAGCGGCTTGATAGATCCAGAGAAGTTCTAAAACTGCGGATTTAAAGCCGACTTTTTTCGAAACCAAAATCGGGAACTCCTCGGCGAGGTCAAATTTTAGGATTTCATGTGGCAGACGCAGGGTCTTGGCGTGAGAATTCCTCTGGGCTGTATGGTCGGGAATAGCAAAAGCCGAACCGGCGGAACGATGGTCCTGCCCTGTATAATTGGTGATTTTTTCACCAGAAGCCAAAATCCGGCGACAAAGATCGATATATTGGTCATCAAAACGGCTCATACAACCTCCTTTGTCTAATTTTAGCACTGGTTGACTTTTTTGGCAAAGTGTGGTATAATGGAGAGATAAGTTGGTCATAGAGGAGTTGAAATGG
>CAVDHS010000012.1:0-1463 GCA_963609155.1 Bulleidia sp. | reverse complement strand
ATATATTGGTCATCAAAACGGCTCATACAACCTCCTTTGTTTAATTTTAGCACCACTCGGGGCTTTTTTCAATCATAGAAAAACCACCCTCTTGTCCCGGGGCAAAACCCGGCGAGTGGTTCTCCTTGTTAAATAATCCGAACCCCCCAAATCCTCCTAGTATTTCTATTCCGGAGTTTTCTGTTTATATTCATCAAAAAAAGCACGGTTATTACGTGCCTTTTTAAACTAATAATGACACACATTTCGAGCAATTGGTAATGTGTAGACCGTAATTATTGTTGTTGCTGAAAACCACCATACATATCCACGATATACTTTACATTGCGCTCTACTTTTGCTTTTATTTTCAAGCTCTTTTCTAACTTTAGGGTCTTTAATTTTGTCTGGCTCTAATCCAAATCTAAATGCCCTATCCGCCATTAATTGCATATTTTTAGTACTTTTTGATACACGCTCTTTATAGCGTTGTTTGTAGTGATCTGTAAGTTTAACCATTCTGCTTCTCCACATAATCTAGCAAAACGTTCTTTAGACCATCGCTACCACTTGCATCACTATTTTCATATTCATATTCGCATGGTATTTTCGCCAATAGATCAGCAATATCGTCATTCATATTTTCTTCTTTCTTTATTAATTAAATATTATTTATGTTCATGAACTTGTAGCAATTATATAAAGAAAGAGAGAAAGAAAAAACCAACTAGAGTTGACATTTTACCTATATTATGTCTTTCTATAAAGTCTTTCCATAAAGTCTTTTTTCGAAAACATCTTTCCGGGAGAAGATTTACAGATTAGGTTTTACGGTGTAACAAAAATTACTATTGACATTATTATTCGTATGATGTATAATGAAAGTACAGCGCCTAGGTCTGGATTTGTTCCCGCCTAGGTTTTTTGATAGCAAAACCAATTTCTGCCCAGAACTGAAAACTTGTGCTATTATAAAACCCTAAAGTCAGCCCTCCGCGTAGTTCTGCTACGTGGAGCGATCGGGCTGATTTTCTCGAGAAAATGTGGTATAACAAATGGCAATGAGTAAGCAACTAGTGTTCATTGACGACTCTGGCGATCCCGGCTTTAGCTCCGAGAAATACCTCTGGAAACTGCGAAAATTACTATTGATGGCCGTTCAAGCAAACAACACAAGAAAGATACCGCAACATACTTAAGGCGAGAAATAAATAGCGACGATTCAAAGAAGCTAGAGTTTAAGTTCGACGACTCGGTAAAGACTGATCTGCTTCAGCTCGCCGATTTGATCGCTGGATCAATAAACAGGTCTCTACAACCAGATAAAACAGATTCGAAAGATTACATCTCTATATTCCAAGATAAAATCGTTAAAATCCAGAAAATTACTTTTAGATAAAGGTTCACAAAAAGTATTGTATTTTAATACTTTTTGTGATATTATAGAGGTAGAGGAAATCACCACGAAAAGTGTCCGTTCTGGA
>CAVDHS010000011.1:0-4643 GCA_963609155.1 Bulleidia sp. | reverse complement strand
GGTTTATACCGATCGATTAAATGAATTGAAAGGGAAAGTCGACAATTTCGCTTTGGCGGAAGCGTCAATGATCTCTTCGCCGTTTGTGAAAGTAAAAGTGATTTTGCGAGGCGAAATTTCGAATAAAATCGAGCTCGAGACGCAATTTGCTTCGAAAACTGCGGTGGAAGCGATTGAAAAGGCCGGTGGGAGCTTTAAGAAAACGCAAATTCCGCAAAGACAAAAAATCGAAAAAAGTAAAAAGTAGTTTTTAAAAGCTTGGAAAAGTCCCTTCGGGGACTTTTTTGTGATATAATGGTTTTATGGATGAGAAGGAGTTGAAAACAAGCCCGAAACAGCGGTTTTTTATTATTTTAATTGCAATTTTAATGGTGGGATCGATTGTTGCGGGTTATGCGGCGATCGTGGTTAGTGGAAGTCAAAGCAGCAGCTCTTCCTCAACAAACGCAAACACCGTCGACGAAGCGAAAGTGGCGGAATATGAGGCGGCTTATAACGAAGTGAAAGAGGAATTTACCGCGAAAACGAAGAGTGATTTCGATCGTTTCATTAAATACAAATCGAAAGTAGCGGCATTTAACGAAACGACAGCGAACGCGGATGGTGTGAAAGTCGAAGATATTGAAGTCGGCACAGGGAAAGAAATTACTGGGGATGATACGAATTATCTCGCTTATTATGTCGGTTGGTGTGCGGACGAATCGATTTTCGATTCTTCTTATAATGACAACACGAATCCGACCGGTTTCGAGAAAATTTTGGATCCTTCGCTCGGGATGATCGAGGGCTGGACGCTAGGAGTGGAGGGGATGAAACTTGATGGAATTCGGATTATGACGATTCCGAGCGAGCTGGCTTACGGTAGTTCGATGGAAATTTGCGGCGGAACGAATAAACCGCTGAAATTTATGGTGATGGCGAAGGAAAAAACCGACGATTTGAATAATTTGTCGACGAAACTTGATGAGGCATATTTGCGGCTTCAGTATGCGAATTACGGGATAGATTACGATTCGGTTAAGAATTCGAGTTCTTAAAACTTCTTGGAAAAAAGAGTTGAAAAAAGCAAAAGGGTTATGGTATAATGGGGGATATGAAAAGGCATGCACAAAATAAAAAACAACTTCGGGGGATTTTAGCGAGCGCGGGCGTGGTCGCTGGCGCGGCGGTACTTGCGGGGGTCGGGACTTTGGCTGGACCAAAATCGGCGTCGGCGCTGACTTATCAAACTGGTGTCGGGATGAATTTCACGATCGAGCCGTCGATCTCAGTTTCGCTTTCGGACTCGGAAATTTACATTAACAATCTCGCACCAGGAACTTCGGCGGATAGTAATATCGTGACGATCAACGTAATTTCGAACGCGACGGGTGGTTATAGTTTAACAAGCACAGTCGGAGACACGACTTACAACGATCGGAATTTGACGAATAAAAACGATGGCAATGCGACCTTTAAGAGCATAGATTTTGGAACGGAAAAGACCTATGTTGCGGGTGGCGGAAATCTTGATGATAAACAATGGGGCTATACTTCCTCGACGGACGGGGGGACGACCTGGGCGGCATATTCGGGCCTGCCGTTGTATTCTGATACAGAAAATGTGGCGACGATTATGTCCGGAACGGAGCCGACGAGTGCATCGGGCGTTTCTGCGCAATTTAAAATCGCTGCGAAAGCCGCGACGGGACAAGCTTCGGGCGAATATAATAACGTAATTAACTTTATCGCGGTGGCGGAACCGGATCCGACGATTAAAATGCAGGATGTGGCGAGCTGGGGTGAGACGCTGAAAGAGGGTGAGACTATCGAGGCGGAAGACGCGCGCGATGGAAAGACCTATCTCGTTACACGACTTGCGGATGGTAACATCTGGATGACACAAAACTTAGACTTTGATATCGTTTCGGGAACGACTTATACTTCTGGAGACACGGACATTAAAGCGGATTGGACGCCGAGCGTGGGGACGACGACTGGGACTTCATGGTCGGGGTCAGAGACTGCTCCGGGGTCTTACGACCCGGGTGATTTATGTTGGAACGGGACGATTGACGCCTCGTATAGTGGAACTTTGGATACTATGACAACGAACTGCTCGGAATCTGGCGCAAACGAACGCTGGCGCATCGGGAATTATTATAACTGGACTGCGGCAGTGGCGATGAATGATTCGAGTGCATATACAAGTGAAGGTACTGACGTAGACCAGTCTATTTGCCCGGCGGGCTGGCGGTTGCCGACCTATAGTGGGGATTATTCCTTCCAAAAGCTTTTGAAAGAATCCGGCTATTCGGTTTCGTCTGGTACCTCTGGGAACATTCAGAGTGATCCCTTCTATTTCGTTTATGGTGGGCACTGGAATGGTTCGTCGCTCGACGTTGGCGACAGCGGCCTCTACTGGTCGTCAGTGGTGTACAGTTGGTCCTACGCGTACGACTTGAGCTTCTATGTCTATAGCTACTTAAACCCCCAGAGCGACGCCCTTCGCGACGACGGTATCTCAGTGCGCTGTGTAGCGCGGTAGGGGCTTAGCGGAGGCGGTTAGCGTTTCTTTTTCCGGTTTTGCGAGCTTCCATGTTTTCCCTCTCTGATTGCCGATGCAAGTGATAACTCTCGGCGGCGGTTTTAATAAGGTCAATGCCGAGGACTTCGCGTTCGAATTGACTGTTCATGTTGCGGACATTTTCGAAAAGTGCCCTGGAGAGGTTTTCGATTTGAAGGAAGAGGGTAGGCGAGATGCTCTCGACCATGACGATATGATTAAAGTTTTGAAGGTGTGGTATAAGAGGACGAGAATGAGGAAAAGGAAAAATACACGTTATGTACATATTGTGGTATAATTGTGGCATAAGAAGGAGAATAAAAATGGCAAATGTATTAGCAGATGTTCATGTAAAAGTGGATAAAAAAGTTAAAAATGAGTCGGAAGAGGTCTTAAAAAAAATTGGGATTTCGCTATCGGACTTGGTAAATATGACGTTGCGGCGAGTAATATATGAACGGAGAATTCCATTTGATACCAAAATAACGGAAGATGAATTGCCGGCAAATATGCGAATTGAGACGAAAAAAGAATTGTTGACATATCTTGAACGGGATTTTGATGAAAAAGATGATGGTTGCAGCGCTGACGAAATAAGAAAAATTTTGGCGAAGGAAAAAAGTGAGTGAAAAGATATAGTGTAAAATATTCGAAAAAGGCAGAAGGCGAATTGGTGGATATTTGGCGATATATTGCGGTGGTTTTAGAAAATCCGATAGGAGCAGATAAGACAATCGAGAAGATTTTGCGAAAGAATGAACATTTGAAAGTGTTCCCTAGTGGAACGTCGGTATGGGGCAGAGTGTTAGGAGTGGAATTGAGAGCTTTGCGGACGGAAAATTACATTAGTTTTTATTCGGTAGACGAGAGTAAAGCCGAAGTAATAATTCGAAGCGTGATTTATGCGCGACGAGATATAAGAAAAGTGCTTTTATAGGGGGCGGTTGAAAAAGTTTTGGAGGTGTGGTATAAGAGGAATATGGATAAAACTTTTTTCTTTTATGATTTAGAAACATCGGGGCTAAAGGCGCGGGAGGACCGGATTATGCAGTTTGCGGGGCAGCGGACTAGTTTAGATTTAGAACCGATAGGCGAGTCGGTGAATATTTTGGTACGGATGACGGACGACACGTTGCCATCGCCGAAGGCGATCGAGGTGACGAAAATCACGCCGCAAAAAACTCTTGAAGAGGGGATTTCGGAGACGGAGTTTTGTCGACTGGTAATGGAAAAGATTTTTACGCCGGGGACTTGTGCGGTGGGGTATAATACGGTGCGGTTTGATGATGAGTTTATGCGGGCGACTTTTTGGCGGAATTTTTATGACCCGTATGAGTTTGAATGGAAGGACGAGCGGTCGCGATGGGATATGTTGGATGTAGTGCGACTGGTGCGGGCACTTCGACCGGAGGGGATCTCGTGGCCGGTGCGAGAGGATGGAGCGCCGACGAATCGGCTGGAATTATTGACGAAAGAAAATGGGCTGGCACACGAACATGCGCACGATGCGCTGTCGGATGTGTACGCGACAATTGCGGTAGCGAAGTTGATTCGCGAAAAACAGCCGAAGATGTTTGAGTTTTTGTTCAAAATGCGCGGAAAGCGGGAGGTGGCAAAGTTGGTGAATTTGACCGACCCGAAGCCGTTTGTGTATGCGAGTGGGCGGTATGCAAATGAATTTAACAAGACGACGGTGGCGTTTCCACTTACGGCAGGGCGAAATGGAAATGTGGTGGTGTTTGATTTGCGGTACGATCCGGAAGAGATTTCACCCGAAGAATCGTTCCCGATCGTAAAAGAATTATGTCTAAATAAGTGTCCGGCAGTGGCGCCGGTGTCAGTGCTTGAGGTGAAAGGTGAAGATGGGCTTGATGGCTGGGAGCGAATTGGGCTGATGCGAGAAAAAGTGGAAGAAAATCTGCGGAAATTAGTTGCGCATCCGGAATTTGCGGAACAAATGCGGGCGGAATTTGAAAAACAGCCGGAATTTGCGCCGGCGGTGGAACCGGAGGCGATGTTATACGACGGATTTTTAGATGATGCCGACCGAGTGAAAGTTTCGGCAGTGCGGGCGGCGTCGGCGACGACGGACGCGGGC
>CAVDHS010000010.1:0-6124 GCA_963609155.1 Bulleidia sp. | reverse complement strand
ATCAAGCGTTTGGCGAGCTGTTTTTGTCGCTCATCAGCCTGAATTTCCAGATTAAAACCAATCGGCGGTTTCAAAAAATAAATCCTTGCCCGCGACAAAATCGTCGGCAAAAGTTTCGACGGGCACTCTGTAATCAGTACAAAATGTATTTTCTCGCCCGGCTCTTCTAGGTTTTTAAGTAGCGCGTTCGCCGCCTCAAGCCCCAGTTTTTCTGCTGGTCGCAATACGATAAATTGATCGGTCAGCTGTTTTCGTCCCAAAATTCCTAACATTTCGCGCACTTGTTCAATTGTAATTATGGGTTTTTCCTCTGGCTTTAAGACAATCGCCTGTGGGATTTCGATTTTTTCCTCGCTCGGCACCACAAAAATCGTTGTACCACTCTTTTTCGCAATCTCTGGAACTTGTTTTAAATTCTCAAACCACATCGTTAAATTCCTGCGGAATTTCCGACCGAAACACTCGCCTTTCGCCCCCTGGCAGCGTAATTTCCAGCTCCTTGGCGTGTAAATACAGCCGTTTTCCGGGCGCGCCCTCATACACTGGATCGCCCACAATCGGATGTCCTAAATATTTCATATGCACTCGCAGTTGATGCGTCCGTCCCGTCGTTGGCTTTAGCTCTACTAGCGAATAATCCGCATTTTCGCGCAAAACTTGATAAAAAGTCTCGGCTTCTTTGCCGTTTGGGTCGACCCGAAAAGTCGTCGGGCGATTTTTGTCGCGCATCATCGGCAAATCAATCCGCGCCGCCGGCATTTTTAAGTGTCCGCTCACGATCGCAACATAAGTTTTGTGCACTTTTCGGTCTTGGAACTGTTTTTTGAGAAACTTTTGCGTCTCTTCATTTTTTGCCAGTATCATCACTCCACTCGTATCGCGGTCCAACCGATGACAAATCAATCCAAAATCCGCCAGTGTCCGCTCCGGACAATATTCGCCTTTTGCCTCGGACAATAGCCCTGCCGGTTTCTCGACCACCAACACATTTTCGTCCTCAAAAATCGTTTTTGGTACCAAATCGGCATTTTTGAGCTTTTCTGGCACTTCTAATTCGATTTTTATCCCCTCTGGGAACTTCTGATTCGGCTTTTTTGCCACTTCGCCATCTACTTTTACAAACCCCTCTTCGATAAATTTCTGCAAAGTCGAACGGTTATAACTCTTAAAAATCCCTACCATTAAGTGGTCTAGCCGAATTTTTTCCTCTTTTTCGGGAGTTTCCGCCAAAATTCGGTCGCCATTGACTACTCGCGACATTTCTGGTTTGCTAAACTTTTTTCCCGTTCGAATCATATATTATATTATAACACAAAAATGCCTTTTCGACGATTGTAAGCTTGGCCGAACAGATTGGCAGCGACACAAAAAGAATATTTCTTTGAGGACCATAAGCTTGGCCGAGCGGCCTTGAGCGTGTCCGAAAAGAAGTATTCTTTTTGTGCTATGCTATCTCAGCCCAAACGCTTTCTGAACTTCCAGTAGCTTCGCCCCGGCAACCTCGTTGGCGTGTTTTTCGCCTTTTGCGAGCAAATCCAGCACCTCTGCATCCGACACCGACGCCAGTTTCGCCTGAAAATCCGTTAGCATCCTTGATACGCTCTCCGCCACCTGTTTTTTGAATTCGCCATAACGGGTTTCGCCCGCCCATGTTGTAATCACTTCCTGCAACGGCACCCCTGTTGTCAGTGCCTCGATCGTCAGTAAATTTGAAATCCCCGGCTGGCTCCACATGTCGAATTTTACCTTCCCGAACGAATCCGTTGTCGCCGACATAATCTTTTTCGCCGCCTTTTCTGGCGCATCGTCAAGCATAATTTTGGAATTTTCCGCCTTGTTGGACTTGCTCATTTTTTTCTCTGGATTCAGCAAATCCCGAATTCGCACGCCGTCATCCGTCCCCATAAATTTCACTTGTTCCGCAGTTTTCACTGGCACGGTAAAAATCTCGCCAAATTTGTGATTAAATCGCATCGCAAGATTGCGTGTCAGCTCAATATGTTGAAATTGGTCCTCGCCGATCGGCACATAGTCCGCCGAATACAACAAAATATCCGCCGCCATCAAAATCGGATAGTCAAAAATCGCCACATTGCACGACTCCCTCCCCTCAGATTTTTCCTTATATTGCGTCATCCGCGAAGTTTCGCCCATCGTCGCCACGCAGTTCAAAATCCAACATAGCTCCGCATGCGCCGGCACATAACTTTGGCGATAAATATGTACATTTTCATTGACTTCTAGCCCCGCTGCAAGATAATATTTCAGCGAGCGCAAAGTGTTTTCCTGTAAATTTCCGTCCACTTCGGAAATAATCGAATGTAAATCCGGCACAAAAATATTTACCTGAAACTCGCCCGTCTTGGAATATTTGTTCGCTAGGCGCACCATCGGTAGTAACGCCCCAAGGTAATTCCCCAGTGTCGGCACTGAATTTACTCTGATCCCTGTCAAAATCGTTTTCATACTTCTATTTTATCATATTCTATGCTAAAATAAAAATGAGGGAAGGCGTCCTTTCTGCCAGCCCTCTTCGGGGTGTTAGCTCATCTGGTAGAGCGCAGCTATGGCATAGCTGAGGTGGCGAGTTCGAGCCTCGCACACTCCACCAAAAATAAGTTTTTTCATTCTTATACCGCCCTCAACGGCACTGTTTCGCCTTCTTTGCCATAAACCGCTTCCAGATGTTCATAACGCGTCTCAATCCAGTTTAACAAAGTCCCAACTTCCGTATCAAAATCGCCTCGATCCCACTTCTCCGCATCTTTCAAAGCCGCTTCACGAATCGTGCTAGCGGTTTTTTTCAGAGACAGCGTCAATTCCTGATCGCGTCCTGACATCCGTTCTTGCCAAACTTTCTCGACCACTTCGCGAAATTCCGGAATGTCTATCAACTGATAAACCAATTTCGAAATATTTCCATCCGAGTTCTCCGAAAAAGCCTCTTCTCGCCGAATTTGATCATTATTGATATCGAAAAAGTTCTCAAGTTGTTCACCCCACCACCATTCCGGATTTCCAAACGCAAAATCAAAATCCCATACCGGCCCCGCGTGAATTTTATCATTAGCGCCATCTCTGTAGAAATAAAAGCTCGACGCATACGCATCCGGGTTCATCGTAAATTCCGAAATCAAAAAGTATTTCGCCAAAGATTCCACATCCGCCAGCTCTGCCACCTCAGTAAAATCACCCCGTTCCGCCGCCATTTCCAACTTATTAAAATCAATCAAAAACTCCTTCATCACCACTTCTTCCCACCCCTCTTCTTCAAGCACCGCATCCGTTAACTTCAAACAACTTCCCGCATAAGTGAAATAACAGCCACCCTCATCCTTGTGCAAACTGTCCATCTCGACCAAAATGCCCGCCGTATCTCTTAAATCTACTCGCCCTTTGCCAATTTCCACTTTATGTAAAAGATAATACAAGCCCTCATACGCCCCGTCAAAATACATTTCGACAAATTTTCCTCGCCACGCATAACTTTCTCCGATCATTTCGGCAATCTTCATCGCCGCATCATCTCTTAAATAGCTTCGATCCAAAAAATTATTCCTGAGAACCCATTTTTTTGCTTCGCCCAGCTCAAAGACATTCGTTTTATTCGCAAATTTAAGTTGAAATGGCTTTTTCTCTTGTGCTAAAGTCGAATTTCCTCTTAATTTCAGTTCGATGTTATCAAATCGTTGTTTTCCGCCATTTTCGTCCGTTAAAATCGCTGAATTGCCGCCATGGCGATCCTCTTTTTCGCCTTCTTTTATCTCATCTAGCGTCGTCCCTGTCAATAAAACATCGATTTTCGCCACTTTTCGCAATTCGCGCTTCTCTGCCACGCCTTGATAGACCCAAATTCCGCCCATCACCACCGCAAACAACATAAAAATCCCTACCCCCAGCATCAAAAACCGCGACCAATGCTTCATTTCTTTATTTTATCACATTTTAGAGTTATTCTTTTGCGCTTTTCGATATTTTTTCACCCCCTCGCGTGCCGCTTCAGTTTGAGCTTCTTGTTTCGAATGTCCAGTGCCGGTACCTTTCAACTTCGCTGCCACATAAACTCCTACCGTAAAAACTTTGTCGTGATCTGGCCCCTCTTCTTTTAAAGTTCGATAAACCGGCGTCATGCCATCATTTTTCTGTGCCAACTCTTGCATGTACGATTTCGGGTCGCGCCACGATTCTTCTTCTAAAATTCCATCGATTTTCACCAAAATATGATCAGCAATCAATTTTTTCGCCGTTTCATAACCTTGATCGAGATAAGTTGCGCCGATTACTGCCTCAAAACAGTCCGCCAAAATCGAATCATGCGCCCGTTCAGTGCCTTTTTTCTCTCCCTTAGACATCCGCACCAACGGTTCATAACCGAGTTCTTTCCCCGCTTCGCCGATTGATTCCGTTCGCACCAACGCCGCCCTCAGCGCCGTCATCACCCCCTCTGGATAATTGTAATTACGATACAAAAAATCCGACGTTACTAACTCTAAAACTGCATCCCCAAGATATTCCAAGCGCTCATTGTGTTCATGCGTTGTTGCTCGATGTTCATTCACATAGCTGCGGTGCGTCAATGCTGTCACGAACAACCCAATATCCCGAAACTCAAACCCTAACTTTTCTTTCGCAAATTCTTGATATTTTCCCGTATCCATAAACCTCCTTTTTCAATTTTCTAATAGTCCCCTGAGCGAATTTTTTTCTTCGCGATCAACATCAATTTTTCAATATCGTCATATTCGATCGCCTCTAGTGCTTCCGCAAATGAGAACCATTTAATCCCTTTCATCCAACGTTCCGGCGTCGGTTTTTCATGCGAATCGAGCGAACGCACAAGATAAATCTGCGTCGTCATCAACACTAATTTATCCAATCTCCGATATTTGAAATGGATTTTTCCAAGCCAGCCCAGAACTGTCACATTTTTCAGCCCAGTTTCTTCCTCAATTTCTCGCCGCGCCGTCATTTTCGCCGTTTCGCCCGGCTCGATATGCCCTTTCGGGATCGTCCAACGCCCTTTCGAATCTTGAATTAAGAGAATTTCAATGTCTTTTTGGTCCGGTGTAAACCGAAAAACAATTCCACCCGAAGTCGGCTCGCGCACGATCGACTGAATTGTCGTTTTGCGTCGAAAAACCGTTGATTTTATCCTATCGAAAGCCGAGCGTTTCTCAATCGGCAACGCTTCTGGTACTTTTAATTTTCGCCGCGCCGTCGGTTCGCTACTTGGCGTCACCCTCCTTTTCGGCGTTTTTGGTTTCTTTTGATCCATGATTTTCTTCTTCCGCTTTCAGTTTTCGGTAAGCCGTCCCCAGAACTCCGTTCACAAATTTCGACGAATTTTCTGAACCGAATTCCTTGGCAAGCTCCACCGCCTCGTTAATCGCCACCTTCGGCGGGATCGTCTCCCGACACTCCGAAAGCTCATATAGCCCCATCCTAAGCACATTTCTATCTATCGCCGCGATCGCCTCAATCGGCCACTCTGGCGCCAGCGGTGCTAGCACCTTGTCCAGAGTTTCCGCATTCTCACGCACCTTGCGCGCCAGATTATATACAAACTCTGTATCTCCTAATTCTTTCTCGTATTGTTCGATATTTTTCGCGACAATCAAATCTAGCTCGACGTCCGGGTCTTTCGCTTGTGTTCGCAGTTCGTATTCATACAAACTCTGCAGCACAATTACTCTGCCTAAATGTCGATTACTTGCCATATTTTAAATTCTTCTTTACCTTTAAGTTATTTTTGCTTATTTTCCCGCTTTGGCCGCTTTCGCTACCTTTTTGGCGGTTTTCTCGGCGGTCTTTTTCGCATTTTTCGCCGCTTTTTCAATTTCCGCTTTCACAGTTTTGACTTTTAAGTTCGGGGTTTTCTTCTTGGTTTCGAACGCTTTCACGGGCGAAAGTTTATTCACTCGCTTCGCCAATTCCAACCGAAGATGACTCCGTCGCAACCCAGTTTTCCGCGGGCTACTCTGTTTTTTAGGTTCAGGCATTTTACTCCTTAATTTAATAACTAATTTTACTCATTTTATCACTTTTTATGATTTTTTGCAATGTTTTGGCATTAAATCACCACGACATATTTTTTGCCAACAAATTCACTAAATATTTCACATTA
>CAVDHS010000009.1:0-2085 GCA_963609155.1 Bulleidia sp. | reverse complement strand
GGCAAAGACCCGAAAGATTTAACGACGTTGGACGATTATTATGATAAGGAACTTGAAGCACCTTGTCCTGAACACACTCAAGGGTACTCGGCAGGATCCGTCGGAAGCAAGCGGATTGGGATTATCAAGGACTTCGACAACGACTCGGTGGACGCGGAAATTCGGGAGGCGCTTAAAAAGAAGTGCGAGTTGTTAAAATCAAAAGGTTACGAAATTGTCGAGCTGTCGATGCCGGCCTTAAAATATGCCTTGGCGGCGTATTATATCATCGTGCCGGCGGAAGTGGCATCGAACTTGTCGCGACATGATGGTGTACGCTATGGTTTTCGGTCGGAAAAATCAGAAAATTTGAATAAATTATATTCCGAAACGCGCTCCGAAGGTTTTATGCCGGAAAACAAGCGCCGAATTATGATCGGAAACTTTGTGTTGTCGAGCGGATTTTATGACGCATATTTTTTGAAAGCAGCGAAGGCGCGAACTTTAATTATTGAAGAATATAATAAAGCTTTTGAAAAATGCGACTTTATTTTAACACCAGTAGCGCCGAATCCGGCATTCAAACTGGGCGAAAAAATCAATGATCCGGTCGCGATGTATCTTGAAGATGTGATGAGCGTGCCACTTAATCTCGCAGGCGTACCAGGACTTACTGTGCCGGCGGGAGAAACGAAAAACGGTTTGCCAATCGGCTTGCAATTGATCGGTCCGCGCCGAAGCGACAGAAATCTAATCATGTTCGCGAAGGAGCTCAAATAATGGACGGGGGCGTCGTTACTTTCATCCTAGCGATTTTAATTGTTGCGGTGTTTGTTTTTCTGGCGATTCTTTTGACTGGAAAACGCGGTTATACTTTTAACCGTGGAGCTTATCAATCACGCTTTTTGGCAATTGAAAATAAGTTGGAAGAAACTAATCCCGCAACTTTTATGACTACGATTATTGAAGCGGATAAGTTGCTCGACAAGGCGTTGATCGAGATGGGGGCGCCAGGAAAAACCATGGGCGACCGCCTGAAAAAATCTGGTGATAAGTTTTCGAACTTAAATGCAGTTTGGCGCGTCCATAAAATGCGCAATGCGATCGCGCACGAATCGGGTTATGAAGTAAGCTACCGACAAGCATTCAATGCATTAACGATTTACAAACAAGCCTTAAAAGATTTAGGAGCAATTTAATGAAATATTTACCAACCATCGGCATTGAATGCCACGTTCAGTTATCAACCAAGACTAAATTATTTTCCGAAGTCGACAACGATGCACGCGGGAAAGAACCGAATTCCTGTGTTTCACCGGTCGATTATGCACTGCCGGGTATGCTGCCGAGATTAAATGGCGAGGCGATAAAATTCGCGGTGCGGGCCGGACGTGCGATGAATTGCAAAATTAACGCGGAGTCGCGATTTGACCGCAAACACTATTTTTACCCAGACTCGCCTAAAGGCTATCAAATTACGCAATTTTATCACCCGATTATTGGCGAAGGCTATGTTGAACTGCCGTCAGGGACGAAAATCCGCATTGAACATGCCCATCTCGAGGGCGACGCGGGGAAGTTGACCCATTTTGCGACTTATTCGCTAGTGGATCTAAATCGCGTAGATACGCCGTTGATTGAGATTGTTTCGATGCCCGATATCCATTCGGCAAAAGACGCACACGATTATTGTAAAGAATTGTGGCGATTGATGCGCTATGCGCAAGTGACTTATGGCGATCTTTATAACGGTAATATGCGGTTTGATGTGAATGTTTCGCTGGCGCCAGAGGACGCGTCGGAGCTCGGTACACGGGCGGAAGTAAAAAATCTGAATTCGTTCCGTTCGGTGGAGCGAGCAGTAGAATATGAAATTGCCAGACAAACGAAACTACTTGAGGCAGGCGAAAAAGTAGTACAAGAGACGCGCGGTTGGAATGACGCCACAGGCAAGACCACAGGACAGCGCTCAAAAGAAGAGGCAAAGGATTATCGCTATATGCCGGAGCCAGATTTGCCGCCGCTGAATTTGTCTCATGGGTTCATCGACGAGCAGTTGGCTGGTTTTCCGTTGATGCCGGCGGATTATCGGCGAGAATTTCGCGA
>CAVDHS010000008.1:0-6563 GCA_963609155.1 Bulleidia sp. | reverse complement strand
AGAAGGTTCGACCACGACGCCATCCGAGATGCTGCGCCGTAATGCCGCCTCACGCTATAATCTCGCATACGATATTGCTAAAGTGATGGGGCGAGAAGATTTGGTCGATAAATACCGAAAAATTTTAACACAAAATCACGTACACGCAGCCAAATACGGTGAAGATTTGATAAAATAGTATGTTTATGTTAAAATAACATATTATGGAATTATTTATTTTGATTGTTACGTTGTTGATTTTAGCAGAAACCAGTTTTTTAACGGCAAAAAAGTTAAAACCACTCCGGACGGGAAAACGAAAAATCTACATTGACACCTCAGCATTAATCGACGGGCGGATTTTAAATGTGGCACGGTCGGGATTTTTGGACGGTGATATTATTGTCCTAAAAAGTGTTTTGCGAGAATTACAACTACTCGCGGATGGTAAAGATTCCGAAAAACGCTTAAAAGCGCGGGCGGGGATCGAGGCAGTTTCTGAACTCGAACGCATTATTAATGTTAATACAGAAATTTTTGATGACGGAGAAGGTCGCAAAAAAGTCGATGAGGAACTTTTGAAGTTCGCCAAAGAAAACCGAGGCGTAATTTTAACGCTCGATTTTAATCTAATCAAGGTCGCCGAAGCGGAAAAAATCGAGACTTTGAATATTAACGATCTAGCGTTGGCAGTGCGTACCGAATTTTTACCAGGTGAGAAAATTGATCTTCAAATCACCGAAAAAGGTTCGAACAAAGGCCAGGGCGTCGGGCATTTGCCTAACGGCACGATGGTAGTAGTCGATCGCGCTGCTAATAAAATCGGCAAAACTATCCCCGTCGAATTCGAAAGATTTCACGAAACTTCTTCTGGGCGAATTATTTTTGCTAAAGTTGCAAGAAAAACGAAGAAATAATTATTTAATTAATCACTTTTAATGCTACAATTGCTGGTGCCGGAAATATTCATTTCGCCAGAAGCAGAATAGCCAGCAGAATCAGTCACTACGATGCGAGCAGAAGTTTCGGAGCCGGTCAAATCATAGATCGCGCCGCCCGAGAGTGAGACGCCACCTTTCTCAACGCCGTTGATATAGAGCGTCGCGCTGGACAAATCGTAGGCTCCCCGAGCGATATTCGCATAAAGTTTACAGCCCGAAGTTGAGAGCGAAGCACGCGGCGGCTCATAATCACAGGTATCATTCTTGTCACGATTATACGGCGATGGTACATTATAAACAGTGTTGCCAGTCATCGGGTCGGTAGTTTTCGTAACTTCAACTTGAATCTTATATTCTTCCGGCGTACAAGCTGCGGCCAACAAATGATTGTATCGATTGAAAGTTAAAGTTTCTTTCGAAACCCCCGAGTTCTTAGTACCGTTATACCAGCTCGGCCAAATATCGGTTCTACCATTAACGGTTAAAGTTTGAATGCCTTCCGGCTTAGTCGGCTCATCGCCAGATTTCCAGCGCCCGTCCGCTGCGTAAACTTCTTTATGAACACGCTCCATATATTCCGCTACAGTATAGCGTGCGGGGTCGTGCGTGTTTGAAGTCAGACCCGAACCGTCATGGTTCCCGTTCCAGACTAAAGTCGAAACTGCAGTCGAATAACTTTCCATCAAAGAATCTTTTGTTTCAGCCGAATTTGCAGTTGTCGTGGTTCCGGTTTTTGTCGCAGTCCAAACACCAGGAATTACATAGCCCGCACTCTGCGAACCACCAGCAGCATAAATATTAAAGCGCGCGCTGCCATCACTCAAAACATTCGACAACATGTAGGCCACTTGTTCATCAACAACTTCAGTAGCTTCCGGATCATTCCAAGATTCAATCACCTCGCCAGAAGAATTTTTCATCTCTAAGATATAGGAAAGGTCGCGGTAAGAACCACCTCGCGCCAGGGAAGCATAGGCATTAGCATGCTCAACCATTTTTACGCCACAACCCGAACCGATCGCAATCGAAAGCCCGTAGCCTTCATTATCAGCACAATAAGATTTGTCTCCGAGTTTTTGCGCAATTTCGAGAGACTTATCGACACCATTAATATAAAGTGCTTTAACCGCGGCGATGTTTAATGAATGCCCAAGCGAGAAACGAATTGTCACGTTGCCATAGAAAGTTCCCGTCGCGTTCGTGAGCGAACATTTTCCGCTAGTATAGCCTTTACAATAAGTACTATCAATATTTTCATCTTTCAGAACGCTCCCTGGCCCATAATTCGTACCTTCGCGTTGCATGAATAACGGCGCGTAGTCGAGAATCGGCTTAATCGTCGAGCCAGGTTCAATCGACGAGTCCGTTGTCGCATTCATTTCGCCATAAGTCGGATTGTTAAAGTCGATCGAGCCGACCATCGCAATGACTTGTGAAGTCTCCACGTCAACAGAAACTAGCGCGAGATCATCACTACTGTTTTTATAAGTATGTTTCGCACCTGCTACAATCGCATCTTCGGCAATTTTTTGCGCACGCAAATCAACAGTAGTTTTAATCGTCCAACCACCAGAACGCATAGTCTGAATACCATATTTATCTTCGAGTTGCTGTTTAACTTCTAGCACGAAATGTGGCGCTTGCATATTCGCGTATTGACTCGATTCCGGCTTAATCGTATCGAGAATCGCCACTTCTTTTGCTTCGTTGGCTTCTTGTTCGGAGATATAGCCCATCGAAACCATATCATCTAAAACTTTATGTTGACGTTCAATCAACATATCATTACCATATTCATTATATGGGTTCAAAACTGCCGGATTATTCGGAATCGCAGCGAGCAATGCCGACTCTGCCAAAGTTAATTCTTTCGCACTTTTACCGAAATAAGTTTGTGCTGCCGATTCGACCCCGTTACGTCGACCGCCATAAGGCGATTGGTTTAAATACATGGTCAGAATCTGGTCCTTCGAATACATTTTTTCCAATTCTACCGCAAGAATTAATTCTTTTATCTTTCGCGTCAAGCCGCCACGGTTTTCACTCGCAGCTTCGTCAGAGAAATAAACTTGTTTAATTAATTGTTGCGTCAGAGTCGAACCGCCTTGAACGCCTTGTCCGCTTAAAGTCGAAATTGAAGCGCGCAATAAAGCTCCAAAATCAACACCAGCGTGATTATAAAAATTCTTATCTTCAATCGCGACAGTCGCTTTATACATATATTCCGAAATATCTTCAGCATCCACCACCAAACGATAATTCTCATTTCCAGTATCTTGCCAAAGCACTTCACCGTTACGATCGAGATAAGTATTCACTGTCTCAGAAATCGACATTTCATCGAGTCGGATTTCATCCAAATCTTTCTTGTAATACAAGAACAATCCGCCAAGGAAAATAATGAAAATCAGAACACAGGCCGCGAGGAATTTCAAAATCTGTTTTTGGCCCGGCCACGAAAACCACCATTTAAATACCCGCTTCGGATGCAAACGCGCAAAAAATCGTTTGACCGGTTCTTTCGGCAATTTAGCTAAATCTTCCGCTCGACGACGCGAGTCGGCTTCCTGTTTAGCACGATAGTTATATGCTAAACTAGAATACAAATTCATATTTTTCTTCGCAGTTTTAGAGGGGGTTTTCTTGCTTTTCGTCGAACTTTTTGACTTGCTCGATTTAAATGGCAAAATCACCTCTGATTTCTTTTTAGCCATATGTATATTATACACCAAACTAAATAAAAATCCTAAAGTTTTTTTATGTGTTATTATATTAATATGCGAAAGTTTAAATTTCGGTCGGTTGTGGCTTTGGCGAATGTGAAACTGTCGGTGAAAACAGCGGCGATTGTTTTGGCATCGTCAACTTTGGCGTCGGCACTGCTCGGGCTGTTTCGTGATCGTCTTCTGAATTCTTATTATCTCGGGACTTATCCGACGGGAATTGACGCTTATACGGCAGCATTCACCGTGCCGGATTTTATGTTTTTCATTTTAACCTCTGGTGCTTTATCAGTTTCATTCATTCCGGTTTTTAACCAACGTCTCGCGACTGGAAATAAAAAATCTGCGTGGGAACTTTCGTCGTCACTATTGAATTTGTTGGCGATTTTAACTTTAGTTGCGTCGGTCTTAATTATGATTTTTGCCGATCCACTAATTCGTTATGTAGTTTCGCCAGGGCTCGATGAGTCAGGTATGATTTTGGCGATTAATATGACCCGCGTGATTGCGATTAATCCGTTTCTGTTTTCGATCGCCACGGTTCTAACTTCAATTCAACAAGCCGTCGGACGTTTTATTTTCTATTCACTTGCACCAGTGATCTATAATATTGGAATTATCATTGGGATCACTTGTTTTACCAATGGGATTAATTTATTCGGGGTACAGGTTTTCGAAGGCGGGATTATGGGTGTCGCTATCGGAGTTATTCTCGGCGCTACAATGCAATTAATTATTTCGCTAGTTGGGTTGTTTGGGTTGGGCATGGATTATGATTTTAGAATTAAATGGCGGAATCAAGGTTTTCGTTCGATTTTGAAACTTTTGCCGGCGCGTTCACTGGATCAAGGAATTGATTATGTCAACGGAATCGTAAACACAAACTTGTCTTCACGCATGGGTGCGGGTGCAGTACGTTCATTCAATCAGGCTTCGAGCCTACATCAAATGCCAGTGAATTTAATCGGCGTGGCGATTTCGACGGCGTTTTTTCCGAAATTGACCGAAGAACTTGGTACGGGCGACAAAAAAGAGTTTTATCACACTTTTAGACAAGCGCTACGCATGATTATCTGGATTTCGTTGCCAGTAGCGATTATCGCTTTTTTCACGCGAGGTTATGTGACGAGCTTCATTTCTAATATCGGCAACAATGATAGTAACGGAACCATTGCGTCTGTGCTCGGCATGCTCTGTATCGCGATTTTCGCACGAAGCGTTTTTCATATTGCTTCGCGCGGATTTTACGCTTTTCAGGATACTAAAACGCCATTTTATGTTTCGATTTTAGCAATCGGACTAACAATCGGGCTTTCGATTTGGTTCTTTATGCTCGGACTGGGAGTTGATGGGCTCGGTCTGTCGCAATCAATCGGCGCAATCGTAGAAGTGATAATATTGTTAACAATTTTGCAACATCGATCTGGAAGAGTTCTTTTGAATAAAGATTTTTGGAGAGCGTTATTGCGGATGATTTTTGCCGGCGCAATTGCTGGTTGTGTGGCATTTTCGATGACGAAATTTATTCCGCTGATGGCGACTGATTCATCACTAGTGATCACTATTCCGAAATTCTTATTGATTTCTGGAGTTTCTTTTGGCGCATATTTAATCGCGAGTTATTTATTAGATCTGCGCGAAACTAAACCAATCTTTAAATACATTAAGAAAATTCTCTTTAGAAACGCAAAATAGTGGTATAATTAACCTATGGAGATAAAACGCGAGGATATTTTACATTTGGCAGAGTTGTCAAATTTTTCGGTTTCCGAGCAGGAAGCGGAGAGTTTGGAACGCGATCTAGGTGATATTATTAAATATATTTCTCAGCTTGATGAACTGGAAACTGAAAACGTGGAACCGACTTATCAAGTTTTTGAAATGGAAAATGTATGGCGACCAGACGAGATTTTAAAACAAGATGCGACGCGTGAAGATTTGCTCGCTTTGACAGTCGAAGAAAAAGATCATCAAATTAAAGTCCCAAAGGTGTTATAATGAGAATTGCAACTAAAGAAATCACAGCCGAAAGTTTAGTTAAAGACGCGCTAGAAAAAGCAAAAAAATTTGAAGATTACCATATTTTTACGTTTTTGAATACTGAAAAAGCGCTAGAAAAGGCGCGCGAAATCGACCGCCGAATTGCCAACGGGGAAACAGTGGGACGACTCGCGGGCGTGCCGTATGCGTTGAAAGATAATTTTCTTTCTCCCGAGGGCGAAACTACGGCCTCGGCGCATATTTTGGAAGGTTTTACTTCGCCAGTGACCGCGACGACAGTGGAACGGCTCGAAGCAGAGGGGGCAATTATGATTGGGCGAACGAACATGGACGCTTTTGCGCACGGTTCTTCGACTGAAAGTTCTTATTTTGGGCCGACTTTAAATTCGCATGACCGCGAACGCGTGGCGGGCGGATCGTCTGGTGGCTCGGCAGTGGCGGTGGCGCTAGATATTGTAGAATTCGCGACGGGAACGGACACTGGCGGCTCGATTCGACAGCCGGCTTCGTTCAATGGCGTTTACGGCTTGAAGCCGACCTATGGGTGTAATTCGCGCTATGGCGTGGTGGCAATGGCATCGTCGACGGATTGTATTGGCTTTTTCACTAAAACGCCAGAAGATATGGATCTTTTGATGTCGATTTCGAGTGGCAAAGACCCGAAAGATTTAACGACGTTGGATGATTATTATGGTAAGGAACCTGAAGCGCCTTGTCCTGGGCAAGCTCAAGGGTACTCGGCAAAACCCGTCGGGAACAAGCGGATTGGAATTATCAAAGATTTTGACAACGACTCCGTCGATTCAGAGATTCGGGAAGCGCTCAAAAAGAAGTGCGAGTTGTTGAAATCTAAGGGTTACGAAATTGTCGAGCTGTCGATGCCGGCCTTAAAATATGCTTTGGCAGCGTATTATATCAT
>CAVDHS010000007.1:0-7130 GCA_963609155.1 Bulleidia sp. | reverse complement strand
CCCGGTTATTCTGGTACTGCCACTTTATTTTCCGAAACCTCCGTCAGTCTAGCCGAAGAAAAAATAAACATCTCCAATATTTGCCAACACGCGACTTTTTCAACCGGTGAAGTCAATCCCGAAAATAACATCGCCGTTTTCGAAGGTAGAATTTTAATCACGGATTGTAAAAAATTTTATTTGGTTAATGTTTATGTCCCCAATTCAAAACCAGATTTATCACGCCTGCGTTTTCGCGAAGAAAATTGGGACCCGGATTTTTTGCGCTCGCTCAAAGAACTCGAAAAAACAAAGCCAGTGGTTGTTTGTGGCGATTTTAATGCCGCGCACACAGAAATCGATCTCGCGCGTCCGAAAGCCAATCATCTTCATGCCGGTTTTACCGATCAAGAACGACAGGGAATTACTAATTTACTTCACGCTGGCTTTATCGACACTTTTCGTGCTAAGCATCCCGATGTCGAGCGTTATACTTGGTGGAGCCATTGGGGCAAAGCACGCGAAAATAATGTCGGCTGGCGGATTGACTACTTTTTCGTCTCTAAAAAATTAAAACAAAATCTTAAATCCGCCGAAATCCATGAACATTATTTTGGGTCCGATCACTGCCCGATTAGCATTGAATTGGAGTTTTAATATGGATTTTTTCTCTAAAATTGAAGCAAAGCCTGACCCGGATTTGACTTGGAATGTTCCCGAGCAAAAGCAGGGTCGTTTGAATATTATCGGTGGCAATATACAAAGTTTTCGCACTGAAATCAAAATCGCTGAGTTCGTGACTCAAAACTATCCGTTGGAAAATGTAAACATTGTGCTTCCTGATGCCTTAAAAACAAAGCTTCCGGATTTGCCGAATTTTATTTTTCTCTCCTCGACCGATTCAGGCTCATTCGCCGACGAAAAAGCGCTCGGAAAAGTTCTAAACGCCGCCGATTTTAATCTTTTCCTGGGTGATTTTTCAAAAAATTCAATCACCGAAAAAGTTGTCTCAAGCGCGTCCGAAAACTCCGAAAAACCCCTGTTAATCACGCGCGACACGATTGATCTAATCGCCGACCAAAACCTCGAAAAATTACTTCAAAACACTAATCTGATTTTCTTCGCTTCACTACCACAATTGCAAAAACTTTTTCGCGCGGTTTACTATCCGAAAATGCTATTGCTCAGCCAATCTCTCGTTCAAGTCGCCGACGCATTGCACAAATTCACTTTAAGCTACCCCACCAAGATTATCACTCTACACAATGGACAAATCCTCGTCGCCGAAAATGGGATCGTCGAAGCCGTTCCACTCTCAAAAACCGGCTTTCTTCCGATCACTTTTTGGCAAGGTGAACTTGCCGCTAAAATCACGATCTTGAATTTATATAATCCGAATAATTTCCAGAGCGCGACTATTTCTGCGCTGTTTTAGTTTTCTTAGTTTTTTTCGATTTTTTCGTATTTTTCTGAGCTTTTTTGTCAGTTTTTTCCGCCAATTCTTTCTCAATTTCCGTCGCATCGCGCGAAATATTTTCGCGGCGTTGTTGTAAGAAGAACCAAATAAACACAAAAATCGCACAACCGAAAATGAATAATAGATATTTTACTGGTTCCGGCCAATCAGTCGCGAATAAAATAAACGCGTTTGTAATCCCGAGACAAATTGTATACATATAGCGTCGGGTAATGATAATGTCTTTTGCTAACGGAAAATTTCGTTTTATTAGCGAGTTGGGAGTACAATTGTCGGGATGACCGAAAAATTTTCCGTAAATAATCAACTCCGTCAATGCACAAAGTGCATAAAATCCCACCACCGCCATACCGATCGCCACATCGACCTGGAACAATAAATACAACGTTTGCGCTCCAGCCAACAATACGTCCGCGAACATATCATAGCGCGCTGCATATTTTCGGTACCAAGGCTCTTTACCTTTCGGAAATGGCCATTTTCGCGCACAAGTCCCGTCGAAAGCATCGGTCAATTCTGCCACTAAAAAGACGATAAAAGCGCTGCTCGCCGGTCCGCCAGAAAATGACATTCCCAACAAAACCAGCCCTAAAATTAAACGTGAAAGCGTCAATAGATCTGCTAAATATCTCATTTCTTTATTATACCACTAAATGCCTTTATTAGCAACCCTATTCTCTCTGAAATCAAAACTTCTTTACGGTGTCGAATCATTGTCTCTGACATTTCCCGAATTTTTTCTGGTTGCGCGATTAAATCTAATAGCGTCTCCGCCATTTTTTTCGCCTCTGGACTTTCTGACATTGCAAAACTTCCTGCTGGCACTACTTCTCGCATATCCGGGTCACAGAAAAACACACCTACTCCCGCCGCCTCCGCTTCGATCAACGTCATACCAAAAGTATCGAAATTATACGAAACTAGAACATCGAGATGTGCTTTGTTAATTTCTTTTTGGATCTCGGCAAACTTCACTGTACCATGAAATCGTACCTTCAATCCGTGCCTTCGCGTGAAACGTTTCGCTCGAAAATAATCGCCTCCACCTCCGTAAATATCCACTAAAATTCGTGTCTGACTTTTTTCTTCCACGATTTTTAGTGCTTCGAGAAATGGCATTATTCGTTTTTCCGCCGATACTCGTGAATGCCAAATAATTCTCAGCGGCTGTCCTTTTTTCAATTCCCGCACAGCCACTTCCGGCAAAAATTTTTCATCCGCATAGCCATTCGCCACCACTTTAATCGGTTTTTCCACTCCATATTTCATCATTTTCTTCCGAAAATGTTCTGACGGCGACAAAACTAAATCTGCTGCGTTCGCATGATTCACCATCAACTCCCACATTTTCGCTTTCGCTAATGTATCCGCTAAATATTCATCGCGTAAAACTTTCGACGGATGGGGAAGATACCACGAATGCACCCAATTCAATAAATACGCTACCATCGTTCGGAAACCATACGGAATTAAATTTCCTTCACCCATATCTTCACGTCCATGCATCATTTGCGCCGACGGAATCCCCAATTTTTTCGCCAACCGAAGTCCCGCAATCGAACAAGTCGCTTCATAATGAACATAGAAAACATCAAAATCTTTTAATTCTGGAAAATTTTTTAGCAACCACTTTTCGATTATTCGCGGTTTGCGCGAAACTGGCGTCAGCCCACGAAACCACAATCGGCAACTCGGCACCATAAAAATCTTTTTTTGCGCCAATTTCGCCAATTCTTTTTTTGATCGCGGAAATCCAGAACTAAAAATATAAACTTCGTGTCCTTTTTGTTCGAGCGCAGTTTTTTGTGCATTCATCGACGACACGATCCCGCCCGTCAAATCCAGATAGCAATCTGAAAACATCGCGATTTTCATACCTCTATTATACCACTGTGATATAATAATTATATGGCAATTGAGAGGTTAGTTGAGCCGACCGCGGCCGAAAACGATCAAGAAGAAGTGAAAATCGAGATTTCGCTCCGCCCGACGACATTCAAAGAATATATCGGTCAGCAACATCTCAAAAATAACTTAAAACTGGCGATCGACGCTGTGAAAAAGCGTAATGACGGTAGCACTCTCGATCATGTTTTACTTTACGGTCCGCCGGGACTGGGTAAAACCACTATGGCTGGCGTCATCGCGCACGAACTCGGCACGAACCTCCGCGTCACTTCCGGCCCCGCGATCGAACGCGCCGGCGACCTTGCGAGCATTTTGACGAATCTAAAAGACGGCGACGTGTTGTTCATTGACGAAATTCATCGTCTGCGCCGAGCCGTGGAAGAAGTTTTATATTCCGCCATGGAAGATTATAAACTCGACATCGTCATCGGCAAAGGCCCCGCCGCCCGTTCAGTTCGGCTTGACCTCCCGCATTTTACCGTCATCGGCGCTACCACCCGCACTGGTTCGCTGGCCGGTCCTCTGCGCGACCGTTTTGGCATCATTCATCGTCTCGAATACTATAAAGAGCCCGAAATTGAACAAATCATTAATCGTACCGCGAAAATTCTCGCCACTAAAATCGACTCGTCCGCAACTAAAATTCTCGCCACCCGCTCGCGCCTTACTCCGCGCATTGCCAACCGCCTCTTTAAACGCGTCCGCGATTACGCCGATGTTAACGGCGACGGCATTATCGACCGCCCAATCGCTGAAAGTGCTCTGAATTTAATGGAAATCGACCATCTCGGGCTTGATCCTGCCGATCGCAACATGCTAAAACTCATGTACGATAATTACGGTGATCGTCCGGTTGGGCTGACGACAATCGCTGCTCTGACTGGCGACGAAACGACGACAATTGAAGATTTTTATGAGCCATATCTTTTACAACTCGGCTTGCTCGCACGTACCCCGAAAGGCCGTGTCATCACTGAAAAAGGGAAGGAACATTTACAAAATTCCGAAAATAAGTTATAATATAGAAAAGGAGTTTTTATGGACGAGTCTTTAACCAAAATCCGTCACGAACGTAGCAAAAAAGATTTTCCTTTTCTTAATCTTGAAGAAGATGAATATGTTGAGATCGCTTTTAGACGCGCTCGGGTTTGTCTATTTTTAATTCTCGGTGGTACCGCGTTTGCGACTATCGTTATTTTATTTGCACTTTTGCTGATTCTTCTCGGACAATCAATGCTCGATGACATGGGTAGAAACTTTGTTTTCGTTATTCTTTTTTCGCTTCTTGCTGCCACTTTTATTATCGCCATTTTTGCCTCGATCATTTATCGCGGCAACAAACTTTTCATTACCAATCATCGCGCTATCCAAATGGTCATGGATTCTCCCGTTTCGAGTTCAGTTAACATTATCGATCTCCCATCGATCGAAGACGCCAGTTTTCATAAAAAGGGTTTGCTTCAAACTATGTTGAACTATGGCACTTTCCGACTCGCCACTGTTGGCGACGAAACGACTTATACTTTTAAATATTCCGACGCTTCTCCTGAAGAAATTAAAGTTGTCACTAAACTCATCACTAACGCGAAAAAATCTTCGAAAAAGAAAGCGTCTAAAACTGATAAAACCGCCAAATCATCTGACGAAACTGCGGACGAAACAGCGGACAAAGCCGAAAAATCGAACAATTAATTCCGATTATATTTCACGTAAGCGTCTTCTTTTTCAAGTGTTGCTTTCAAAATATATTCTTTACATTTTCCGTTTTGGCAATTTGCCGGTTCGTACGAATATGATCCCTCAGAATCTCCTAGATTATATCCTAACGGGTCCGTCCACAGCGCTGGATCAATTACCTTAATATTCTCCTCCGAAATCGTCTCCGGATAGTAGCCATTTTCTTTATAAAAACTTTCCTCGAGCGCATAATACATTGCATTGATCGCAATTTTTCGGTCTTCATCTCGTTCCATCGCGTCGATATTGCTCTTTTGGACAAAAAACAACACTAAAAGCAACGTCGCAAACACCGCTACAATAATAATTTCTAAAATCGTAAACCCACTTTTCGTTTTCATTCTTTTATTATAACACAGAATATGCTATAATAAAAAAAGTGGTACTGTAGCTCAGCTGGTTAGAGCGTGGGACTCATAAGCCCGAGGTCGGTGGTTCAATCCCACCCAGTACCACCATTGATTCTTCATATTCTATGAAAAATGTCGGGAAGTTCCCGACATTTTTTGTTGTTGACTGGATAAAATGGGAATTGATGCTAAAGAATTTTGTTGTAATATTTTTTAGGCAAAAGTGCATGGTAACGCCCGTAGTTAACAACCAAATATGCATCGCCAAACTCTTCTCGCATCCAGCGGGGAAGACAAAATCTCCCCTTACAGTCGAGTTTTCGCGTGATCGCTCCTACCCAATCTGGGTCATCTTGCAACCACGGGCTATATGCGTCCTCGATCAAAAGACACTTAGATTCCGTATCGAAAACTATCGACACTTCCTCAGGCATCACCGGACTCTCTTTAAATAAACTTGAAATATTCAACCTGTGAGCTTTATCCAATCTCAACTCATCTAAAATGTACATGGCATTTCCTCCTTAGGTATTCGGTGTACACTTGCCAATCCCCTAATTATAGCACACTTTACGAAAAAAGTCAAGCCTACCCCTAATCCGATATCCTACTTTTTCAGTTTTTTCGCAGAAAAAATGGTACACCGGATAGGATTCGAACCTACGACCCTCTGTTCCGAAGACAGATGCTCTAATCCACTGAGCTACCGGTGCACGTAATCTAAGGTACTGGTTTTATTATATCATAAAACGTGTTATAATGCACCCCCATGAACACAAAACTGCTCAAAAACCTCGAGAAACTTTATCGAAATCGTTTTGTGGCTTTTTCTGATTTAGCGGATTTTAAGCGTCAAAATGCCGAAAATCTCCCTGATCCGAAAAATCTCAAACGCCAAAAATTACGCGCTTTGCTTAGTTTTGATCGCAAAACTTATCAAAATGTAAAAAATCTCTACGATTTTCTCGAAAATCGCCCAAAACTCAATCGCGAATTTATCAAAAGGGAACAACAAAAAACTTATGAAATTGAGGGCAACAAACTCGATCCTGATCAGATCGCCGCCGTGGTTGCTTGTGAAGATGCGGCACTTTTTCTCGCTCCAGCCGGTTCTGGCAAATCCGCTAGTTTGCTCGCAAAAGTTAACTATCTTATCGATGAACTCGGCATCCCGCCCGAAGATGTACTCGTCATTGCTTTCACTAATAAAGTCGTCGCCGAATTAAAAGATCGCGTCAAAGACCAAAAAGTCGAAATCCGCACTTTTCATTCTCTCGGCAACAAATTGCTTGGGCTCGAAACTCAAAAACCTCATTCCAAACCTCGTTCGCTTATTTCCGAAACTGACACCGTTAAATTTTTTCACCGAACTATCGTCAATCTTAAAGCTAAAAACAAAACCTATCAAGAAAATTTCCAAAAATATCTCAAAATCACTAATCCGGAAACTGTTTTTGCACTTTCTAGCGAAAAAACTGAAGATCCCACTATCGCGCTGGAACAACTTTTCATCTCTGTTTTAGGACTACAGAAAAGTGAACGCGCCGATCTTGTCGAGTTTAAAAGTCGGCTCGAACAATTAAAAAATCCTACGAACCGCGAAAAAGCATTAGCTTTTTATGAAATCTATGCCCCGGTCGCCAAAGCTTATCAAAAACATCTCAAAACCGCTAATCTCT
>CAVDHS010000006.1:0-7822 GCA_963609155.1 Bulleidia sp. | reverse complement strand
GGTAGTGACAGCTCAATGTTGGCATTGCTCGAAAAAACTGGGTTTGGCAACAATGATATCTCGCTCCAGGACGCACAGATCCTCAAGAATCTACATGAAGTCCAAGGGCTGCAGAATATTAAACGCAATACTAAGATTGAACGTCTTAATAATCGGCCTATCTTTACTATTGAGATGGAGACTGGTACTGGTAAAACCTATACCTATATCAAGACGATATATGAGCTCAATAAGCAATATAGTTGGTGCAAATTTATCGTTGTGGTACCAAGCATTGCTATTCGCGAAGGCGTACTTAAAAGTTTTCAAACTACCGCTGAACATTTTGCTGAAGATTATGGTAAGAAAATTCGTTTCTTTGTCTACAACTCATCGCGTCTAGACGAACTGGAGCGTTTTTCAAGCGATCCCAATATTAATGTTATGATTATTAATACTCAAGCTTTCAACTCGCGAGGTAAGGATAGCAAACGCATCCGTATGGAACTTGATTCCTTCCAGTCTCGTCGCCCAATTGACGTCATTGCGGCTACAAAACCGATCATTATCGTTGATGAACCTCAAAGTGTACTCGGCACCGATAAGAGCGCCAATGTCACTCGCGCCAGTATTACTGATTTTAACCCATTATTCTATCTGGCGTATTCCGCCACCCATCGCGAAGACTTTAATAAAGTCTTCCGATTTGATGCGGTCGACGCCTACCAGCGCCAGCTTGTGAAAAAGATCACAGTGAAAGGAATTACAGTCAAAGGCGGCACTGCGACTAATGGCTACCTCTATCTTCAGAAGATCAATACTTACCCCAATAAACAGCCGACCGCAACAGTAGTATTTGAATTTGACGCCAAAGCTGGAGGAGGTATTCGTCGTAAAACCAAAACACTTGCTTTAGGGGATGATATTTACGTGCATTCTGGTGAACTTGAGGCCTATCATGACGGGTATAAGATCTCCGAAATCAATGCTCGTGACGAGGAAGGATTTGTCGACTTTGCTAATGGTATTCGAATCCATGAAGGGGAGATTATTGGCGAAGCTAATGCTGACGACCTTCGCCGTATCCAAATCCGTGAAACTATTATGTCTCATCTTGAGACTGAGCGTAAACTCTATCAAAAGGGAATCAAGGTCCTCTCCCTCTTCTTTATCGATGAAGTCGCTAAATACAAATACTATGACGATGAGGGTGAACAAAAGGGTACTTACGCCAAGATCTTTGAAGAGGAATTTGAAAAAGCCGTGGACATCTATCTTAATCAACAGTTACAATTCGCAGAAGACGCTGCCTTTAGAAAATATCTTGAAAAGTTCCAAGCGGGTGAAATCCATGCAGGTTACTTCTCGATCGATAAGAAGGGGCGCGCAATCAATAGTAAGGAGAAACGCGAAGGTGGTTCGGACGACGTCTCTGCCTATGACTTGATTATGAAAAACAAGGAACGCTTGCTTAGCTTTGAGGAGCCGGTACGTTTCATCTTCTCCCACTCAGCGTTGCGCGAAGGTTGGGACAACCCAAATGTTTTCCAAATCTGTACGCTTCGCGAATCTGATGCCGAGATTAAGAAGCGCCAAGAGATTGGCCGTGGTCTTCGTCTTTGTGTTGATCAAAATGGTATTCGTCAAGATGCAGAAATTCTTGGTGAAAATCTTGTTCACGATACGAATATCCTCACCATTATCGCCAACGAAAGCTACGAAAGCTTTGCGAACAGTTTACAAAGCGAGTTTAATGAAATCATCGCCAAGCGCCCCAAAGACGCTTCAGCCTCTTTGTTCAACGGACAAACACTCCAGAGTGTTGATGGCTCGCGTAGCGTTACGGTTGATGATAACACTGCAGCAGACATCTATCTTGGACTCGTGCAAGCTGGTTTGGTTGATAGAGTCACCAAGCAGCTAACCGACGCTTATCACAATCTAGACGATAATCAAAAACTTGAAAAAGTTGGTGAGGCCGTCGGCGATTTGTACGCACCATTTGCTGAGAATATTCAAAATCTTCTAGCGTCCATTTACGATCCGAAACGAAGCCCAATGGTTGTTAATGCCCGTCGCACTGAGACCTTAAACCTCGACCAGGAAAAGTTTGCTTCGAAGAAGTTTAAGGAACTATGGGACCATATTAATGAAAAAACTTATTACACTGTCGATTTTGATGAAAACGAATTAATAGATCGATGCATTAATGCGTTGAACCGAAATCTGCGTGTTACAAAAACTGAAATCATCGTCACTGAAGGTATCCTAAAAGCTACCGGTAAAGATTCAGTTGGAATGTATCGTGAAAAAATCGGCAAACCAGTTGCGATCACTGAGCTCACTGGCGATAATGTAAAATACGATTTAGTTGCTGAGCTGTCCAAGGCGCAAAATGATGGCGGGACAAGCTTAACTCGTAAAGCAATTGCCGAGATCATCAAGGGGATAGATGCAAGCGTGTTTAACCTATTTAAGACTAATCCGGAAGAATTCATTCATAATGCAATCCAGCTTATCAATGAACAGAAAGCATCTACTATAGTTGAGCACATCGAATACGACAAGCTAAATGAAAAATGGGATGGGGGCGAAATCTTTATTAATAGTGAGATTACTGGAGAGTATAACCATAATCTTATTGATACGCCCAACCATCATCTTTACGATAAACTTCGTTACGATTCGGACGTTGAACGCGATTTTGCAGACGAACTTGATCATAATGACGCTGTTGAGGTATACGTCAAACTGCCCAAAAAATTCTACATCAACACCCCAATGGGGCACTACAATCCGGACTGGGCGATCGCTTTCCGAGATGACGCTGGCGTAAAACATGTCTACTTCGTCGCGGAAACTAAGGGTGTCGAAGAGGGGCAGCTAGCTGTCGGTGTTAAAGGTATCGAAAAAGCTAAAATCGAGTGCGCAAAAAAGCATTTTGCTAAAATCAGCAACGGCGATTGCATATATGGCGTCTGCAACTCGTATGAATCATTATTAAAATTGGTTAACCCGTAAGAAATCAAAATGGATTGGGATGATCAATATTGGCTAGACGAAGAGGCGGAGGAGTTCAATGTGCGTGAGAGGGCGCAAAAAATGGGTGTTCCGAGAGAAGACATTGATCGACTGTTGCGCCAACATCAAGATGCCTTCAGCATTTCCGAACAAAACCTCGAAAATTTAAAAGGGGGCAAGACAAATGAACAAAGTTTATCACTTAATCGGCGAAGATGGCAAACCCTACGACAGCTATGAGAAGGGTACTCTTGGCGGATACAAGCCGAAAAAAGATCTACGGTCGCCTCGACTGCCCCTCCGCCCTTCGCGCCATCGCTAGCGGCCGCGGCACCTACGAAAAATGTCGCGTCTTCTTTAAAGATGAAGAAACCGCCATTAAGGCGGGTTATAGACCATGTGCTAGGTGTTTACCTGAAAAATACAAAGTTTGGCGCGCACTACATCCAGATAAAAAGCTCTAGGTAGGGAATTGAGCGGAATAGCCAAAAAACTAAAATCCCCCGTAAGCGATCGTCAAAAGACGTAAGGGTATATGAAAAGTGTTTTTGAATATTTAAGCTAAGAAGCTCGTTGCTTATTGCTTATTGCTTATGGCTTTATGCGGTTTGATCGCCCATTCCCAAAAATCAATTCTTGGCAGTGTCGGCACATCCCAGTCTTTAGAAACTCTCGTTCGCACGGATTTAAGGTTGGTAGGCAGTCTTGGATGTAATCGTCTCCAGATAGATATTTTTCAAAACATATATATTCTTCTTCCGTAAGCTTTAATGTGGATGTGGCTCCGCACATATCACACTTTTTTGAGATTAGTCTAGTTGATATATATTGCATTTTTTCTCCTTTATTGTATTAATATGTTAGCATTTAGGGTTATAAGGCCTATGGCGGTATGCGTGGCTTGTATCGTGGTGGATTGAAGTTGGGGTTCTCTCGGATCTCGTTTTGGATTATGGTTGCGACTTCGTGCACTATGGTGCACCAAGGATTTGTTTTTATTTTTTATGATATTGTTAAGAAGGTGTTGAAGTAATTATTTTTTGCCGAGTATTTTGGTTGAAACTAGCACAAGTATGATATAATAAAAGGAATAAAGGAGGTGAATGAAACGAAATATTATTGCGATGTTGCTAGTGGGGGTGATGACGGTGCTGGGGTTTGGCGCTTTAGCGACTAATTCGAATGCTTACGCCGAGGAAAATTCGGAAAATGCAAGTGCGGAAGCGAAAACTGGTTTGACCTTAAAGCCACTGAGTAAAACTATTCAAATTTCCTCCAGCTCTTCCTACGACGGGACTTTCAATGTCAAAAACGATAGTAGCGAAGCGATCAAAATTAAAGTTTATGCCTCGCCTTATTCTTATGTATATTCCGAAGATGAAGATATTTATAAATTGGGCTTCAACAACGAAACCAATTTCACGCAAATCTCGCGCTGGATCACGATCGCGGACAAAGACGGCAATTACACTGCTGCGCCAGTGTTTGAAGTCGCCGCCGACGAGACTTTGGAAGTAAAATATCGTGTTAATACGCCGAGCAGCATTCCTGCTGGCGGTCAATACGCCGTGATTTTTGCGCAGACTGTTGGAAGTAATACTAACGCTAGCGGAATTCAAACCGAAGTTAGCACCGGCATGGTACTTTATGCGCATTCAACAGAAGGTGAAACTATAGTCTCCGCCGCCGTTTCGAACAGTAAAATCGGGCAAGGTGTCGAAGGCCAAAATAACAACCATAATTTCTACGGTACCGCAAAAGTCAAAAATGACGGAAATGTAGACTTTTTCGCCAAAGGAAAATTAAAAGTCGAGCCGATTATTGGATTTAGCTCCTATGAAACGCCGGACAGCGAATCTTCACTCTCGGTAATTCCGGAATCGGAGCGCGTAATCTCGGACGAATGGACCGAGACGCCAGATTTCGGAATCTATAAAGTCACTTGGACTGTTTCAGCAGGGAATCAAGAAGATGTTGTTGTTGAACAAGTTTTCTGGTTAATTCCTCCAGTAGCAATAATTATTACCATAATTGTCTTGACAATTATAATCGTATCGATTATAATGGTGGTACGGAAGCGTAAAGAACGCCGATCCCGTCTTGCGGTATAAGCGAATCTTTACAAAAAACCGAAACAAACATCAAAAATAAACAAGGCGAGTGTAGGGTATGAAAAAAATACACAAAAAAATACTCGGGATTTTCGGAATAGTAGCAGTTGCTGCGATTACAGCAGTTGCAGCTTTCATGCCGATTCCAAAAACCCAGGCGATCTCTTCGATGACCGATACGATCACCGTAAGAGTTGTAAATTCGGTGCCAGAAGTGACGATTGACGGCATCGAAAACGAAACTAAAGTCACTTCACCAGGACAAAATTTCACTGTCCATTACCAAAATGCCACCGACGTTAAAATCACGATCGATTTTACGGATGCGAACGGCAATAAAACAACTTATCTGTTAGATGAGTTTGATGCCGACTACAATGAGGGAGAAAAAGCTTACACCGTCCCGAATTATGGTTATGGCACCTACCAAATCAACGTGCGAGGCGAAGGTTATGAAGGAGCTTGGGACAGCGATGCGATCAAATATTATTACTATGCAGCTTATGCAGAAGAAATAGATGAAGGTGGCAAGAAATATATTGACATCTATTATGATCCTGACGCAGAAGGTGAAGACAAAGTTGACAAGATTGAGATAAAAATTTATGACGAAAATGGAAATGAAGTGCCATTTTCGCCGCTAATCGTAACACCACCAGTGGATCGAATCGAATTGCCGTTTGAAGAATATGGCTTACCGGATGGTACATATACGGTTGAAGTTTATGCTTACAATCAAGACGGGAAACAACTCGGAGCGCCGTATATTTTCACAGTGACCTATAAATCCGCTGGCACGATAGAAGTTCCGGACACCGGCGGGCTGCTTCAAGGTACTAACATCTCGAAAACTGATTACTTAGTAGCAGGTTTAGTCACCTTTGGGCTAATCGCGATGGCTGGAGTGTTATTTATTCTCCGACGCGAACACAAGAAAAATTAAAACGAACGAATGGGGAATTAGTCGACATAAACGACGCGTGCAAAGCTATCGTATCATACCTTACTAAAAAATTGAGCGCTCCTAACTGCGAGGGCGCTCAATTTTGTTGTTGACTGAAATTATTCAGTAACGCCGAGTTCGATGCGCTTGAATTGGCGCACGGTGATGTTTTCACCAGTTTTAGCAATGGCTTCTTTGATGAATTGTTCCACGGTTTTCGAATCATCCAAAATATAAGGTTGGTTCATCAGAACTTTGTCCGCAAAAGCTTTTTTCATTTGGCCTTCGAGGATTTGCTCTTTCATTTTTTCCGGACCTTTAAAATTGCTTTCGAGTTCTTTCAATTTCGCTTTGCGATCAGCTTCCGGAATATCAGCTTCAGAAACATAAAGCGGATTCATCGAAGCGACTTGCATCGCGATTTGATGGACGAGCGCTTTAAACTCATCGGTTTTCGCAACAAAACTTGTTTCACAGTTCACTTCCACAATCGCACCCAATCGGCCATCGTGAATATACGCGTCAATCAAACCTTCGCGCGTTTCGCGATCGCCACGTTTTTCGGCTTTGGTTAAACCTTTTTTGCGCATCGCAGCCAATGCTTTGTCGAAATCGCCTTTTGCTTCGACCAACGCTTTTTTCGCATCAGTCAAACCGGCGCCCGAAAGCTCTTTTAGTTTTTTGATTAAATCAATCGAGATTTCAACTTTAATTTCTGCCATTTTGCCTCCTATTTTTTACCTTCTTTAATTGCCTCGGTGACGTAGCCGAGAATTAATTTTGTTGCCTTGATCGAATCATCGTTCGCCGGAATGACATAGTCGATCGGGGTCGGATCAACGTTAGTATCGACCAATGCGAATACTGGGATTTTTAAAATATTCGCTTCTTTGATTGCGTTTTTTTCTTCGTTCGCATCCACAACGAAAATCGCTGCCGGTTGTTCGGTCATGTCTTTAATTCCGCCATAACGCTCATTTAACGCATCAATTTCTTCTTGAAAACGTTGCACTTCGAGTTTCGAATAACGATTTTCGAGTTCGCCCGAAGCCATTTTGCGTTCTAAATCTTTAAGTTTTTTGATTTGGCGATTCACGGTGTTGACGTTGGTCAAAACACCACCGACCCAACGCACTGTCACGTAAGGCATTTCAACCGCATCGGCAGCCTCTTTAACGATATCCTTCATCTGTTTTTTAGTGCCGACAAAAAGCACTTTTTTGCCGCTTTTTGCGATCTCAGTCAGCTTCGGCAGAGCTGCCTCGAGCGCTTCAACAGTCTTTTCAAGGTTAATAATGTGCGCTTCTTGGCGCTTAGAATGGATGTAAGGCGCCATTTTCGGGTGCCAGCGACTCGTTTTGTGACCAAAATGAGCACCGTTCTCGAGCAGAGCCTTCATATCGACTTTTACAGCCATAGATTTCCTTTCTCTTTACCTCTGGAAACTAGCGCTACGCGACCTAAAATTCGATCCCATAGTCAGGAAACCTCCCAGAAGTTGTTTCATTAAATAATATTATGCTTCTATTATATCACAGATGATGCAAAAAGTAAAGACCTTGAGGATTATAAAACCTGGACTTATCGCCCCTCACGATAACGGCATAATTTCTCTAAAAATTCAGTAAATAGCATAAATAACCTATAGCATAATTACGGCGAGAGTAGTATAATAGTGATATAAGAAGAGGAGGTCGGACCCCGAAGGGGTTTAATAAAAATAATTATGAAAAGTAATAATAAATTAGCAAAAATAAATTCTATCAAA
>CAVDHS010000005.1:0-5369 GCA_963609155.1 Bulleidia sp. | reverse complement strand
CTATTGTCCTCTTCTCCCCGGGCCAGACTCGCACCGTAGGTCCGACGTCTCGCTTTCTGAAGTTTTTTTCACAAAAAAATGGCTCCCCCGGCCAGACTCGAACTGGCAACCTCGAAGTTAACAGCTTCTTGCTCCACCATTGAGCTACCGGGGAATAAACCTATTATAGCATATTTTTTCAAAATGTGGTAAAATTGTTTAAATGGATGAGAAAACAATTCAGATCGCTGGTTCCATTACTGTTGACGAGCTCGCAAAAGCGCTCGGTCTTTCGGTGACTGAACTTATTGGCACGTTGTTCAAAAACGGCATTGTGGCGACGATTAATCAGCGCTTGGACTTTGAAACTGCGAGCATTATTATCGACGAACTCGGTCTCGAAAACGTTAAATTAGAGAAAAAGAACACTTCGACGAAAACTTCTGATCGGCGGCGTGAACTTTCCGATAAAGCCGTTTCGCGTCCCCCTGTTGTCGCAGTGATGGGGCATGTTGATCATGGAAAAACTACTCTTCTTGACACTTTATTGAATAAGAAAACCGTCGAAGGCGAAGCCGGAGGCATCACCCAGCACATCTCTGCCTATCAATTAAAACACAACGACCGCTGGATTACTTTTCTTGATACCCCTGGGCACGAAGCTTTTGCCGCTATTCGTCAACATGGCGCAATGCTTACCGATATCGTCATCATCGTTGTTGCTGCTGACGATGGTGTCAAGCCACAAACCATCGAAGCAATTAATTTCGCTAAAACCGCCAACGCGAAAATCATTGTCGCGATCAACAAAATCGATCGCGAAGGCGCTGATATTGACCGCACTAAAGCCGATTTGTCGCAACACGGTCTTCAGCCCGAAGAATGGGGCGGAGACATCACGATGGTTCCGATTTCGGCAAAATTCAACCAAAATCTCGATCAACTTCTTGATATGATACTTCTTACCGCTGATATCGAAGAGCTGAAAGCTGATGTTGAGATTCCGTCCGAAGGCCTTGTTATCGAATCGCATATGGAAACCGGCAAAGGTTCGGTTGTTAATCTACTAGTTACTGGCGGGGAATTAAAAACCGGCGAATTCATCGTCGCTGGCTCGACCTATGGCAAGGTTCGCACTATGCTCGATTGGCGCGGTCGTCCGAAAGGGAAAGCCACTCCTTCGATTCCAGTTACCGTCACTGGTTTTAAAGAATTACCGAACTTCGGCGATCGTTTTATCGAGGTTAAAGACGAAAAAACTGCTCGTAAAATGGCGCTTTTGAATGCTCAGGCGCTTGCCGACGAAACTGCTAACGCGAACGTTACCGGCTCGGATTTGCTCAGAATGATGAATGTCGCCGATAACTCGAAAGTTTTCAATGTGATTATTAAGGGCGATGTTCTCGGCTCAGTCACCTCTGTTGTTGATTCTCTAAAATTGATTGACACCAAAGGCGAAGTTACTCTAAACATCGTCCATACCGGAGTTGGTGATATTACCGAAAATGATGTCTATATGGCCGCCGGCGACAATACTGTGATTTATGGTTTTAACGTCAGTGTCCCGATTAATATCTCGAAAATTGCCGCTCGTGACGGTGTGCCAGTCCGAATTTTCAAAGTGATTTATGAGTTGATTGATGATGCAAAAAGTGAAATGGAAAAACTGCTCGACGCTGAAATTATCGAAGAAGATCAGGGCGAAATGAAAGTTCTTGGCGTTTTCCGTACTGAAAAAACCAGTATTATCGCTGGTGGAGAGGTCTTAAAAGGGAACGTGAAGCCCGAATTCCTCGCTCGCATAGTTCGCGATAAAAAATATCTCGGCGAAGCCACAGTCTCCTCTGTTCAGAAAGAAAAAATCGACGTCAAAGAACTCACGGCCGGCGAGACTGGCGGTCTTGCTCTCAAAACCGAACATAAACTTGACCTCCAAATCGGCGATCGTCTCCAATTCTTCACTCGCGAAGCCAAAGCCAAAAAGCTTTAGCCGCCCCTATAAAAGCATATATAAAATATACACAAAGTATACATATTCGGCATTAGTCGTGAAACGATGTGATATAATAATCACAAGGAGTATCAAATGAATTTTGACGAAAAATTTTTACAAGAAATGGGGCTTTCGGCGATGCCGGAGGACGAAAAACAGAAATTTTTGGATTATATCCAAGAAGAACTCGAAGTTCGCATTGGCGAGCGGATTTCTCGCGGGCTAACAGAGACACAACTCAACGAATTTGACCTTATTGCTGACCCCGCGGAGGCTGCAAAATGGCTCGAAACCAATCGCCCGGATTATCGCGTGATCGTTACGCGCACTATCGATGAAATGAAAGCTGAAATTCGCGCCAACCGCGCCCGCCTCGTCGGCGTGTAGAGAAGTCTTACTTTTGGTACCCGTTCACAAAACTTTTCGCATCCATCACCTTGCGCCCTTCGGGTTGCAATCTGTCAATCGCCAAATTTTGCCCGTCAGCACACGCCAAAACCAAAACCGCCGTCTCACCCACCTCTGCTATATGTGCCTCATGAATAATGCAGGAAATGCCAAAAAACGTATATTTCGCTTTCGGGAAGCCAGCAAAAGCCACAATTTTCCGCAAAGTTTTTTCTGCCGTATCTGTTTCTGGCGTAAGCCACGACATCGTTTTATCTAATTTTCCGCAAAAAGTCGTCTGCGTGTCATCTTGAGACAAAGGTTCAGGCAGCTTTTTCAGATGTTCCACTACCCACTTCGCCCCTGTTTCCGCGAGCATTGTATAAATCGCCTTTTTTGGCGGTATTAACCCTGAAATCAGTTCCGTCCCTGTCTCTTGCGCGATTTCCGCCCCTGTTAAAGTCGTCTGAAAATAAATCGGTCCCGCATCCATCGCTTTCGCGAGTTTCATCACCGACACCGAAAATTCCGTCGCCCCGTCTAGAATTGCGCTCTCAATCGGCGACGCCCCTCGGTATTCTGGCAACAGGGAAGGGTGAATATTCAAAATCCCCTCTGGTTCAAACGCTTCTAGAACTGCGCTCGGAATCAGCACTCCAAACGACGCCAGTACCCCAATTGCCGCTGGATTTTCGCGTTTTAGCTCCACCGCCCGCTCTAAATCTCCCCGCTCGCGGGCATGAAAAATCACTTGGCACTCTCGCTCCAAGACTGCTAATGCTTTTTCCGCGAGTAAACCATTCCCGAAGAAAATTATTTCGGTCATGCTCCGCCCCACAGCTCTGCGTTCCCCTGAATTTCACTCTCAAAATCTACCGGCAACAGCTCGCCCCTGTCGTCCATCCGATAGAACGCCTCTTTGTCGTTTTTGATATGATCAATAAATAAAATCCCATCCAGATGGTCAATCTCGTGCAGAAGTGTCCGCGCCAGCTCCCCTGTTGCTTTAATTCGCACCTCTGTCCCGTCTTCGAGCTTTGCTTTCACTCTGACCTTTGTCGCTCGCGGCACTTTACCGTAAATCGCTGGCACTGACAAACACCCCTCAAAATCGCGCACGATTTTTCCGTCCGCCCGAATTACTTCTGGGTTAATCAGCGCCGTAAAAGTCGCCTTTTTCTTGTCTTCCATGTCGTCGCGAATAATGATAATCCGTTTATTTACCCCGATTTGTGGCGCCGCCATCGCTGCCGATAGCTCAAACGGATGTTCCTTTTCCCAATCCAGCGACAATTTCCGCATATTTTCAATCACCTGCAAAATTTCTTCGTCAATGACGCGCACTTTTTCACTCGGCTCCCGCAGTCTCGGGTCAGGGGTAGTAATAATTTTCATATCTTAATTATATCACAAATTCCTCTATAATAAACTCGGCGGGTCTAGGGTTATCTTAAAATTCTTATCCAGCCCTTTACAAGCCACTAATAATTTCGCGCGTGATCGCGATCGTACCACAATTTGCCAAGTAAAACCCCGCGCCGTCCGCTCATGAAATGCCGGCTGGGGCGGAGAAACAGTCAAATCTGTGTCTGCGGACAATTTTTGTACCGTCGCACGCACTTTTTTCAGCACCACCGCCTCTGTTTTCATTGTAATTTCCAGTTTCATCACGAACCGAAACGGCGGAAACCCAGCTTTTTGACGTCGCTTGATCAAATATTGATAAAACCCCTGATAATTCTCCGCCAGCGCGAATTTCAGCACTGGATGTTCCGGCCGAAAAGTCTGCACAATCATTTCTGCAATTTCCGAATGTCCCCGCCCCACTCTCCCCATCACCTGCGTCAAAAGCTGAAAAACTCGCTCCTCTGCCGTAAAATCCGGCAAAGATAGTCCCGCATCCGCCTGTACCACCCCTACCGTCGCCAGTTTCGGCAAATCTAACCCCTTTGCAATCGTCTGAGTCCCGACTAAAATATCAATTTCACCCTCTCGCACCGCATCATAAATCGCTTCTAATCGTTCGTCTTTTTTATTATCCGCATCAAACCGCCGTACCTTTGCTTTCGGAAACAATTTTTTCAGCTCCGCCTCTAATAATTTCGTCCCAAACCCCTTATGTATAATCCCTGGATGCCCACATTTCGGGCAACTAGTCGGCACGTTTCTCTCAAAACCACAAGTATGACATCTTAAAACATAATTATCTGTATGTAGCGTCAGAGGCAGAAAACAGTTTGGACACAGCAATTCCTCGCCGCAATTTTCGCAAATCGTCAGTGGTGCTGACCCCCGTCGGTTATGAAAAATCAGCGTCTGCCGCTTTTGTTTTAGGTTTCGTTCAATCGCCGCGAGCAATTCACCTGAAAAATATCGATTTTTCCGAAAATTATCGCGATTTTTGAAGTCAACCACTTTCACTTCGGGTTTGATCGCCGTTGTTTTTGCCTTCTCTGTCAATTTTACTACCGACCCCTGTCTAAGCGCCAAATAGTAATCATCAATACTCGGCGTCGCTGACCCTAGGACGCAATCAATTTTTAGTTCCCGCGCCAAAAAACTCGCCACCCGCACCGCGGAATATTTCGGCGCATTCTCTTGATAATAACTCGTCTCATGCTCCTCGTCGATTACAATCAGCCCCAGGTCGGGCAGCGGTGCAAATAGTGCCGATCGCGGCCCAATCACGATTTTCGGTTCCTCGCTAAAAAGCAGGGAATTAAAGACCAGATGTCGCTCCGCTTCGGTCTGTTTGGAATGAATCAAAACCACGTTTTCGCCAAAAACTTGCCGAAAAACTTGCACCAGTTGCCCGGTTAAAGCGATTTCTGGCACCAAAACGATAGTCGACTTTTGCCGTTTAAACGCGTCTAGCGCCATTCTAAGGTAGATGTTTGTTTTACCACTACCAGTTAAGCCAAACAGCAGTTTCGTCGCGCTACGAGCCTGCTGGAGGCCTTTTAGGGCATTTTTTTGGGCAGTATTCAACAAAATTTCGCCCTCAACATCC
>CAVDHS010000004.1:0-17032 GCA_963609155.1 Bulleidia sp. | reverse complement strand
GAATTATACCGTTCCATCACTCCGTGATGGAACTTACCATGGTACTTTCGATGGTCGTCCTGCCGTGATTAAAGTTAGTGACGCCGGGAATTCTGATCAGATTCAGATTTTTTACGGAGGAAAAGGTTCTCCGGATGGTCCTGGGCATAATCATGTTAACTACGTAAACGGCAAGCTTCAGTTTTGGCGTGAACATGGCGAAACTCTTTATCAAGACGATAAGAAGGACCAGATTAACAACCTTTAACCCAAAGGCTAGCGACGAGAGTTGCTAGCCTCTTTTATTTGCTATATAATATAGGTATGAAAAATCTAGCAAAAGAAGAAGTTGAAAAAATCGCAAATTCTTTCGATTTTGATGAAAAGTTAATCCTTGTTGATATTATTGATTTTGAACCAGATTGCAAAATTTATAAATTGAAAAATGAGACGGGAGATAATTACGTTTTAATCTGTAGGGATTATCAATTTGATGATGTCGATGCCGAAGAAAGAATTCTCAATCATGAACTCGGGATTATTATTCTTGATAGACTTCGAAATAATGGCAAATATTTCTTTAATACTGAAGAATTTGATGAATTTGAGTATATATTTTCACTAATTCGGATCGCTTAATAAAAAAGAAAATGTATAGTGATTTTGTGATATAATGGTTATATAAAAATAAGGAGAATTTAATGTCTAGTGGATTAATAGTGTTAATAGTAATTATCGCGATTGTAGTTTTACTTGGTGTGATCATTGCGGGAATTTATAACAGTTTGGTAAAACTCGATGAGCGAGTGAATGAAGCGTGGTCGGATATCACGGTGCAGATGAAATATCGGGCAGATTTGATCCCGAATGTAGTTGAAACTGTGAAAGGTTATGCGAAACACGAAAAAGAGACTTTTGAAATGGTGACGGAGGCGCGATCGGCAGCGATGGGCGCAAAAACTGTGCAACAAACAGCGGAAGCAGAAAAAGGTCTACAGAACGCTTTAGGAAAAATTTTTGCGTTGGCGGAAGCTTATCCGGATTTGAAAGCAAATGAGAATTTTGTGAAATTACAAACGCAACTTCAAGATACCGAAGATAAATTACAAGCAGCACGCCGATTTTATAATGCTGGTGCGAAAGATTTGAACACACGAATCAAAACTTTTCCAGTAAATCTCGTGAATAATATGGTTGGGCATTTTAAACAACGTGATTATTTTGAGGTCGAGGAGAGCGAAAAAGCGAAGATCGAAAAAGCGCCTGAAGTTAAATTCTAACTTAATTTGAATTAAAAATGTATAAGCAAATTGCCGAAAACAAACGTAGAACCGTATTTATTGTCATTGGGTTTGTGATAATGATCGGAGCGATTGCAGGGATTTTCGCTTATTATTTTCAAAATGCTTGGATCGCAGCTTGGACGATTTTGATTGCGACAATTTATGCATTGATTCAATATTTTGCGGCGGCATCGGAAGCGATGGCAATGACGGGAGCGAGGCAAATTGAGAAAAAAGATAACCCACGATTTTATAATATTGTTGAAAATTTGGCGATTACGACGGGATTGCCGATGCCGAAAGTTTATATTATTGACGATAAAGCACCGAATGCTTTTGCGACGGGGCGCGATCCGGAACATGCGTCGGTGGCGGCGACTTCGGGGCTGATTGATATCATGGACGATAAAGAATTGACAGCGGTAATGGCTCATGAAATGTCGCATGTGAAAAATTATGACATTCGGGTGTCGATGATTGTGTTTGGACTGGTGTGTGTGGTTGGATTGATTTCGGATATTGCGTTTCGAATGATGTTTTTTGGTGATCGGCGACGAGAAAATGAAGGTAGTCCGGTTGGGTATGTACTGATTTTGGTCGCAGCAGTTTTGGCGCCGATTTTTGCGGGTGTTGCACAAATGGCGGTTTCGCGTCAGCGCGAATTTCTTGCGGATGCATCGGCGGCGCACATTACGCGGTATCCCGAAGGAATGATTAGTGCGTTGAAAAAATTGCAAGCACACAGTGCGCCGATGAGGAGCCAAAATATCGCGACGGAAGCGATGTATATTAATAATCCGTTGAGAAAAAGTTTTTTCAGCAATTTATTCTCGTCGCATCCGCCGATTGAAAAGCGTATCGAAAGGCTCGAGCATGGCAAAAACACCTTCTAAAAAACCTCAAACGAAAAAAGTTCGAGATGCGAAAAAAAATGCGACTAAAACAAAACGAAAGAAGACTACTTGGCGCGAGAGATCTAAAAAAATCAAAGCTTGGTTCAAAAAACGTTTTCCGAAAATAAATCCGCACAAAACTTTTCGGCGAAGTTATCGCGAAGATTATCAGCGCGAAACGCCGGTGCCAGGAATTATGTATCATATTTTTGCGACTTTTCGAATTTTGTTTAAAAATTGGAAGCTGTTTTTACCGTTTTTGATTATTGTGGTGATTTTGAATGCGGTTTTAATCGGAATTATGGATCAGGAAGATTATTCGCAGTATCAGGAAGTTTTGGATGAAACTAGCGCACAAATTGCGGGTGGTGATATCGGAAACGTGGCGAAATCGGGGTTGCTTTTGATTTCGACCGTGACAACTGGCGGGCTTTCGGGCGGTTCAAGCGAAGCGGCGATGGTGTTTGGCGTGCTGATCTTTTTATTGATTTGGCTGGTGACGATATTTTTATTACGACATTTGTTGGCGGAGCATAAAGTTAAACTTCGGGATGGACTTTATAATGCGATGACGCCATTGATTTCAACCTTTATGGTGTTTTTCGTGGCAGTATTACAATGTATTCCGATTTTTGCTTTGGTGATTGCTTATTCGGCAGCAGTGCAGACGGAATTTTTGGCAACGCCATTTTATGCATTGGTCTTTTTCATTTTTGCGGCGCTGATGATTATTTTGTCAGGATATTTGTTGTCATCATCTCTGATCGCTTTAGTGGCGGTGAGTGCGCCGGGACTCTACCCAATGAAAGCTTTGCGAACAGCATCAGAATTAATGATTGGGCGGAGAATAAAATTTATTTTGCGGTTGGTGGCGTTGTTAATTATGCTAGCGATCGTTTGGGTTTTGGTGATGTTGCCGTTGATTTTGTTTGATTTATGGATGAAAACATTTGAATGGGCAGCAGAAATACCGTTTGTGCCGATTTGTTTGACAACGATGACTTGTTTCACGATAATTTATGTGACAGCATATCTTTATATGTATTACCGATGGATGTTGAATTATGAAGAAAAGTGAGGCCAATGCGCGGATTTTGAAATTGCGCGAACTGATTAATGATTATCGGTATCATTATCACGTTTTGGATGAGTCGATTATGAGTGAGGCGGCGGCAGATTCGTTGAAGCATGAACTGACTTTGCTGGAGACGGAATTTCCGGAACTGATTACGCCAGATTCGCCGACGCAACGAGTGGCGGGGAAACCGCTGGATAAGTTTGAGAAAGTGCGCCACGAAAAAAGAATGATTTCGCTTGCAGATGTGTTTAGTGAGGGCGAAATTCAGGATTGGATTGCGCGAAATGAAAAATTAATTCCTGGAGGGGAGATTACAGAGTTTTTTACGGATATCAAGATGGATGGGCTGGCGTGCGCGCTAAAATATCGCAATGGGGTTTTGGTGCAGGCGGTGACGCGCGGAGATGGAATGGTGGGTGAAGACGTAACTTTGAATGTTAAAACGATTCAAAATATACCCTTAAGGTTGTGGAATGAAGAAGATACGTTCTTTTTAGACCGTAAACTTGGGCGAGCGCTTTTGAGCGTGTCCGAAAATGGCGTATCTTCTTTAGATAGCGAAGTTGAGGTGCGGGGGGAAATTGTGATTTTTAAGGAGGATTTTGAAAAATTAAACGAGGCACAACGTAAGAAAGGTGAGGCAGAGTTTGCAAATCCGCGAAATCTTGCGGCGGGGTCGATTCGGCAACTTGATCCAAAAGTGGCAGCGAGTCGACCGCTGAAATTTATCGCGTATGATTTGGTGACACCGAATTTGAAAACACATAAAGAAGCTTATGAATGGCTAAGAGCGCATCAATTTCAGACTTCAAATGAGGACCGTGTGTTTGCGCGCGCCGAAACGAAAAAAATGTTTGCATATATTGCGCAGTTGGATGATTACCGGAAAGGTTTGCCGTTTAATACGGACGGGATGGTGATTAAAATTAATGATCGTGAAATTTATGATCGGCTAGGGATTGTGGGAAAGACTCCGCGGGCGGCGGTGGCGTTTAAATTTCCGGCAGAGGAGTCGACGACGGTGGTGCAGGACATTGTGATTTTGATCGGGCGAACTGGGGCGGCGACGCCGGTGGCGATTTTGGAGCCGGTGGTGGTGGCTGGTTCAACAGTGCGTCATGCATCTTTGCATAATGCGGACGAAATCGCGAGGTTGGATGTGCGGATTGGTGATACGGTGATTATTTACAAGGCGGGCGACATTATTCCGCAAGTGAAAGAAGTGCTTTTGACTCTGCGGTCGGAAAAATCGGAAAAATTTGATTACGAAAAAGCCTTGAGACAGCAATATCCAGATTTGGAATTTGAGCGGCCGGCAGGGGAGGTGGTGTATCGAGTAAAGGGCGAGAGTGGGGATGAGATTTTGAAACGGGCGGTAGAATATTATGCGTCGAAACCGGCGCTAAACATTGAGGGGTTAGGAGAGAAAAATGTAGCGGCGCTAATTGACGCGGGCATGGTAAAAACGATCGCGGATTTATATCGGCTGAAAGTTCAGGAAGTGGCAAAATTGGAAAGATTTGGCGACTTGTCGGCGAAAAATTTAGTGGAGGCAATTAGCAAAGCGAAAAATCCGCCACTCGCGAAGTTTATTACGGCGCTAGGAATTCGGCATGTGGGGGCACAGACGGCAGTTGCGCTAGCGCGGGAGTTTTTGAATTTGGAAAGACTGGCGGAAGCGACGGAAGAAGAGCTGCTAGCAGTGCCGGACATTGGCAAAATTGTGGCGGAGGCGATTTTGGCGTGGTTTGCGGATGAAGATAATACAAAAATGCTCGCGGAATTAAAAGAGCTTGGGGTGTGGCCGGCGGAGGAAATGAGGGCAGTTTTGCCTTTGACTGGAAAGTCGTATATTGTAACCGGGACTTTGGCAAGTATGGGGCGAGAAGAGGCGGAGGACAAATTGCGAGCGCTTGGCGCGACGGTAACTTCGACGGTGACGAAAAACACTACGGCGCTGATTGTGGGCGAAAAGCCTGGAAAGTCAAAAACCGATAAGGCGGAGAAGTTGGGAATTCCGACGATGAATGAAGTAGAGTTTTTGAAATTAGCTGAAAAAAGCGATTAGCGTTTTGTCGTACAAAGTGTCGTAAAAGTGTACTACAAATGAGATATTTTTACGAACTAAAAATTACAAGCATAAAAATATTCGGCATGGTAGGAAGTTTTTGAATATGGCGACTCGGGAAAGATAGTGATGGTAGTGCTGTTCGCGTCACAATATTCGAGAAGAAAGTCGGTGAGATTTTTATCGGTGCGGTCGGAAAGTGAAAGTTGGCGCAGAGTGACGGGAGCGATGCCGGTGGTTTGATATTTTTCGAGCGCGATTTCGGGGTTGCCGGAATAATTTTCGGAAGTGGTGAGATCGGCATAAAAAATATTTTCATAATAATCCGCCGCGAGAGTTTTAAGACCGGAATTAACTCGACGTTCGGGGTCGGCGAAAATTGCGCTGATGATCGCGACGCAAACTACAACTGTGACGGTGACGATAACAGAAAGCACAACTTTTTTCGCAGTTAAATTTCGGATTGAAAGACGTAATTTTCGGAATGAGTTGCGTAAACTTTGCATCGTAGCGCAAAAAAAATCGAACAAAGAAGGACGAGGTTTTTTCAAATTAAAAGCGTTTTTTGGCCGAGGTTCCGAGCGATAACGTGAACGATAACGCGAAGAATATTTTGCATGACGCTTATGTTTTATCATAAGTTTATCTTATCATAAAATAAAGCTTATGGTAAAATATTAGTATGAGTAAACTTTTTAAACGAACAAAAATTTTAGCAACAATTGGGCCGGCAACAAATTCGGCGGAAATGGTGGAGGCGGTGATTATGGCGGGGGTGAACGGATGCCGATTAAACTGTTCGCACGGTTCAAACGAGGAGCGCGATCAACAAATTAAATGGATTCGAGCGGCGGCGGCGAAAAAAGGTCGATCGGTGGCGATTTTGCAGGATCTACAAGGACCGAAAATTCGGTTGGGGATGTTGAAGGATAATCATCTAAATTTGAAGAAAGGCGACGAAGTCGTTTTGGATGCGCGTGAATTTGTTCATGACGGCGGTTTTACGGTGCCGGTACAATACAATTTAGCGGAAAAAGTGAAAGTCGGCGAACCGTTGTCGATGTTTGACGGCAAAGTGAAATCGGAAGTGATCGAAATTGTTTCGGAAACAGCGGTTAAAGTGAAAATCTTAAACGACGGATTTATTATGTCGAAAAAAGGACTAAATTTACCGGACACGGATTTTGGCGGCGATATTTTGACGCCGAAAGATTTGGCGGATATTGAATATGGCGCGGGATGTGATTATGATTATGTTTCGTTGTCGTTTGTCCAGAAAGCGGAAGATATTTTGAAATTGAAACAACTTTTATTGTCGTACGGTTCGACGGCGAAAGTGATTGCGAAAATTGAGACGAAAAAAGCGATTGAAAGTGAACGGAATTTGGAAGAGATCGTCGAGGCGGCGGACGGGATTATGGTGGCACGCGGAGACATGGCGGTCGAAGCGGGTGCGGAAGTGGTGCCGATTATTCAACGAAAACTAATCGCGCTTTGTCGGATGCATGCGAAGTTGTGTATTGTTGCAACGCAGATGTTATCGTCGATGGTGGAAAATCCGGAGCCGACGCGAGCGGAAGTTTCGGATGTGGCGACGGCAGTGATTCAGGGTGCGGACGTAGTGATGTTATCGGACGAAACGGCGAACGGGAAATATCCGCTTGAAACGGTACAAGAAATGAAAAAAGTGATTTTATATGCGCAAAATCATACACGTATCGCGCCACTTTCGCAATCGCCGATGGGAGATTCGGAAGTTTATGATGCGATTTCGGATGCGGCGGCGCGATTGGCGGAAAAAATGGAAGCGAATGTGATGGTTTGTCAGACGGCGAGCGGTGCAACGGCAAAAGCGATTGCGGCGCAACGGCCGAATTTGCCGATTGTGTCGGTAACGCCAAATTCGCGAGTAGCAAATCAGCTGGCGTTGATTTATGCGAATTCGGCATTCGTGCGACCGTATACAGAAGATTTTGGATTTAATTTGGCGAAAGAATTGAAGGAAGCGGGATATTTGCGAACAGAAGCGGGCGAAAAAGATTTGATGGCGGTGATTGTGTCGGGCGACAAAAACAAAATCGGAACGGATACGATTAAAGTTCGGCAAGTTTAATTCAAAAAATATAATTCAAAAAATCGTCAGTAATTTAGCTGGCGATTTTTAAATGAGTAGTTTAGTCGAGGGATTTTTCCAATTAGTGGTGCCCGAGGCAGGACTTGAACCTGTACGATATTGCTATCACTAGCACCTGAAGCTAGCGCGTCTACCAATTCCGCCACTCGGGCCTGAAAATATTATAACATGAATTTTACCGAATGAGAAACTTAAAATATTTCGAAAAATAAGTTCGCTATGGTATAATTAGGATAATTTGGAGGTAATATGATAACAGTAAATTTCAGCCCAAAAATAGACGAAGAGAAGACGGCGGGAATTTTGAAGGAAATTGCGCAAGACAAAATGGGGGGATGGTTGACTTTGCCGCGAAAGTTTGATATGGGGGAATTCGTACGAGTCAAAGAAGCGGCGAAAAAAATCCAGGAAGAAAGCGAATATTTAGTTTGTATCGGAATTGGCGGATCGTATCTTGGGCATCGGGCGATAATCGAGGCTTTAAGACCGAAATCGGAAACGAAAATTATTTATGCGGGAAATTCGTTGTCGAAACGAGAGCTCGACCATGCGCTAGAAAAAGTTGGGGATCATGATTTTTCGGTGAATGTGATTTCGAAATCTGGCACAACGCTCGAGCCGGCGATTGCCTTTGATGCTTTTAAGAAAAAATTGATCGAGAAATATGGCGAGGAGGCAGCGATTGACCGAATTTACGCGACGACGGACCGAAAAAAAGGAGCTTTACATGATGAAGCAGTGGCGGCAGGCTATACGCGATTTGTAGTACCGGATGATGTCGGCGGGCGCTACTCCGTTTTGTCGGCAGTTGGACTTTTGCCGATGGCAGTGGCGGGAATTAATGTTGATAAATTGCTTGAAGGCGCGGCGGAGGCGGTTGAATCGACGGTCGAGCCGGCGACGAAGTATGCGTGGATGCGATATGAGCTGGGACAAAAAGGTTATGATACGGAAGTATTTGCGAGTGTTGAGCCAGCGACGTATTTTTTCAATGAATGGCTGAAACAATTGTTTGGTGAAAGTGAAGGCAAAAATAAACAAGGAGTTTTGCCGGTGAGTTTGATTTATTCAACGGATTTGCATTCTCTGGGACAATTTATGCAGGACGGGCGACGGAATTTGTGGGAAACAGTGATTGACTATCCAACCGATGAGCGAAATGCGAAAATTGCTTCGGCGGTGCGCACGGCGCATACGGAAGGCGGAATTTTAGTTTTGAATCTCGGCGTTTCATCGTATGACGAGATGGGCTTTGGTGAGTTGATTTATTTTTTCGAATTAGCTTGTGCAGTTTCGGCGAAATTGTTTGGCGTGAATCCATTTGACCAGCCAGGTGTCGAGGCATATAAAAACGAATTGAAAAAATTGTTGTAAAATGATACAATAAGCTTATGGAAAAATTATCGTATGATGGGCCGATAGTTTTAGCAATTCTCGATGGGGTGGGATTAGCTCCGGACGGGAACGGAAACGCGGTGGCAAAAGCACGAACGCCGTGGCTCGGGCGAGCGGCGCGAGGATATTTTCACGAAGCTTTGGAAGCTTCGGGCGAAGCAGTGGGGCTGCTTGAAGGACAAGTAGGCAATTCTGAAGTCGGGCATAATACCATGGGTGCAGGACGAGTTTTTCAACATGGCATTGCTCATATCGAAAAAGCTTTTGAAAATGGAACGGTTTTTGAATCGGAGGCATGGCAAAACGCGATTCAACGGGTTTTAGAGGAAAATATGACAGAAAACAAGGGGGAAGTTGACAAATCTGCCGAGGTGTGCTATAATGGAGAGATGGGTCCGCGGACGCTTCATTTCGCGGGGATTTTCTCGGATGGGGGAGTTCATAGCCATATTTCACAGCTTGAACGGATGATTGAACAGGCTTATAAAGAAGGTGTGCGGCGAATGCGAGTGCATGCGATTTTTGATGGACGTGATGTAGCACCACGTTCGGAACCGAAATATATTGAGCGATTTGAAAAATTTGTAATGAAATTTGTCGATGCAGATATTAAAATTGCTTCGGGTGGTGGACGGATGACAACAGTGGCGGATCGGTATGAAAATGATTGGCAAGTGGTGAAACGAGGTTGGGATATGATGGTCGAAGGTGAAGCGAAATATTATTTCCCGACAGCGACTGAGGCGATTAATATGATGCGGCGAATCGATCCGGAAGTGCAGGATCAATATCTGCCAGCATTCGTGGTGGTGGATGAAAAAGAACGGCCGGTTGGACAGGTTAAAAAAGGCGACGCGTTGATTTATTTTGATTTTCGAGCGGATCGAGCGATCGAAATTGCGCAAGCCTTTACGTATTGGGATTTTCCGTATTTTGATCGAGGAAATTATACGCCGGACGACGTGTATTTTGTCGGTATGACGGAATATAATTCGGATACGCACGTGCCGGAGCATCGGTTGGTGGAGCCGGTGAAAATTACAGAAATTACCGAAACTTTGAACCAATTTTTAAGCGCACACGGTATTTCGCAGTTGGCATGTTCGGAAACGGTGAAATTTGGGCATATTACATATTATTTTAATGGCGATAGTTATGATAGGGCGGAAGGCGAAGAATTCGTTGAAGTGGAATCTTATACTGAGCCGTTTGAAACGCGACCGTGGATGAAAAGTGCGGAAATTACGGATACAGTTTTAGCGCGAATGGCAGATTTTAAGTTTGTGCGAATTAACTATCCGGGGGGAGATATGGTTGGACATACGGCAAATATGGGGGCAACGATCGTAGCGATGGAGGCGATTGATTTGAGTTTGGCGCGATTGGCAGCGAAAGTAGATGAGTTGGGGGGAGTGTTAATTGTAGTCGCAGATCATGGCAATGCGGAAGAATTGTTGGATAAAAAAGGCGCGCCGAAAACTTCGCATACTACTAATAAAGTGCCATGCGTGATTTATGATAATACTTTAAATCGGCACAAATATCAGATGTCGGAATTGGAAAATCCGGGATTGGCGAATTTGGCGGCGACGATTGCGATGTTGTTCGGATTAGAAGAATATCCGAAAACTTGGGCACCGCCATTGATTATGAAACCAGAGTAAAAAATAAAAAATAGCTGAGGAAAAATCAGCTATTTTTAAGGGATTAATGACCGCAGACGACATTATTTGCGTGAAGCCAGCCTTCGACTGAACCGCCGTCGAGATATTGGCCGGAAGTCGGGGCGACACGCATGATACCACCGTTTTTAATGAAATCGTCGATTGGATCGGTGACGAGATATTCTTGGTCGAGCGGTCCGAAATCATGTTCATCAACATATTTGACGATTTTTTGTAAAAGTTCTGGAGACATGATGTATTTCGAGACATTGATTAAGTTGCTCGGTGCTTCTTCGGGGGTGGGTTTTTCAACTACGCCGACTAATTTTCCATCTTCCGCGGACAAAACGCCGTATTTTTCGACTTCGTTTTTGTCGATTTCGACGCCAAGAATGGCGGATTCGGTCGGAGACTGGAGAGATTTAATCAAGGATTCGGAAGCGGATTCGTCGTCGGGATTCCAAATAAAATCGTCGCCCATAAAAACTAAAACTGACTCGTTTAAGTTGTATTCTTCGACTACCATGGCGATAGGCACGGCAGTGCCGTATTTGCCGGCGGGGTCTTGAACCGTGTAATGAATAGTGACATCGTCGGGCAGAGTTTTGGCAAGTTTTAGACGATCTTCTTTGCCGCGAGCGGTGAGATATTGATTGAGCGCCAAATTGTCCTTGTAAAATTCTTGGACTTGGCAGGGCTCGACGTTCGAGATGACCATGTAAATATCTTTGACGCCCGCTTTGATGAGTTCTTGAACCGAATAATCAACTAGCGGACGGTTCCCGACGGGGAGCATTGATTTTTCGATAATTTTGGTGATCGGCAGCCGACGAGTTCCCCAACCAGCCACCGGAATAATAGCTTTAGTAATCATAATACCCCAATTATAACATAATGTGTTATAATGAAGAGGTAAAAAGCGAGGTAGTTATGTTAAGAATCAAAAATAAACAACGTGATCCGATCGTACCGCCTTTGAGCATTTCGGCGTTATTTAATATTTCGAGTTTTCGGCATTGGGATGATACGGTGGTAAATCAGAAAGAATTGAATTTTACGCGACGAGAATTGAAACGGGATCGGAAAATCTTGGCAAAAGCATTTTTGGCACTGGGAATTAAAAAAGGTGATATTATTACGGTTTATACGGCGCGGTCGATGTATGATAATATTGTGATTTTTTTGGCAGCGAATAAAATCGGTGCGTTGGTGTCGTTTTTGGATGAGAAAACTCCGCGCGATACATTGCTGCGACATATTGAGGAATTTAAATCGTCACTTTTGATCGTGCAACATAAAACTGCGGGACGAATTAAAGGCTTGAAAAAAGATGCTAAATCGGTGAAAAATGTGGTTAATTTGACGTCGGATTATGACGAGAAGAAGTTTGAGACGACAATTGTAGAAACGTTTATGCTTGGGAAAAAATCGCTGGTGGAAATTGCGGAAAAATATCATGGGCATGTGCCGAAAAATATTTTTGGCGGAAAAAATGAGGCAATTGTAACGTTTACTTCGGGTTCAACTTCGGGACCGAAGCCGATGGTGTTTACGAATGGAAATTTGATTGCGGCAGCACTGTTTTCGAAGGCCGCATCGGGAATTAAAATGTGGGATAAGGAAATTACAACTTGGCTGTCGTTTGTGAAGTTTGATTGTCCGTATGGATTTTGGACTTCGGTGATGACGCCGATCATCGGTGGAAGTTCGGTGATTTTGACGCCGGATATTAACGAAACAAATTTGGATTATTATTTTAGTAAGCCGATTAACGTGGTGCAGGCGGTGCCACTACTGCTCGATATGTTGCCGAAAGCGTTGTCGCCAGAAGTGGATTTGTCGGCGACAAAAATGTATATTTCGGGCGGGGAAAGGCTGGAAAAAAATGCCTCGGTGGCGGCAGCGGAGTTTTTTAAGGCACACGGTGCGACGGTAAAAATGTGCAATGGTTATGGCGTGGGAGAATGTCTTGGCAGCATCACGGTGGCAGTCGGAGCGACTTATCATCCGGATACAGTCGGAAAAATTGTACCGGGAGCGCACGTGATGATTCTTGATCCGGAGACGGGCGAAGAATTGAATTTTGGACGGACGGGGATTTTATACGTACACGGTAAACATATTTTGAATCGTTATTATAATCGGCCGGAATTAACGGAAGAAAAAATCATCAAAGTGAACGGCAAGCGATTTGTAAATACAGGCGATCTTGCGTCGGTGTCGGAAACTGGTTTTGTGACGTTGGTTGGGCGGGCAACGTTCTTTATTAATAATTTGCCGGCGAAAGTTTATTATGAAGTGGTGCGTCTTGCGGTGGCGAAGTCGGAACTTGTTGAGCGGTGCTACGTGGTGAAAGGGCCGGATGCAAAACTAAAATTAGCGTCGTATGCGTTTGTGGTGACTAAAGAGGGTGTGGGTCATAATAATCAAGTGCGGCGGCAAATTGTGACGGATGCGACACGACCGTTTTACGTGGGAAAACGCCGGGTGATTTTGAAACCGTATGAATTGCCGCGGAAAGTGATATTTTTGGACGAATTGCCACTAACAAAAGCGAATAAAATTGATTTTCGGAAGCTGGAAAAAATGGCACGAGAAATGGGAGGTTAGCACTCTTGCAATATGAGTGCTAATTTGATATAATAGAGGTATGCAAGCAGAATTTAGTGAAATAATGAGTCGTCTTTCGGAAAATGCGCGATTTGCGCTCCAAAAGGCGGACTATTACAGTAAAAGATATAATAACGGTTATATGGGGACAGAGCATCTGTTGCTTGGAGTTATGTCAATGGATAACTCGACGGGCGCGCGAATGGTGCGAAATGAAGGCGCAACGTTGGAAGAAGTTGAAAAAGCACTGAATAAAGTTGCGGTGGAAGTGCCGGGAAGTGATATGGCAATGATGTCACTGTCGGAAGCGGTGATTTTGACTTTGCGCATGGCGCAAAATTTCACTGAAGAACAAGGTTTGACGGTGATTGGGACGGAGCATATTTTATACGCTTTACTTTCGCAACCGAATTCTAGGGCATCGTTGATTTTAACAGGATTGAAGGTTGATACGGATAAAATTTTAGACCGAATTGAAGATTTAGTGGAAGAACAAACAAAAGACGAGAAATTAAAAGCGGAAAAAGCGAAATATTTGAAAAAGTCGCCGTTGAAGTTTTTAAATCGGTATGGAAAAAATTTAACTGAAGAGGCGAAGGCGGGAAAATTGGACACGGTGATTGGACGTGAAAGTGAAATTGAACGTGTAGTGACGGTTTTGTCGCGACGAACAAAATCAAATCCGGTATTGATCGGCGAAGCTGGAGTTGGCAAGACGGCGATTGTGGAAGGTTTGGCGACGCGAATTGCAAAAAATGAAGTGCCGGGTGGATTGATCGGCAAACAAATTTATCAAGTGGACTTATCTTCAGTAGTGGCGGGGACAAAATTCCGGGGTGAATTTGAAGAACGGATTAAAGGAATTGTGGATGAGGCAACGAGCGACGATTCGGTGTTGTTATTTATTGATGAAATTCACCTTTTGTCAGGAGCGGGGTCGAGCGAAGGTTCGATGGATGCAGCGAATATTTTGAAGCCGGCGCTGGCGCGAAATTCGATCAATTTAATTGGCGCGACGACTTTGGATGAATATCGGCGTTCGATCGAAAAAGACAAAGCTTTGTCACGACGTTTTCAAACTGTGATTGTCGAAGAACCTTCAGCGACGGTGACTTTGAGGATTTTAAAGGGGATTAAAAAACATTATGAAAAACATCATGGTGTACAAATTCCGGACGAGATTTTGGAAACGGCGATTACGATGTCGCAACGCTATATTAACGATCGATTTATGCCGGACAAGGTAATTGATATTATCGACGAGGCGAGTGCGATTTGTAAAGTGGCAGCGGACAAAAAAGGTGGTGGGCAATATAAAAAGATGAAAATCGAGAAGGCGACGTTGGAACGAAAAATTGAAGAAGCGGCGGAAAAAGAGGATTATGAAAAAGCAGCGAATTATAAAACTGAAGCGGTGAAATTGAATAATCAAATCAAGAAATTAGAAAAGGCGGGCGTGAAAGAAATAAAACAGCCAACTTTGACGGAAGAAAATTTAGCGACGGCAGTGTCGCTGAAAACAGGCATTCCGGTTTCGAAAGTGCATGGCAGTGAAATGAAAATGTTGATGGATCTTGAAAAGCATCTGAAAGAATCGATAGTTGGACAAGATGAGGCGGTTGATGCGGTGGCGAAAGCGATTCGGCGCGGACGAAGCGGAATTGCGGATTCTCGGCGACCGATTGGTTCGTTTTTGTTCATGGGACCGACTGGCGTTGGGAAAACGGAATTGGCACGGGTAATTGCGCGAGAAGTTTTTGGCGGCGAAAATGCGTTGGTAAAAATTGATATGTCGGAATTTGGTGAGAAACATAATGTTTCGCGACTAGTCGGAGCGCCGGCGGGATATATCGGCTATGACGATGGCGGAAAATTGACGGAAGCAGTGCGACGAAAGCCATATTCGGTGATTTTGTTTGATGAAATTGAAAAAGCGCATCCGGATGTGTTTAATCTGTTGTTACAAATTTTGGAAGACGGTGTTTTGACGGATGGACAAGGTAATAAAATTAAGTTTAATAATACGATTGTGATTTTGACTTCGAATCTCGGTTCGAGCGAAATGTATCGTGAAAGTGAACTCGGGTTTAGCGCGAAAACGAAAAAAGATAAAAAAGCGCTGGCGGAAGAGTATGAAGAAAATAAATCTTATGCAATGAAAGCATTGAAAAAAGTGATGCGGCCAGAGTTGGTGAACCGTTTAGACAATGTCTTAGTTTTTCATGCTTTGACGCGAGAAAATGTAGAACGGATTTTTGACAATTTGATTAATGATTTAAAGAAGCGATTGGCGACAAAGGGGATTGGATTGAAAGTTAGCGAAGAAGCGAAAAATTATTTGATTGAAGAAGGTTATGACCCGAAAAATGGTGCGCGACCGTTGAGACGAAAAATTGAAGATGAAGTTGAATCGATGTTGTCGGAAAAAATTATTATGGGTGAATTGAATAAAGGTGATATTCCGGTGTTGAAATTAAAAAATGATCAATTAAAACTAATAAAGGAGCAAAAATGAAAAATTATTTAGTGCCAACAGTAGTTGAAGAAACGAATAAAGGCGAGCGAGCGTATGATATTTATTCGCGGTTGTTGAATGATCGAATTGTTTTTCTCGGCGAAGATGTGAATTCACATACGGCGAATTTGGTGATTGCGCAACTTTTGTATCTTGCGCATGAAGATCCGAAAAAATCGATTAAATTGTATATTAATTCGCCTGGCGGGAGTGTTTATGATGGGCTGGCGATTATTGATACGATGAATTATATCGAGCCGGACGTGGAAACGATCGGGATTGGTTTACAAGCGTCGATGGGAGCGATGCTGTTGTCGTCGGGTGCGAAAGGTAAAAGATGTTGTTTGCCGAATGCGCGAGTAATGATTCATCAACCGTCATCAGGAACGGAAGGGAAAATTACCGATCAAGAAATTATGTTGCGTGAAGGTGTGTTTTTGAAAAAACGGTTAGCGGAAATTTTTGCGAAAAATACGGGGAAAAAGTTGGCGCAAGTTGAAAAAGACATGGATCGAGATAATTGGATGAGTGCGGAAGAGGCGTTGGAATATGGTATTATTGACGAAATTATAAAATAATGAAACGATGGTGACGGCGGGAATGAAATATAATGAGCTGGCGGATGCGTGGGCAAATCGCGCGCGAGCGGGTGAGAAATTGTGATATAATAAAAATATGAAATTATCAGAAGAGTTGATTTATCGGGGGTTTAAGGCCGAGACGACGATTGAGAATGCGGCGGAATTAGATACGCGGGCGTCGAAAAAGTTTTATTTGGGCGTGGATCCGTCGGCGGATTCGTTGACGATTGGAAATTTGGCGGCACTTTTGATGTGTGCGTGTTTTGTGCGGCACGGATATGAGCCGTATTTGTTGGTTGGTGGAGCGACGGGGCAAATTGGCGATCCGAAAGAGAATGATGAACGAGAATTGAAGCCGTTGAATGAAGTTGAACATAATAAAAAATGTATTGGCGAACAAATTAAAAAAGTGCTCAATTCGGAAAAAGTGACGATGGTGGATAATCTGGATTGGTTCGCGAAAATTAATTATTTAGATTTTTTGCGTGAAGTTGGAAAAGCTTTTTCGATGACACAACTTCTAGATCGACAATTTGTGCAAAATCGAATCGGTGAAGGTGGTTCGGGAATTAGTTATGCGGAATTTTCATATACTTTAATTCAAGGCTATGATTTTTTGCATCTGTTTCGCGAACATGGAATTTCTTTGCAGTTATGCGGAGCGGATCAATACGGAAATTGTACTTCGGGAATTCATTTGATTCGACGGCTCGAAGGAGCGGGTGCGGATGTGTGGTCGACGCCACTGATTATCGATCCAGTGACGGGACGAAAATTCGGCAAAAGTGAGGGGAACGCGATTTGGCTAGCGAGCGCGGATAATGGTTCGGGA
>CAVDHS010000003.1:0-2477 GCA_963609155.1 Bulleidia sp. | reverse complement strand
GTAAAACTGGTTTTTCGGGATTTTCAATAGCAGAGGTGAGATTTTTGACTTCATTTTCAACTAAAAATCCAGCATAAACCGGCAAAAAGTTTTTCACAGCATCGGTTGAGGCGTGTGCGCGATGAATGACGGCGAAACCGTCTTGAACGAAGGCTTCAGCGCCAGTCGCATCGATGATTGATTTAATAAAATCGGCGGAATTGGCTTTTTCGCCTGGATCGAAACGTAAATTTTCTAATAATGCGACTTTGACGGAGTCAGGAATAGCGATTTTTTCGCCGGCTTCGGGTAAAGGATAAAAACCGATTTTATGTTCATCGGAAAATTCGGATGAAATTTCGGGCAACAGTTCGCGCAAAGTATCGGAAACTGGCGAAAGTGTAAAATTAGGGTCGTATTTATCTTCGGGACGACCGAGATGCGAGATTAAAATCAGTCTTTTAGCGCCATGATCGAGCAAATATTTCAGAGTCGGAAGACTGGCGCGAATACGTAAATCATTTGCCACTTTGCCGTCTTTTAAGGGGACGTTATAGTCGACACGGACTAAAATAGTTTTGTTTTTGGGGTTAAAATCTCGAATAGTTTTCATAAAATAAATTATAACACACTTTACAATTATTCACCCTGTGATATAATTTATTTATGAAAAGAGAACGAACTTATCAGCAAGTGATCGGCGAAACGATCGAACATATGCGGATTGAAAAGGGGTGGACGCAGGAAGAACTCGCGGAGGCGGTCGGTTCGTCGCAGTCGGCAATTCATCGAATTGAGAAGGGCGGACAGAATATTTCCCTGACGATGATTAAAAAAATGTCGGAGGCTTTTGGAAAGCAAATTCTCTCTATAAATGACTCGGTTTCGCAGAGTTATCGGATTCGGGGCGGAAAAGAACTTTCGGGGGAAATTACGGTAAATACTTCGAAAAATGCGGCGGTGGCATTGCTCTGTGCGGCGCTTTTGAATACTGGGAAAACAGTTTTACACCGTATTGCGCGAATTGAGGAAGTTTTTCGGATTATTGAAGTTTTGGAGTCAATTGGGGTGAAATGTCATTGGACGAACCGTCATCGCGACCTCGAAATTATATCACCACGTGAATTGAAATTAGACGAAATGGACACGGCAGCAGCGCGACGAACGCGCTCGATTATTATGTTTCTCGGGCCGCTTTTACATCGGTATGAGAAGTTTCAAATCCCTTATGCTGGTGGTTGTTCACTCGGCACACGGACGGTGGAACCGCATCTGAAGGCGCTGGAGGGTTTTGGGTTGAAAGTGGATGCAGAGAAGAACCCGGGTTTTTACGAAGTGGAAGTGGATCAGAAAGTTTTGAACGATCAAAGTGGGCGTCATATTGTGTTGACGGAGCGAGGTGATACAGTAACAGAGAACGTTTTGATGGCGGCGGCACTGTCGTCGGGAGAAACAACGATTGTCGGAGCTTCACCGAATTATATGGTTCAGGATCTCTGTTTCTTTTTGGAAAAATTAGGCGTGAGAATTATGGGGATCGGGACGACGACGCTGAAAGTGATCGGGCGGCCGGAATTTAATTTCGATGTGGATTATAATATTTCGGAAGATCCGATCGAAGCGATGAGTTTTATCGCGGCAGCGCTGGCGACGCATTCGGAAATCACTTTGATGCGGGCGCCGATTGAGTTTTTGGAAATTGAGTTGGAAGTTTTGAAAAATATGCATGCGGAATTCGAGTTGTCGCCAGAATATTATTCGGCGAATGAACGAACGCGGTTGGTGGATTTGACGGTGAAAAAGTCGAAATTGATTGCGCCGGTGGATAAAATTCATCCGATGCCATTTCCGGGACTGAATATCGATAATTTACCGTTTTTCTCAGTGATTGCGGCGGTGGCGGAAGGACGAACGTTGATTCATGATTGGGTATTTGAAAATCGGGCGGTCTATACGACGGAACTTGCAAATTTGAATGCAAAAGTGGAACTTTTGGACGCGCATCGAGTGTATATCGAAGGGCCGACGAATTGGCGACCGGCGGAATTAGTCGCGCCGCAAGCGCTACGGCCGGCGGTGGTGATTTTGATCGGGATGTTGGCGGCACCAGGAAAGTCAATTTTACGAAATGTTTATCCGATCAACCGCGGTTATCAAGATTTTGCGGCGAGATTAAGGCATCTCGGCGCGGATATTGTGCCGTTGACGGGAATTTAGTGAAAAAATGCGATTTGCCGCGACTTGTTCCGCTTATGCGAAGATAGTGGTATAATAAATTAGATGAATAAGATTTTTTCGGGTTTGAATCCAGCGCAAAAGGAGGCGGTTGAATGTCTTGAAGGACCGGTATTGATTCTTGCGGGGGCGGGATCGGGAAAAACGCGTACTTTGACACATCGAATTGCGAATTTGATTGCGCATGGAACGGAGCCGGAGCATATTCTCGCGGTGACATTTACAAATAAGGCGGCGCGCGAAATGCGCGAGCGGTTGTGGCG
>CAVDHS010000002.1:0-8785 GCA_963609155.1 Bulleidia sp. | reverse complement strand
GCTCGATCAATGTGACAGAATACAATAACGCTTATGCAACTTACCTTTATTCCGGCAGTTCGCATTATGGCGACTTCGGCGCGCGTACAATTCCGGCAGGCGAAGTTGGACGATATAATTATATTCACTTTTAATTTGTGATATAATAGGCTTATGGAAAAGAAGGTAAGTTTAGGTAATGCGATTATTATTGGCACAGTAATGGCGGTGCTAGGGGGAGTTTTGGGGGCGAATTGGAATAATTGGTTTGGAGGATTTGCGCCATATCTCGGATTTGAGACTGACCATAGTTCAGAAGTGAATTGGTCGGAATTGAATGAAGTTTATAATAAATTGGCGAATTCTTATAACGGCGAAATTTCGACGACGGACGTGATTGAGGGGGCGAAAAAAGGTTTGACTGAGGCGTTGGGTGATAAATATACAGTATATATGGATGCGGATGAAACGACGGAATTTTATGATGATTTGCATGGTAATGTGGGCGCAGGGATTGGTGTAGAAATGGGATTGAGAGATGGTTATGTGCGGGTGTTAAGAACTTTGCCGGACAATCCGGCGCGAAAAGCGGGGATGCTCGCGGGTGATATTTTGTATAAAGTGGATGGCGAGGAAGTTTATAATCTTTCGACGGAAGAAATTGCGAAGAAAGTGCGTGGCGAGTCAGGCACGGAGGTGACAGTGACGATAGTGCGTGATGGTGAAGAGAAATCATTTACGATGAAACGTGAAGAGATTAATAATGTTTCGGCTTATGTGGAATATTCGGGTTCGACGGCGATTGTGACGGTGACACGATTTGATGAAAATACGGGGACAATGGTGCAAGGTTTTGCAAAAGAATTTGCGGATAAGGGCGTGAATAAAGTGATTTTGGATTTGCGCGGAAATGGCGGTGGCTATGTTTCGGCAGCGAAGGATTTGTTGAGTTTGTGGATTGATAATGAAACAATTTTGTTGCAAAAGTCGACACATTTCGGCAATTCGGAAGAAAAAGCGAGTTCTGGTAAGGCGACTTTAAAAGATATGAAGACAGTGGTGCTAGTGAACGGCTCGTCGGCATCGGCATCGGAAATTGTGGCGGGAGCGTTGCAAGATTATGGTAAAGCGACGATTGTGGGCGAAAAAACTTATGGCAAAGGTGTGGTTCAAAACTTATATACTTTGTCGAATGGAACGACTTTGAAAGTGACGACGGCGGAATGGTATACACCGAAAGATCGCTCGATTAACGGCGAAGGAATTACGCCGGATGAGGAAGTTGAACGTTCGTATGAAGATATTAATGCGGGGCGCGACCCGCAGCTTGATAAAGCGAAAGCGCTGTAATGAAAATCGTGATCGCTACGGCGGTGTACTACCCGATGATTAACGGGGTGGCGGTATTTTCGCATAATTTAGCAGTTGGTTTAGCGAAACGTGGACATGAAGTTTTGGTGATTTGTCCGTCACAGACTGGAAAAGCTTTGACGCGAGTCGAGGACGGAGTAAAAGTTTGTTATTTAAAGTCGGTGAATGTGCGAGTTTATCCGGATCAGATTCATAAAGTGCCGGAGAAGAAAAAGTTTTGGTATAAATATGGGTTGAGGGCGTCGATCTTTCCGGGGCGGGAAGTGAAACGGATTCTCGCGGATTTTCGGCCGGACGTGGTACATGTACAGGTTTCGGATCCGATTGGATTGTCAGTGGTGGCACAGGCGCGAAAAATGAATATTCCAATAGTGACGACAGAACACAACCAGCCGGAAGTAATTACTGATCCGCTGAAAATGCCGAAGTTGTTGAAAAAACCAGCGAATGCGATATTGTCGAACTATTTTCGCAATCGGCAGAAAAAAAGTGATTTTGTAACGATGCCAACGAAGCAAGCGATTAATAATTTATTGTCGAAACATGAAATTGGAGTGCCAGTGGCGGCAGTTTCGAACGGGGTCGATTTGTCGCATTTTCAGCCGGGCGAAAAAGCAAAAAAACCGACAGCGATTTATGTTGGGCGAGTTGACCCGGAGAAAAAAGTGGAATTAGTGATTCGGGCGTTTCGAGAAGTTTTGAAAAAAGTGCCGGAGGCGGAGCTTTTGATCGCGGGGGACGGAGTGGATCGGGTGCGGTTGGAAAAGTTGGCGCGAGAATTAGGGGTTTCGAAAAGTGTGAAGTTTTTAGGAAAAGTTTTGCCGCCGGAATTATATCGAGTTTATCAAAAAGGTTGGGTATTTATGACGGCATCGGAGATTGAAACACAGGGAATTGTTCTGGTTGAAGCAGCGGCGTCGGGATTGCCTTTAGTGGCGGTAAATCGCGGAGCGGTGGCAGAGATTTGTCTTGACGGAAAAAACGGTTTTTTGTGTACGCCGGGATCGGTTTCGGAACTTTCGCACGCGCTAGAATCGATTTTAACAGATGAGAAGTTGCGAAAACGATTTTCTGAGATGTCGGTGGAAATTGCGGCGGAACATGATTTTGAGCGAACTTTGGACCGATTCGAGAATATTTATAAAAAAGTTATGATAAAATAGAAATATGGAAGATAAGCGTAAGTTTAATCCATTATCTTCAAAAGCGAAAAATGATATTACGCCAGGTTTTTTGGGCGGTAAAGGCGGAGGCGAAAAACCGAGTGGGTTGAAAACTAACGCTGGAAATGCAGCTGCGGCGGAAGATTTGTCTTCGGCGGAGCAAGCGGCGACGGATGCGGATTTGAATGCAAATGAAGGCGGACTTTATAATGCACGTAAAAACGAAAATTCGGCGGGGGGCGGACTTTACCGTGCGGGAGTAGAAGGTAGCTCGAAACGCGGAGACCCGAAGAAGGGAACCAAGGGACGGTTTAAAGGTCGGTTTAGGAAAGGTGGGCCGATTACGGCGATTATTCTATCGATCTTTGGTTTTGGAGGCATGATGTTAGGAGCACAAGCTTTTCAGCCATTTGCAATTGTAGAAAATTTGCGAGACTCTTTTAATTCGATGCATGTTTCAACTGAGCGACGTTCAGCAAAATTATTGAAACGAATGCTGGATTCTGATGGCGTGAAAAGCCCAGTGAAGGGCTCGATTTTTGGCAGTAATAAATTCAAGATTTCCGAAAAACAGCGAACGAAATTGGCGGAACAGGGGATTGAAGTAGTTGATGATTATGATGTGAACGGAAAGAAACAGACGGTGATGATGATGGACGATGGCGCGGGCGGGAAAAAAGTGATTACGGCGGATAATTTCGAATCGAATTATCGTTCGAATACTAAGTTTAAGAGCGCTTATAGCGCTGGCTCGCAGACTTGGCGTGGGCAATTTGCAAACTGGTTTGGGTCGAAGACTAATAGTTTTTTGTCGAACAATAAGTTGACGCGCGGGATTTGGAACAATTTTAAAGAAGAAAAAGAGAAGGCTGGGGGGACCTTGCGGAATGGAATTGATACGATGAAACAGAAAATAAAAGAGAAGGTTATAAAAGGCACGGGTGGCGGGATTGATCGACGAGGAACGCAAGAAGAGGATGAAACCATAAAAGACAAAAACTCAAGCGCAAATGCTGAATCAAAAGCAGAAGTGGAGAAAAAATTGAACAATATAAAAGGAAAAATTTCTGCTGGAGTAACAGTTGGTTGTGGTGTTGCTGATTTTGTGGGAGTAGTGGGGCTATTAGTAGTAGCAGCTCAGGTTGGACAAATCCTACAAGTAACAAGTGGATACCTTGAAGCAATTGACAAAACTAAGGCAGGATATGGAGACGATGCACCGATAAATGAAATTATGACTACATTAAACGAATCTGTGAAAGTTGATCATGAAGTAATTTCTGCTACTAGTAATGGAAAAACAGTGACAGACGAAGGAGAATCAATGACCGTGGGCGCTGAGCCTGAAACAAAACCAGGAGAAAAAAAATCAGCAATGCAATCTGCGGGTATGGCGGCACTTTTTGGTAATGGCTATGTGAATCCTAATGATGCAAGTGTGCAGAGTTTCAATTTTTTGAGCAGTACAAATACAATTCTGGCAGGAGTGGGGGTTGCTAGCAACGCTTTTGCCGCTTGTACGATAGCGAGAATGGCGGAAGCTGGAGTTAGTGCAGTTCTTAATTTTATTCCTGGAGTGAATATTGGTAAACAAATAATCCAAATAGGAGCTGGAATTACACTTAGTCTTGTAATTAGCGGAGTTATTAGCATGATTACCCCATGGGTAGTAAAAGCATTAACGCAGGATTTAGTGACGAATTTGGTAGGTGAAGATTTGGGCAACGTGTTGATGTACGGAGGAAATGCATATCAGGGCGATGTTCATAAAACGAATGGTGGTTCATTGTCTTCTAAGGAGGCATATACAAGATTTGCGGTTGTGCAACAACAAGTAATTGCAGAAGATGCGGAGATCGAACGCGAGACTTTAAGCCCGTTTGATATTACTTCAAAAAATACCTTTATGGGGGCGATTATGACGCAGCTTATGTCATTCAACACGGCAAGCTCGTTGACAGGTATGTTCACGACTGGTAGTTCGGTGGTATCGTCATCGCTGGTCGCGATGACACCGACAGTAGCAGCGACTTCGACACGGATCGCCGAAACGTTGCCGAATGAAGATGAATATGCACAAACTTGCCCGTATCTAGCTTCGATTGGCGCGGTGGGTGATTCGTTTTGTAATCCATATATCGTGACGGATGTAAATACAATGGATATGGATCCGGCGGAAGTGGTTAATGCAATTGCGGACAATTTTGAAGATACGGAAACTAGCGACGGAAATGTGAAGATTAAACAAGACTCGGATTTAATGAAATATATAAAATATTGCGGAGAACGAACTTCGGGATTCGGTGTTTACGATGCGTCTGTTTCTGGCGATATGACAGGAACTGGCAATGCGACCGCAGATAGTATTATTGGAGCAGTACCAGTTCTTGGAGAATGGCAAGATATAAAAGACAATGGAACAATTTACGCAAACTTAGGCTATATTAATGGCGAATCTTGCGTTGTTGGTAACGATGCGGCCAATTCTGCTCCTAATTGGGGCACTGGTCAATACTATCAACGTTTCATCGAAGACCAATCTTTAATGGAATCGATGGGCTTGATTAATGAATCAGCAGTGACGACGGCTTTGAATGAATATTACGAAGAGAACCCGCTCGATGATTCGTATGAAGGTTATTTGGCGCGTTGGTCAGGGCTTTCAAAAGAAACCGTTTCGGATACGCTCGACGTTTTGGCGTATTATGAATATATCAATGAATACGATCCGAGCGAACGTTATGCGTTTGGGGTGGATGCGGTTGAAGTTGAAGGCGAGAATGTACTGTTTGATGATGAAATGGTACTTGCTGGCGATATGCCACTTCTCGAACGAATCGTTTATGCCGATGTGCGAAACCGAAGTTTTGTGGTATAACATATTGTTGTCGGTGGGTTTTAAAAAATGGGTTTCTCTGGTATAATATTATTTATGAATAGATATGAACCGCTGAAAATTGAGCAAAAATGGCAAGAAAAATGGGAGCAGGAAAAGCCGTTTCGGGCCGAAATAAAAGAGGGCGTGCCGAAAATGTATATTGCGGAGATGTTCCCGTATCCGTCGGGGGCGGGGCTACATGTGGGACATGTGCGGAATTTTACGATTGTTGATGTGCTGACGCGGTTTTATGAACAACAGCGATTGAATGTCATGCGGCCGTTTGGATATGATACATTTGGGCTGCCGGCGGAAAATTACGCGATTAAAACTGGGACTTCGCCACAGCAAGCGACGGCGACAAATGTGGCGAATTTTAGGAAACAGGCGAAACGGCTCGGGTATGCGATCGATTGGGAGCGGGAAATCAATACGAGCGATCCGGAATATTATAAGTGGACACAGTGGTGTTTTTTGCAGTTGTTTCGGCGGGGGTTGGCGTACCAAAAAGAGTCGTATCAGTGGTGGTGCCCAGTAGACAAGACAGTGCTGGCAAACGAGCAGGTAGAGAATGGTTGTTGCTGGCGGTGTGGGCACGAGGTGGAGAAAAAGAAGTTAAAGCAGTGGTTTTTTAAGATTACGGATTATGCGGAAGAGTTGTTGTCGGAAATCGATGCGTTGGATTGGCCGGACAAGATTAAAACTATGCAGAAAAATTGGATCGGGAAGTCAGTTGGGGCGGAGGTGGATTTTGACCTAGCTTCTGGGCGGAAAATTACCGTCTTTACTACGCGACCAGATACAATTTATGGGGCAACGTTCCTCGTGGTGGCGCCGGAATATCCGGAGCTTATGAATTTGGTGGCTGATGATGCGCGCGATGAAGTTTTGGCGTATAAAACGGCGGCGATGAAAAAGTCAGAGGTTGAGCGACAGGAAAATAAGGAAAAAACAGGTGTATTTACGGGCGCGTATGCGATTAATCCGGCGACGAAGGAGAAAATCCCGATTTGGGTGGCGGATTATGTGCTGGCGGGGTATGGCACAGGGGCAATTATGGCGGTGCCGGCAATGGATGAGCGCGACCGAGAATTTGCGGAGAAGTTCGACTTGCCGATTGTGGAGGCTGAACTTTGTGATTTTGGGCAGTTTGGCACGCCGAAAACGACTTATAAAATGCGGGACTGGTTGATTTCGCGTCAGAGATATTGGGGTTGTCCGATTCCGGTTGCGTATGACAAAGACGGCAATGCACATCCGATTCCAGAGGACCAATTACCGGTGATGTTGCCAGAGGTGGAGGATTATAAACCAGATGAGTCGGGGCGGTCGGCTTTGGCAAAAGCGGAGGATTGGTTGACGGTGGAAATTCCGGTTAAAGACCCGAAAACTGGCGAAACGCATCTTGAAAAAATGACGCGCGAAACGGATACTCTGGACGGCTATGCTTGTTCGTCGTGGTATTTGTGGCGGTATGCTTCGCCGCGAGATACGGAACATGCTTGGGATCCAGAGGCGATTTCGTATTGGGCGCCGACAGATATTTATGTCGGGGCGGACCATGCCGTGGCGCACCTTTTGTATGTCCGATTTTGGTGCAAATTCTTCGCAGATGAGGGATTTTTGCCGTTTCGGGAACCGATTAAGAAGCTGATTTATCACGGTTATATCAATGCGCCGGACGGGAAAAAGATGTCGAAATCGAAGGGGAATGTGATTGACCCGCTCGACGTAATTAACGACGGGTACGGGGCGGATACGCTTAGGACCTACGAAATGTTTATCGGGCCAGTGGAGCTGGATGCGGCGTGGGACCCGAGGAGCGTGGGGGGTGTGTATCGGTTCCTGAATCGGTGTTATAATTTGTGCTTTGGTGATGATATGACGGCCGAGCAATCGTCTTCTTCGGTTGTTCATGCTCGGCACAAGACTATCAAAAAGGTGACGACGGATATTTACAAGTGCCAATTCAACACGGCGGTGGCGGCGTTGATGGAATATGTGAATGAACTGTATAAGGTTGGGGCGGGGGAGGAAGATTTGGTGGTGCTGGCGAAGCTTTTGAAACCGTTTGCGCCGCATCTTGCGAGTGAAATGCTGGAAAAATTAGGGGCGGATGATGAGTGGCCGAAGTGGGACGAAAAATATCTCGTGGCGGAGACGGTGGAAGTGGTAATTCAGGTGAATGGCAAGTTGCGAGCGAAGCTTTCTGTATCGGCGGAAGAGTTAGAAAATGAGGCGGAGATAGTCAAAAAGGCGCTAGACGAGCCGAAAGTGAAAAAATATACCGAAAATGGCGTCAAAAAGACGATTTTTGTGAAAAAAGCCAAGCTGGTAAATATAGTGGTATAATAGGGGTATGATAAAAGTTTATACGACGCCGACTTGCGTGTATTGTCATGCGCTGATGGATTGGCTAGACGAAAAGGGGATTGAATATGTCGAGATGGACGCGACGAAGGAGCCGGATATTGCGACGGTGCCGGTGACGGAAATTGACGGGGAACGAATTGTCGGATTTGACCGACCGGCGATTAAAAGGGCGCTAAAGAAATTAGGGGAGATGTAGTGCTGGGGAACGATGCGGCACCGTCTAGTGGCGGTGAGTTTCTGTCTAGTGGCGGTGAGTTTCTGTCTAGTGGCGGTGGTTCTCTGTCTAGTGGTGGTGATCCTCTGTCTGGTGGCGGTGATATTCTGCGCGCTGGCGCGGTGCAGCAGCCGGCGCGAGAGATAGTGCTGGTTTTACATAATATTCGCTCGACCTATAATGTCGGGGCAATTCTGAGGACGGCAGAGGGGTTTGGTGTCTCGCGGGTGGTGCTGTCGGGGTACACACCGCGGGTGCATGATCCGAATTTGTTGCCGCATCTGCGGGACAAATTAGACCGCGAAATTCATAAAACTGCGCTGGGGGCGGAAGAACTTGTGGATATTTATTCGTCTGGTGATATAATTTCGGACTTGAAAAAATGGCAAAAACAGGGGTGGCAAATTTTGGGGCTAGAGAATAATATTCAAAAGTCTAATCTGGTAATGCTAAACGACCCAGGGCTTAAAGAATGGTTGTCTGATCGGGTGATTTTGATTTTGGGCGAGGAAGTAAACGGCATAGATTATTCGCTCCATGATATAATTGACCTGTTTATTGAAATCCCGATGCGCGGGCGGAAAGAAAGTTTTAACGTTTCCGTGGCCGCCGGGGTGGCGGTGTGGGGGATTGGGGGATAAAAAGTTGCTATTACTAATGCGAAAGTTAATAAAATATTTTTTTACAAATACAAAATGCTTATGCTAGCGATTTTCCGTGGTACGGGGTTGAAAATTTTTATTGAGTGTGCTTATAATAACAGCGGGTTGGAGAAATTTTTATTTTGCTTGGCTTAGATTCTCCCCG
>CAVDHS010000001.1:0-7917 GCA_963609155.1 Bulleidia sp. | reverse complement strand
ACCTTAGACCCGGTAAGGTTAATCTTGAAGAACTTTCCATATCAGGGTTTTCCATATCAGAGTTTATTGAAACCTTAGCTAACGATCTACCCTAATCGGCAAAAGGTCGGCCGCATCCATCTGCTCAAGTGTTACGCGAGTTAGCTCACTATTTTCAAAGCTAATCTCGTATTCGCGACCACCCTCTTTAACGGGCTTAATAAGATTACGATCACGGAGTTTCTTAAGCTGTTGTGCGACGGCAACGGAAGTAACATCCTTACTCCAAAGGTCTTTTATGTCGCTAGCCTTAATAGCCTTGAGGCGTACAGCGCGCCTCAAGATGCCACTTTCTAGATGAGAGATATTGCTCGCCTTTTCCATCCGGTCAATAGCCGGGAGAAGCAACTTTTTATTCACGAATTCGGCATCGGCAAGAGATTCAGATTTCTTGATTTCGTCACGAACGCCAGATAGGAAGTATTCACACCACGCTAGGATATGCTCATCTTTGTAATCATCGGCCAGCGCTAACATATCATAGTATTTGTCGCGATCGCCGGCAAAGACAGCTGTAGGGTTAAACAGACGCATACGATTTGGTGCAATGTAGCCTTTCTTGCAAAGTAAAGCGTAGGTCATTAAACGATCGGTACGGCCATTGCCGTTTCCGAACGGGTGAATCCAAACAAAACGATGATTAGCAATGGCGATTTTCAGCAAATCGTATTGCTCGCCGTCGTCAGAATTGATGTAGTCAATAAGTTCGCGCATCAGATTTGGCACGTCGTATGGTTCAGGCGGTTGATGTTTAGCGTTCGTAATATAACGCGGCTCGTCGCGCCAAGCTCCGGCGCGCTTATCTCCCTCATGAGTTAGACCGCCTACCACAACCCGATGCAATTCCTTGATAAAATCGGCAGAAATTGGCTCCTCCATGACATACTGGTCGATAAAGTCCAGACCGGAAATCAAATTAGAAATCTCGATAATTTGCTCGTCGTTTTGATGAGCGCTGTCGTCGCGTTTCTCGATATAAGACGCGATGGTGGTATGGTTGCCCTCGATCCGTGCAGAGGATACTGCCTCAACGGCATGGAGCAGGCTTTTTAGCTGCAAAAAGATACCCTCGCTCGTAGTATTAGCGAACGGACGGTTTTTTAAGTGTTCGAGTTCCAAGATCGTTTTAGTGAGGTCGGAATCGAACTTAGGGGTGGGCGTATTAATCATGATATTTTCTCCTATATTAATTTTACCATAGATTAGCAATTATTTAAAGTTGTGATTTCGCATTATTTAAAGTTGAGATGGTGCCATAACAGGGGTAATTATTTAAAGTTGCGATTTTGTATTATTTAAAGTGAGCGCCTGCGGACTTAGGCATGAAAGCGTGTAGGGATGAATGTCCTTGCTGAGGCCTGCTTTTAGCGCGGCGTTCTTTACGACCATCTGAACGACGCCTGGGTCTACGAGCCGTATTAGTTCAAGGCGTTTTATGACACGCAAACAATGCAAAACAGGGCAAAAAAAATGGAGCCGCGACCGGGACTTGAACCCGGGACCTCATCCTTACCATGGATGCGCTACTACCAACTGAGCTATCGCGGCGTGAAATCGATTGTAAAAATGGTGCTGGAGGTAGGACTCGCATTGAGCAAAACGAAATCCGATGTCCTGCTTTTTGATGCATTTTTGCAAAAAATGGTGCTGGAGGTAGGACTCGAACCTACGAAGCGCGAAGCGCGAGAGATTTACAGTCTCTTGTCATTGCCACTAGACGACTCCAGCAACCTTTTTTATTATACCAAAATTCGCGGCAAAAGCCAAGTTATTTTTTATTGTTTTTGGCTTTATCGAAATCGATTTTCTTGTATTCTGAGCTACCAAAACCGAGGATCATCCAGAAAATATAAGGCAGGAAGAAGATCCCTACAGCGTAGCCTCCTCCATGTCCGAAAGATTTCGACAACCGAATTGAGTACAAAATCGAGCCCCAGATTGTCACAACTAAATCAATAATCACTACAATCATCATTATTGCAAATGAACCGGAATTAGCCGTGTTCGTACCGTCAGAAGCCATCGCGTTAAGATTTATAGCTATATCGCTACAAAGGCTCGTAGCCAACGTAGCCCAAAACCAATTGGTCATGCCGAGAATTTTGAACATGGTGTAAATATTGTAAATTGGAATCAAAATTTTCCAACCAGGTTCGCCGGCTTTTTTGAAGATTTTCCAGCCCGCCACGAGCAAAAAGATCGCAAGGACGATGGCTAAAATCCCAAAGACTATTAATATTGATGAGATTGCGTTTAAATCTGTACTTGTCATAATTGCATTATACTAATTTTCAAGTGTGCTGTCAACAAAAATAGACCCGCCGAAACGGGTCTATCTGAAAATGAAGAAATTATTTTTTACGATTTTTAGTATCGAGTTTTTGTTCGAGTTTCTTCATTTGATGTGCAGCGAATTCACGTCCACCTTGTCCGAACGCAATAGCAAAAGCAACTGCAAACGCGCCGACGACAATCATGTAAGTGCCATTGACAAGCGCGGAAGCGACGCCGAGTTGGCTCAAAGCCATGAAACCGCCGGTGACGATAATCGCGATTTTAGCGACTAGGGAAGTAAACGCGCTGACGCTGAATTTTTTATTCAAAGTCGTCTCGACCCAGCTGCCGAGCAAGAAGGCAATCAAAAGGACCGCTGCGGCGCTAAGTGCGTAAGGGAGATAAGCGATTAATGCGTTCCCAACGCGCGTGAGAATGTCGAGATCCAGTGTGCTGATAGCTTCAACCGCGAATAAAACTGCTACAATAACATAAACCGTAGTTGCGAGAATGTCGGCGATGTTGATTTTTTTGGTATCAATGCCAATTTTCGCAGCCCATTCATTTACTTTCATTTTGTTGAAAAGCGGTAGTAATAATTCTTTCGCGATTTTGGCCACGAATAAACCGATGACGACGATAATCAAAGCGCCAACAATGTTTGGCAGATATGACGCCAGTCCATTCATCATCGAAACGATCGGCGTAGCGACGTTATTGAGTCCGAGTTTTTCGAAAATTCCCGGTACAAACAGCAAGAAAACAATAAGATAAGTTAACTTACCGATGAAATTTAGGGTTTTTTCGACGTTTTTCTTGTCGGTGCCGACTTTTGCCATGCCGCGTTCAAGACCGACGGCTTTTAATAATTTCACCATTAACGATTGCGCGATTGCGGCACAGATAAAGGCCAGAATCAAAACGAGAATCGCAATGACTACATCTGGGACTCCGCTCCATAACGAGGTCCAGAAATTAGAAACTCCTTCCATTTTTGCTCCTTTTTAATAATTATAATATATATTATAACAGATAATTCGAACGAATATATAGGCATTTGCGGTCAAATGCCTAAAAATCAAAATTTTTAATATTCCGCCGAACTTTCATCGCGGCCAAACCGGCTTTATTAGGATTGGAATTTGAGAAAAAATATAATATAATATAAAAATATAAGGTAAAAAGGAGGCGTATGAAACTGGAAGGTTCGAAAACTTATGAAAATTTGAAAAAGGCGTTTGCGGGGGAGAGCGAGGCGCGGAATAAATACACCTATTTTGCGTCAAAAGCAAAAAAGGAGGGCTATGAGCAGATCGCGGCGATTTTTGAGGAGACGGCGGGGAACGAAAAAGAACACGCCAAAATGTGGTTCAAGGAGCTCAGTGGCGGCGAAATTGCGGGGACGGCGGAAAATTTGAAAGCAGCGGCGGCGGGGGAGAATTACGAATATACCGATATGTATCGGGAATTTGCCGAGACGGCGCGCGAGGAGGGATTTTTGGAGCTCGCCGAGAAATTCGAGGGGGTGGCGGCAATTGAGAAGTCGCACGAAGAGCGATTTTTGAAGTTGTTAAAAAATGTCGAGGAGAAAAAGGTCTTTTCGAGCGACGGCGAGGCGATTTGGGTCTGCCGAAACTGCGGACATATCGTTATTGGCACGCAGGCGCCGGAAATCTGCCCAGTTTGCAGTCATCCGCAGGCATATTTTGAAATTAAGGCTAGCAATTATTAAAATTGTGGTATAATAAAAGTGGTTGCCGACTTAGCTCAGCTGGCAGAGCAACGGTTTTGTAAACCGTAGGTCGTCGGTTCGATCCCGACAGTCGGCTCCATTTTTACTGCGTAAAAATGGAGACCGGAACTGCGTAAACGGCTCCAAATTTTTTGTTTCACAAAATGGAGCCAGAGCTACGCAAACGGCTCCAAATTTTTTTTATCATCTTTTGTGATATAATGAGGTTATGGATAGTGTGATTTTAGGGGTGATGGGGGTGGTGATTATTGGGCTGCTGCTCGTGGTGATTTGGCGGAAGCCAAAAAACGAAAACACAGAGGAAAAGGCCGATTTTAAGCGGCTAGAGGAAAAAATTATTCGGATTGACGGGGAAATTTCCAAACTTAGCCCTGCAATTGACCGGAATTTTCGGGAAAATCGGAAAGAAATTGCGGAAAATCTGGAGCGAATGCAAAACAGTAGCGCAAAAAGTATTGAACGAATGCAAACTAGTAATGCCAAAAGTATCGAAGAACTCCGTACTGGCAACGAGAAAAAATTGGAGGAAATGCGGGAAACGGTGGACGAAAAATTGCGGGCGTCGGTCGAAAAACGCTTCAACGAGAGTTTTAAGTCCATTTCCACTCAACTAACACAGGTGTATCAGGGGCTGGGCGAGATGAAAACTTTGGCGACGGGGGTGGGGGACTTGAAAAAAGTAATGGAGGGGGTAAAAACGCGGGGAATTTATGGTGAAGTCCAACTCGGGGCGATTATCGAAGACAGCCTGAACAAGTCGCAATACGAGGAAAACGTGATTACGAAACAGGGGTCGAATGACCGGGTGGAATTTGCGGTGAAAATGCCAGGTAAAGAAACCGATGTGTATCTGCCGATCGACTCGAAGTTTCCAGTCGAGAATTATTCGCGTCTCATCGCGGCGTATGACGACGGCGATAAGACAAAAATCGCGATGTATCAAAAGGCACTCGGTACGGACGTCAAAGAACAGGCGAAAAAAATCTCAACCAAATATATCGACCCGCCGAAAACCACGGATTTTGGCATTATGTTTGTGCCGACTGAGAGTTTATACGCGGAAATTATTCGGATTCCTGGGCTATCGGACGAAATTCGGCAAAAATTCAATATCACTATTGCTTCGCCGTCGACTCTGCCGGTGATGCTGTCGGGTCTACTGATGGGCTTTCGCACAGTGGCGATTGAAAAACGCTCAGCAGAAGTTTGGCAGACGCTGGGCGCAATTAAAACACAATTTGGCAAATTCGGTGATTTGCTCGACGGAGTCCAAAAGAAATTACAAGAATCCGCGAATAAAATCGAAAATGCGAAAACTACTTCGCGTCAGATCGAACGTAAATTGAAAAATGTTGAGGAATTGCCGGAAAGTGAATCGGTGAAACTAATCGGAGAAATATGATACAATAGTAATAAATAAAGTGGAGGAATATGGCAGATTTTGGCAATATGTTCACGGTGATGCCGATGAACCAAACTCTCACCTTAACGCCAGGTGAAGAATACGAAGGATCAATCACAGTCACGAATCCGGCAGACGCAAAAAATGATTTTAGTTATAAAATCAACGTGACGCCGTATAGTGTGATTGGCGAAGAATACGCGGCGGATTTGGCGACAAAAACAAATTTGTCGGCGATTGTGGATTGGATTACGATTGAAAATCCGAAGGGAACGTTAAAGCCGAACTCTTCGACAAAAATTAATTTCAAAATCAAAGTGCCTGAAGATGCGGCTGGCGGCGGACAGTACGCGGCGATTACGGTGAGCTCGAACGATAATCAAACTTCAAGCGAAGATTTAGCGGTCGAGAACGTGTTCGAAATGGCGAGTGTTGTTTATGCGACAGTGAATGGCGAAATTAATCACGTCGGAGAAATCAAAGAAAATTCGGTGCCGGCATTTTCGCCGACGACACCAGTAAAAGTGACGGCGCGAATTTCGAACAATGGGAATGTACACGAAAACGCGACGGTTAAAATCGAGGCAAAAAACTTTTTCACTGGTGAAACGATTTTGCCAACGGACGAGAATAACGGACAATATTCCGAAATGATTATGCCAGGGACGGAACGCTATGCAGTGCGCGAAGTGGGCAATTTGCCGGAATTCGGCGTCGTACAAGTCGAGCAAACAGTTTATTATCTCGGTATGTCGTCGGTCGAATCCGTGAATGTAATTATTTGCCCGATTTGGTTTTTAGTTTTAATGATTGTGACGCTGGGTGCGATCATCGCGGCGATAGTGCGAGCGATTTTCAAACGTCGCAAAAATAAAAACCAGTAAAACCCTTGCTTTTTTAACGTGAGCGGAATATAATTAAAATTAACATTAATGGAAAAAGGTATATGCACAAACTAACAAACTTTTTAACGATTGGGGGATTAGTTGGCGCGACGGTGGTTTCTGGTGCGGCGCTCTCGGCGTCGACGACTTCAGTGGCGGCACTAGAAACAAAAACAACTAAAGCCTCAGTCACAGTTTCATCATCTTGCTCGATGACTGCGACCTTGAACACGGAACATACCGCGACTTTACCGACGGGGACTTATTCCGTGAATTATGAAACTGGCGGCACGAAACCGTATGCGGACGGGATCGGAAAAACTACGATCAATACATTCTGCAACGATCCTTCGGGCTACGCGATTTATGCGATCGGCTACACAAACGACACTAATGGCGAAACTTCGCTAAAAAATAGCATTCTCGGTAGCGATTCCGACATTGTGACTGGGACGGCAACGAGCGGCAACACTTCGAACTGGTCGATGAAAGTCACAGCGAGCTCGACTGGCGACACGCCGCAAATTATGAACAATTTCAGTGAATATTCGAAAGTGCCAGAAAATTACATGAAAGTGGCGGGGTTGACGAACGCGACAACGGACGAAACGGTTGGCTCGGAGATCACGACGACCTACGCGGCCTATATTTCCGGTGAACAAGCGGCCGGGACTTATTCGGGGAAAGTGAAGTATGTCTTAGTTCACCCGTTCTCGGGCGGAGCTTCGGACGCGGACACGATGCAAAACGTAGCCGACTGGGGTACGAAGATTGCCGTGGGGCAAGAAGTCTCTGTAGAAGATGAGCGTGATGGACAAGAATATACCGTCGCTCGGGTTTGTACCGAATACGACGGTGAGAACTGTAATAAGTCGCAACTCTGGATGACGCAGAACCTCGACCTTAAGCTCGATCCGTTAACGCCATTAACTTCTGAAAATACGAACTTAACCACTTCGACAGACACTAGCGGTAACACTTTAACTGGCTACAGCGAAGAAGATGGCGTGATTACTTGGACGCCGAATTCAACCCTTTCTACGCCGGCGACGATTAATAACACTTCGGTTTCGGGTTGGACGAATGATAATTATAAACCTTACCAAGCCGAAGGAACGCAAAGCAACGAAGATATCTACGTTTATAACGGCACTAGGTATAATTCACTTGCGACTTGTATTGCCGCGGGGCACACGCAAGCCGAATGTACGCATTATAAAGTCGGAAACTACTATAACTTCACGGCCGCTACGGCGATGAACGATTCGTCTAAGTACACATCGAACTATACACAAATGCCGAATTCGATCTGCCCGGCGGGCTGGCGCTTACCGAACGGTCCGACTAGCAGTAGCGCTACAGTGTCGGAATTCGGAACTATGTTAGCAGCGCAAGGCGTCTGGTCCGGCTCGGGTTCGAGTTATGCAACTGATGGTTTTACGAAGATTAATACGACTGGCATTCACGGTGATCCGTTGTATTTTGTCCGTTCCGGTAACGTTAACGGGTCTTCCCTTGGCAGTATGACCTCGTACGGCTACTACTGGTCTAGCGCGGTTCGCAGT